>CAXMOW010000193.1:0-500 GCA_964195235.1 uncultured Acidimicrobiia bacterium | reverse complement strand
GACGCGCCTCCATTGAATCCGATGTGCCAAGATCGGACAATGTCAATAGCTGGTCAGGCTGTGATTATTGCGGACACCTCGGGTGCCTACTGGTTCGCCGGCGTCCTCACCCTGGCAGCCGCTCTCATCGTCATGATCGTGATGCTGTCCGAGTCCAGAGCAGACAAGACGCCCTAGCCTCCGCATCGAAATGGAAGTCTTTGACGATGTCCTTGCCACTATCGGCAACACTCCGCTGGTTCGCCTCACCCGACTCCATCCGCCCGGGAACCTGGTGGCCAAACTCGAGTTCATGAATCCAGGTGGCTCGATCAAGGATCGGATCGCTGTGTCGATGATCGACCAAGCCGAGCAGGATGGCTCCCTCAGACCTGGTGGCACCATCATCGAACCGACTTCGGGCAACACCGGTGTTGGTCTGGCGCTGGTCGGCGCCGTCCGCGGGTACCGAGTCATCTGCACCGTTCCAGCCAAGGTATCCAAGGAAAAGCAGGACTTAC
>CAXMOW010000192.1:0-501 GCA_964195235.1 uncultured Acidimicrobiia bacterium | reverse complement strand
AACGGGGGCGAGGTGGTCGAGCTGCGAGGCGTGAGTCTCTCCCTCGACGGCGACGGGCTGCGGGCGACCACCGAGGATGGCGCCGAGGTTGCTGCCCACCAGGCCTTCTGGTTCGCGTGGAGCCAATTCCACCCCGACACCGAGGTCTGGCTGAGCAGCTAGGCGACCAGAAGTTCGGCCGACATGGGTCGCGCCATCCCTGTCGCGTCAGACGGGTAGGCCGTTGGGCGCATCGACGACGATCGGGGAGACCATCTTGTCGGTGAGTCGCTGGCGCGAATCGCCGCTGAAGATCCACAGCCCGCTGAGGATCGGCCATATTCCACAGAAGAAGGGGAGGAATCCGTCGATTACGAACCCTCTCAGGAACATTGTGCCCCAACTGGCAGGTCGGCCTGTACGTTCGTCGAGCACGTACATGTTCAACAGCTGTTTGGCGGGCGTCTGGCCTCGTCCGTAGACGATGAATGCCCAGATGATGTACCCGATGCCCAGAGTGAC
>CAXMOW010000191.1:0-501 GCA_964195235.1 uncultured Acidimicrobiia bacterium | reverse complement strand
GGCACTTATGTACGCGCACATCGCCGGTCTTGGGCGAGGTAATTGCGGCTAATCGTCACGGGTTTGGTGTTGGGCCCTGGCTGCCTTCGGGACGGAAGATGGGGCGGAAGGACAAGACAAGGGCTGTCACCCATGCAACTGGGTATCCCCAAAGGAAGACCCCCCTGATGTCGCCGACACCGTGCGGCGCAGTGACGGCAGCAGTGGCGATTTCGGCGCCAACTCCGATGACGAGGAGGACGAGGAGGCCGAACCAGCCGACCGTATCCCCGCGTCGGATCAGAGGCGTCACCACAACACCGACCAGCGCGAAAGCTGCGAGACCGTACGCGGCGAGCATTTGGAAGTGGAACCCGGTGTGGCGGAGGAGGTCTAACCCGCCGAAGCCGGCCAGTCCAAATAGACCGTGTTCGAGGCCAACGATGAGCAGCCCCCACAGCACCAGCCCTGCGGCCGCGTCGAGCCTTGGGAGATTTCGGCGGCGGACGAGGAAGAGGGCGA
>CAXMOW010000190.1:0-504 GCA_964195235.1 uncultured Acidimicrobiia bacterium | reverse complement strand
ATGTGGGCCTTACGATTTCCCGCCTCGACCTCACCACCGGTCGCATGTGAAGAGGTAGCGCAACCGAATTTCGGTTCAGGGGTGCGTCGGCGATTGCCCGGTGCAGTGTGCGATAGAGCCGAACCACCGTCTGGTCCGACAAGCCCTTCCCCACACTGAGGCTGGTTAACCAGCCATGCACCACAAGATGGTTCAACTCGTCCAACCGCAAATGTCCCATCGCCGGTGAGATGTGCAATCGCACCGCTTGCTCATATCCGGTTGCAGTCCGGCGACCAATATGACCAACTGCAACCTGAGACTCGACTAACTCCAACCAGCGAGTCAGATACTCCCCTAGCCGTTGCCTTCCAATCTCGGCTGTACGACGGTCTCCTTGGAAGGCAGTGAGGGCTTCGAGAGCATCCTCACGGGACTCGAAGGTGCCGAGACTGATACGGCGGCGTCGGCCAACGTTCGAGTCGAACACGGGGGGAGTAACCGCAGCCCAACGACCTGACGCAC
>CAXMOW010000189.1:0-525 GCA_964195235.1 uncultured Acidimicrobiia bacterium | reverse complement strand
TGGGGTATTAGCAACCGTTTCCAGTTGTTGTCCCCCTCCTGAAGGCAAATTCTCACGTGTTACTCACCCGTCCGCTACTTGAGTTAAAAACTCTCGTACAACTTGCATGTGTAAGGCATACCGCCAGCGTTCATCCTGAGCCAGGATCAAACTCTCTTTAAATTTCCTTAAGTTTTTTTTGTAGATTTATTTTAAAAATCTATTCGTTGTTCTGCTTTTAATTGTATTCAATTACCAAATAGGATAATATTTAGAGCAAACAAATAAAATAAATAAATAATAAAATTTAATTATTTTTTATTTAGTTTTTTTGTTTAAAGTATTACTTAATTTAAAAAATATAATTAATTAAGTAATAAATTTATTCATAAAAGTATCAAACATATAGTCAGAATCATTCGAAAGTTTACAAATTAAATTTGATGATAATTCAGGTAAATGATGTAAATTCTCCGCTAAGGGTTTTGTTATTTGTTGATGTTGAGAAAGATTTTTTAAAATTCGGTCTGGTAAGAATTCAATCTC
>CAXMOW010000188.1:0-529 GCA_964195235.1 uncultured Acidimicrobiia bacterium | reverse complement strand
CCGGTGCCCCAGGGCCCGATCCGTCTTCGCGACGGAGGGATCACCAACTTGGGTTCCTGCGCTTGGCTCATGCTGACTTTGAATTTATCACCCAGTTCGACTTGTCCAGAGTCGAGCCGCGGACAGGATTTGAACCCGTGACCACCTGATTACAAATCGGCAGGTCTTTTGCCTTCTACCAGGTGTTATGTGTAAAGCAGCAATAGTTGTGTCTACCAGGGGTCACACGCTGAGGTCCGCCTGTCTCGGCAGATTGGCAACCTTGCCGTCCGAATCTCCATCTTCGGCGTCTGCTGCCGCGAATTTCTTGTCCATTTTTTCGGCAAGCTCCTCCAAGTCGCTGTCGAAGAGGCTCGCATACGTGTCCAGCGTCATCTTTGCGCTCTTGTGGCCCAGCATTCGTGTTACAGCCAGCACCGAAGCGTCAGATGAGATAGCGAGTGATGCGGCGGTATCTCGAAGGTCGTGTATCAAAAGACCTTCAGGCACGCCGGATGCCTCGCATGCAGGCGTCCACACGGAGCGCCGG
>CAXMOW010000187.1:268-534 GCA_964195235.1 uncultured Acidimicrobiia bacterium | reverse complement strand
GTTTGGGTGATCACGAGGTCACCTCGCCGGCGCACGATCGCCGTCGCTTCGTCTTCGACCAGCCGGCGATAGGAGGCCTCGTCCACGATCTCGACGACCTGGCCTTCGGACTTGGAGACGATCTTGTGGGTGACGACGAGGATGTCATCGTCGACGAACGCTTCGTCACCGGCATCGACAGCATCGAGCAGCACCTGGGCCAGATCTTCGCCCCGTTGGATCTCGCCGATCCCGGTGAGCGGGATCAGCTCCAGGCGGCTCACCAA
>CAXMOW010000187.1:0-258 GCA_964195235.1 uncultured Acidimicrobiia bacterium | reverse complement strand
CACGCGATCGGCTGGTCCCTTGACCGGTTTACCGCCGAAGAGCGGACTGATGGCGACAACCTGCTGATGGCGGTTCACCGCCTCCCGAATCCCCGGTACCGCCAGGATCGGCCATATGGAGAGCGGCGGGTTCGACGGTGCAATCACGACCGCATCGGCTTCCTCGATCGCCCGGACGACTTCTGGTGCGGGCTTGGCGGTCCGGGCGCCGACAAAAGACAGCTCGGCCACCTCGTCTCTCTGGGCTCTGACGACGAA
>CAXMOW010000186.1:0-538 GCA_964195235.1 uncultured Acidimicrobiia bacterium | reverse complement strand
CTGGTTTTGCCTTCGGCTTGTTTCCGGTTGTAGTAGACCCGGCCTGCGGTGTCGTGGCGGATCTGGGTGACGGCGGCCATGTGGATGGCATGGTTCAACATCCGGTTGCCTCGCATCGAGAGCCGATGCTTCTTCTTTCCTCCGGAGGACACTTCGATGGGTGCGGTCCCGTTGTATGAGGCGTAGTGGTTAGCCGATGCGAACCGGCCGATGTCGCCGGTGTATCCGATCAGGAACGCAGCAACGACTGGGCCGACTCCGTAGACGTCGGTCACCGTGGTTCCCGAGGTGGCTACCGCCTTTGAGATCAACACCTTGTTGGCTTTGATCTCCCGGTCCAACCGTCTGATATCACCAAGATGAGTCTTGGCCATGGTTCGGCGTTGGGAGCCGATGACGTCGAGATTCCGCATCCCCTGCAACATTCGGGACGCCTTGTCGGCTGAGAGTCGTTGGGTCATTCCCCCTGGTCGCAGCAGCGTCAGCACCGAATGGAGCCGGCATGCCGCCTGGGTTCTCAAGGCGGTGAGCTCGAGGT
>CAXMOW010000185.1:0-544 GCA_964195235.1 uncultured Acidimicrobiia bacterium | reverse complement strand
CTGTTCCTGGGCCCGTTCATCAAGCGCTTCGGGCGCAGCTACGCGGCCGAGGTGTTCCGCTCCAACCCGAGCACGGGAAAGAGCTTCATAGTCCTCACGGACTTCGCCTACTACCTGATCTTCACCGCCTACATCCTGTTCACCACCCAGGTGGATCAGTTGGGTGGATGGGAGAGCACCGTCAATGCCGACCAGGTCCAGTACGGGATAGCGCGCTTCGGCGGAATCCTGCTCATCACAACCGGCCAGATCACCCGAGGCGGTCACCTCGATGAGGTGGGCGTGTCCGAACTGGCCGGGATTCTCGCGCTCGACGGTGACGGCATGTCCCATCGACTCCAGCGCCGGCGCCCAGGTGTCGGGTGCGTGGCCCTCGACGATCACCCGGCGGGCCATGCCGGGGCGCCACGTGTCGAACCCGCCTTCGCCATCGTCGGGGCCGAGCACCCACCGGCCCGACCCGATCGTCCGACCGGCGCTCTGTCCGTGACGAAGGTGGCGGGCCAGCAACTGCAACACGATCTGCGGCTGGGCGTCGCCGCCC
>CAXMOW010000184.1:0-553 GCA_964195235.1 uncultured Acidimicrobiia bacterium | reverse complement strand
AAACGAACCCTGTGCGGGTGCAGTTGTGGTCGCTGTGCGACCACAACTGCACCCGCATGGGGTGTCTAGTTCTAGTTCGTGCTTAGAAACTGGTCCTTGCTGTCGTCGTTGAATCGGTGATTCTGGGGCGGCTACGAAAAAACTGGGGACCGCGGCGAATGACAGATCGACGAAAAGCCAGCTGCTCGCATCACAGCACGGTGTCCGTTGTCACTGGATACCTCGAACGGGTTATTTGTGAGGATTGCGGTGATGTGACTCTCAGATATGAGTCAATGATTTCAGGTGATGTCAATCGTCTTCAGTTCTCCCGAAAGGCTGACACGACTGCCGCCAGAACCGGCGCCCACTCAGAGCCGTGACGCACCACCTATTCCCTGACCAACCCGATCGGGTAACTCGATAACAATTCGTGTCCATGATCTCTTCACCGTTCTGATGAAACGCTGCGCCCCGCGCCAATGCGGTGCACCCTCCGGGTTGACTTGATCGACTGCGAGACGCAGTGTTGCCACCGCCATGTATTGGTATTACTTCGTCTGCAAATAACCGG
>CAXMOW010000183.1:0-558 GCA_964195235.1 uncultured Acidimicrobiia bacterium | reverse complement strand
CGCCGTTGTCCAGATCGACGAACACGTTGCCGGGATGGGGGTCGCCGTGGAAGAAACCGTCGATCATCAGCATCTTCACCGCTCCCTGCACCACGCGGTTGGCCAGCTGCTCCCGGTCGAGCCCAGCCGCGTCGATGGCCGCCGCGTCGGTCGACTTGACGCCATGGATGAACTCGAGCGTGAGCACTCCCGAAGACGACAGCTCGTAAATGACGCCTGGGACTCGGATACCTTCGATGGGTTCCAGCACCCTGCTGAGTCGGCGGGCGTTGTAAGCCTCGATCTTGTAATCCAGTTCCCGCAGGAGGGTGGTGCCAAATTCGAACACGATCCCTGCCAAGTCCATGTCCTCCGCCCAGCGGGCCCGTCGCTCCATGGCCTGGGACATGCGGACCAGGATGCGGACGTCGGACCGCAATTGGGCGTGAATGTCCGGGCGCTGGATCTTCACAGCGACATCGCGGCCGTCATGCAACCTGGCCCGATGCACCTGGGCGAGCGAAGCTGCGGCCAGCGGCGTCGAATCGAAATGGGCGTACAGTTCCTCGGGTGGTGCCC
>CAXMOW010000182.1:299-559 GCA_964195235.1 uncultured Acidimicrobiia bacterium | reverse complement strand
CTTGAGCCCGCTTTCGTTCAAGATCTTCTGACCAAGCTCCACGTTTGTACCTTCGAGCCGTACGACGAGCGGAACGTTTATCGCCATCTCGCGTGCCGCCGCCACGACACCCTCTGCGATGATGTCACAACGCATGATGCCGCCGAAGATATTGACCAGGATGCCTTTCACGGCCGGGTCGCTGAGAATGATCTTGAAAGCCTCTTGTACTTTCTCCTTCGACGCGCCGCCGCCCACGTCGAGGAAGTTGGCGGGGTCTG
>CAXMOW010000182.1:0-289 GCA_964195235.1 uncultured Acidimicrobiia bacterium | reverse complement strand
CACCATGCAGCCGATCGAGCCGTCGAGCTTGACGTAGGACAGGTCGTGCTCCGAAGCCTCGACCTCCATAGGATCCTCTTCGCCGATGTCGCGCATATCAACGATGTCGGGATGACGATAGAGCGCATTGGCATCGAAGTTCATCTTGGCATCGAGGCACAGAAGACCACCGTCCTCGGTCACAATGAGCGGATTTATCTCAAGTAGACTCATGTCCTTCTCAATCATCAAGCGGTAGAGATTGCCGATCAGCTTGGCGCAAACTCCGACCTGCTTGCCTGAAAGCCCC
>CAXMOW010000181.1:0-564 GCA_964195235.1 uncultured Acidimicrobiia bacterium | reverse complement strand
TATTGTTTTCCTCTCTCTCATGGCCACGAAACGTGGCCAATCAGCCACATTCCTAGCCGTGGAGGGGGTACGCCTGAAATGGTTGCTTTTGGTTGCTGATATTCGGAACCGTTTTCCCTCTTTCGCCGTCCTAAAAGACATGACAACAATTCGAGAACGCAGCATCCAGTGGTTGATGGACAACCCTGGCGACTTCACAGTGAACAAACTGGCAACTGACCTCAGCCTCGAGCGTCGCCAAGCACTAAACGCCCTACACGGGTTGAAACAAGGGCTAAGCGATCAACTACAACACCACGGCAGCGGATCCTTGGCGAGAACGGACGCCCCAACGGGTTGCACCTCGCCGTCTCGCCGGTCGTGGGTGGCGTAGAGAGGATCGACCCTTTCCCCGACTGACCTCATCACAAGAGTCATCACAGACCGCACATAACGGCACTTATGGGCGGCTGATCACGGCGTCAGAGCCGGAAGGACCGAGGGCAATGCCACCGGGTAATAGGCTGCTCTTTATGCCTTCAGCGACCGCTTCTGGACGAGGTCGTGTCGCACTGATTGGTCTGT
>CAXMOW010000180.1:0-564 GCA_964195235.1 uncultured Acidimicrobiia bacterium | reverse complement strand
TCCTCCCCGGCACCGGCAACATCTCGTCGGATCCGCTCTTTGTCAATGCCGCCGCTGCTGACTACCACCTCTCCCACATCGCTGCCGGCCAAGCCTCAGACAGTCCCGCCATCGACGCTGGCTCCGACACCGCTACCAACCTCGGACTCGACACCAGAACCACCCGCACAGACAACGTCACAGACACCGGCACCGTCGACCTCGGCTACCACTACGAGGAGGCCCCTCCGTCACCACCGTCCGTGTCGGCGTTGAGTCCATCGAATGGTCCGGAGGCGGGAGGGACCTCGGTGGTGATTTCGGGGTCGGGGTTCACCGGTGCTACGGCGGTGGACTTTGGCGCTAACCCGGCGACGGGTTTCACCGTGGACAGCAACTCGCAGATCACGGCCACCTCACCCGCGGGTTCGGGAACGGTGGATGTGCAAGTGACCACTCCCTTGGGGACGAGTGCCAACACGGGGGCCGACGATTTTCACTACTGGACTATTTATTACGTGCGGGTGGATGGTGTCGATACGAATTCGGGTTTGTCGAATACTGCTGGTGGGGCGTGGCTGACGA
>CAXMOW010000179.1:0-568 GCA_964195235.1 uncultured Acidimicrobiia bacterium | reverse complement strand
GAAGGAATCAACTCGAATCTGTTCAACAGACACATGTCCCCTAAATCACTCGTCAACATATATGGCTCCCAAACAGCGCGTCGTACCACAAGCAATCTGACCGAAGCTTCAAACCGCACACAACGGCACTTATGTACGGCTGGCCCAGGGCATCACGGACCGCACATACGTGCGGGTGATCACTAGCGACAATCAGTCATAGCGTGAGCGACGGTCATCATCCCGCCGAACTTGACCCGACCGTCGATCCGAATGTCAGGGGTAAAGAGTTCGAGCGGATCGTCAAATGGTGGCTTCTCCACGACCCCGTTTATCGGAGTCAGATCAAACGGGTTTGGCTGTGGGACGAGTGGCCGGGTCGTTGGGGGGCCGACGCCGGAATCGACGTGGTTGCCAGAACGGTCGACGGTGATCTTTGGGCGATCCAGGCGAAGGCTTACTCGCCGGAGTATTCCATCACGAAGAAGGATGTGGACACGTTCATTTCTGAATCGGGTCGCCGTGAGTTCTCCTACAGACTGTTGGTAGCTACCACCAACCGAATCGGCGTCACAGCTCGGCGGACTCT
>CAXMOW010000178.1:0-574 GCA_964195235.1 uncultured Acidimicrobiia bacterium | reverse complement strand
TGGGAATCTCCAGGACCGAGACTACGGGAATACGTGGAGTCCCTCAGGAACATCTGGGACTGCTGGCAAACCGGACAAGCGCTGAGCTATCAGGGGAGGTTTTATCAATTCTCGCTGATGACTCCATTTTTCGACCCGGGCCCGAGCCAGTTCCCGCCGCCGGATATTTTTACCGCCGCAGTGAACCGCTACAACTGCCGGGTGGCCGGTGAAGTTGGCGACGGCCTGCTCCTGCACAGCCTCACTTCCCCGGAGTACGTCAGGCAGGTGGTTAGGCCCGGTTTGGAGGCAGGGGCTCGAAAAGCCGGCCGCGACCCCTCCAGCCTGATTCTTGGCGGAGGCGGCTTTATCATCACCGGGCCAGATCAGGCCAGCCTCAGCGAAAAGAAGGCCGAAGTGCGCCGGCGCATCGCCTTCTACTCCTCGACCAGAACCTACTTTCCCGTTCTGGAAATCCACGGCTTTGAGGAGGTGGGCCAGCAACTACATCAGTTGTCCGTAGAGGGCCGTTGGGCCGAGATGCCTGAATTGGTCGACGACAAGATGCTGGATGCCTTCGCCGTGGTTGGAGAGT
>CAXMOW010000177.1:0-574 GCA_964195235.1 uncultured Acidimicrobiia bacterium | reverse complement strand
GTATGTCCCGGTTTTTCAGATCCGTCGTCATCGGTGCGATTGGTGGTGCGGTGGGCACTATGTGCATGGACCTTTTCTGGTATCGCCGGTTTCGGAGCGGCGGGGGTTCACAGCCTTTCATCGCGTGGGAAACCTCGGAGGGCACAGACCGCTACGAGGATGCTCCCGCCCCGGCTCGAACTGCCAAGGTGATCACACGACTCGCCGGAATCGATCTGCCCGATTCGTCGGCCCGCGCCGCGAACAATGGAGTCCATTGGCTGACCGGAATCGGATGGGGGGAAGCACACGGTGTGGCTGCGCTCACTCTGGGAACGGCCAACCCGGCGCTTGGTCTCGCCCGGGACGTGTTGTGGCAAGACCTCAGCGCCCACCTCGTCTACGGCGTAGCCCTAGGACTCGCGTTCCGCCTGCTTTCGACACGCCGATAAACAGCCGCACATAACGGCACTTATGGGCGGTTCGTATTGTGGGCATCGAGGAGGTGGCTTAGATGGCTATGAACCCCACCGTGGCAAGGATCTGGCGTGGTTGGACGACGGTCGAGAACGCTGACGCCTATCAGCGGGTCGTC
>CAXMOW010000176.1:0-578 GCA_964195235.1 uncultured Acidimicrobiia bacterium | reverse complement strand
ATTGTTTCGGGTGAGGTGGAGACGTCTGCTCATTGTCGTGAACTGGCCGCCAATGTCGGTGCTGTCGGTTATGAGGAGCGTGTCGCAGATACCCGCCAGACCGAAGGTCTTGGTCGGTCCGTGGGTTGCCGCCCAGGTGACGCCGGTCCCTTTCGCCGCCTCAGCGAACGGGGTGAAAGAGTGTGGTGGATGGGTGAGGTCAGCGTGTATCTCATCTGAGATAACAGCCACGTCGTTCTCAGCGCAGATGCGAGCAACAGCTCTCAGTTCTGGTTTGGACCACAATCTCCCCACCGGATTGTGGGGATTGCACAGAATCATCAGTCTCACAGCAGAATTGGAAGCCGTTTCGGCGAGCCCATCTAGGTCCATTCGATACCCGTCAACCGTGAGCACGAGGGGGTTTCTCGTCACCGTCCGAGCGGAGGACAAGATCAGCGGTTTGAAGTCGGTGAACACCGGCGGCTGAATGATCACACCGTCACCGGGACCCGTCAGCTCATTGATCAGAACTCCAATCGAGGTGCCAACGCTGGGACTGACAATCGTGGTGAGTCCGTCGCCGCTCCATCCGTGTC
>CAXMOW010000175.1:0-579 GCA_964195235.1 uncultured Acidimicrobiia bacterium | reverse complement strand
GGAGTGGCGTCTGGTGCGTCGAGGATCACCTTGTAGGAGATCTGGTCGTATCCAGAACCGGGCTTGTCTTCCAACCCGATGTAGGACTGAACGTTGAAATGACCCGACGCTTCCACTCTCAGACTGTCCACTTCGAGACCGATCATGGTGGCGTGCATGGCAACAAGGTCAACATCGCAGGCAGCGAACGCAGCCAATACGAACTGCATCGGGTTTAGCTCTCCTCGGCCTCCGATATGGGCCTCCTTATCTTCGAACTGGATACGAGAGGCAGCCTTGCCGTCCCAGTGGGCTACCACCGTCGGCCAACGGTCCGCCTTGGTCGAATCCGCCTCAACCGTGTCCTTAAAAGAGAACAACGTCTCCTGTTTCATGTCATTGACGATGGGCATAGATGCACCTCCTCTCCTCGACACTACGCATCGAGCAACACCCCAGACGGCCGCACATAACGGCACTTATGGGCGGCTGATCACGCGTCAGGCGTGCTCCGTCGGGAGGCCCTATAGCCGCCCATAACTGGCATTATGTATCCCTCGTGATGCCCTGACTCAGGCGGACATAAGTGCCGTTTTGTGC
>CAXMOW010000174.1:326-581 GCA_964195235.1 uncultured Acidimicrobiia bacterium | reverse complement strand
GCCCCGGATATCCACCACCAGATCGCGGATCACGGGAAAGCCGCGGAGTGGTTCGACGCGAACGGGGCCGGGCCCCAGCCCCGACAGATAGGTGGCGCAGGTGAGCACCGGCTCGCCGTTGACCATCATCCCGCAACTTCCGCAGACGCCCATCCGGCAGGCCCAGCGGTGCGAGAGGGTGCCGTCCAGATGGTCCTTGATGTGGTTGAGACCGTCGAGGAGCATCCATTCATCGCGACAGGGAACCTCGAAGCT
>CAXMOW010000174.1:0-293 GCA_964195235.1 uncultured Acidimicrobiia bacterium | reverse complement strand
ACTCTCCCAGACCGGCTCCTCTTCTTCTTCAGGTCTGTAGCGCTGGATCCGCAGTGTGATCGATTCGGCCATTCCGTCTACCTTCCGTAAACGCGCTCGCCCGGAGGCCAGCGAGTGATAGTCACGGGCAGATACTCGATCCTCGACGGGCCGTCCGCGGTCCGATGCGCCAGAGAGTGGGCCAGGAAATTCTCGTCGTCCCTTGCAGGATGGTCCGTCCGCTGATGGGCGCCGCGCGATTCCGTCCGCTTCAATCCGGATTGGATGATGGTGTCGGCCAGGTCCAGCATGTT
>CAXMOW010000173.1:0-585 GCA_964195235.1 uncultured Acidimicrobiia bacterium | reverse complement strand
CCGCTCGAATGAGGAGGCGTACTTGAACACGTTGTCCGGGAAGATGACGACGACCACAGCGTCCGGCTGGTCCTCGATCACCTCGAGGGCGCCGACCAGGGCGAGGGCAGAGCTGGGTCCGGCGATGAGGCTCTCCTCTCGGGTCAGACGCAAGCACATGTCGAAAGCCTTCCGGTTGCCGACCTCCACGAGGGTGTCGTACTCGTCCGGTCGGAAGAGCTTGGTGTGCTCCAACTGGCGCATCGAGCGCACTCCGGGGATGTCGTGACCCTCCTCCGGATGCACGCCAATGACCTGGATGTCCCGATTCTTTTCCTTGAGGAAGCGGCCGTTGCCAGTGATGGTCCCGCAGGTGCCCAGACTGGCGACGAAGTGGGTGACCTTGCCCTCCGTTTGGCGCCAGATCTCGGGGCCGGTCGTGCGAATGTGGGCCTCGACGTTCGCCTCGTTCTCGTACTGGTTGAGCATGTGGAATTCGGGCCGGGCGGCCAGATCCGTGGCCCGCGCAATGGCCCCCTCCGGGGACCGTGGATCCGGTCAGAGGCTGTCTTCGAACTCCTCGACGTCCGAGCCGAAGAAGCGCAG
>CAXMOW010000172.1:260-588 GCA_964195235.1 uncultured Acidimicrobiia bacterium | reverse complement strand
CCGCTTTTCACCCTGGCCTTTTCTACTGGCTTGCGCCGGGGCGAGATTTGCGGTCTCGAATGGGGTGACCTCTCGGCTGATAAGAGCCGGATGCGGATTCAGCGGTCGATTGTCTCCGTGGATTACGAACTAGTCGAACATCCACCCAAGACGCGCAGCGGAATGCGACAGGTAGGCCTTGACCACCGAACCATCGAAGAGTTGACCCGGTGGAAGAGGCGACAATCCATCGAACGTCTTGCTGCTGGACCAGCGTGGTTGGAAACAGGGCGCATATTCACAAAACAAGACGGTGTCGGTGTCCATCCAGACTTCGTATCGAAGGTAT
>CAXMOW010000172.1:0-250 GCA_964195235.1 uncultured Acidimicrobiia bacterium | reverse complement strand
GCCGAAGCCGTGGCCGAACTGATGTACGGCTGAGGAATGTGGTCAGTCTGTGGTCAGTCGGGATTCGTAGGCGATTGCGTCGGCACCGCCTGACCTGTTGACCAGGGTGTTTACTTGCGCGCCCGGGAGGACTTGAACCCCCAACCTCCTGATCCGTAGTCAGATTGACGTTATGTCAACCGCTGTCGAGAAGTACCAAAACGTAGCGAGACGTTGGCGAACCAGGGGACGAGACGATCACTCGATACCC
>CAXMOW010000171.1:0-588 GCA_964195235.1 uncultured Acidimicrobiia bacterium | reverse complement strand
GGTCAGTGATCAAGGCGTTGAAGCGATAGTCGATCGGAGACCTGGCGAGGCCACATGGGTGGAAAACCAAGTGCACGAAGCCGAAATCCTCATCGGACCAACACATGTCATAGAGGTAGAAATCAAAAGCGCCCGGTAGCCATCAGCCGCCCATAAGTGCCGTTATGTGCGGCCCCAGTGTCGGGTCACTGACAGCACATGCGGTAGGTGTTCAGGCCTCTACGTCAGAATGGTCGAAGGGAACAAGGCTCTTCAGCTACCGGCCTGGATTGTTCAGGGTGACCTGTCAGTTAGAGATCATGCCCTGGACGTCGAGGATCGCCAGGTCCGCGACCGACACGGACGTGTAACGCACCCGACCGGTCCGTGCCGCACGGCGAGCAACGACCTTACGTTCGGCGGCCATCGCCACTCTTGCATCTTCCAGGACGGCACGAGCCTGAGCGATCTCGACAACGTTCTCGGAGGATCTCGGAACGTCGTCATACCGCAGAAACACTGAGACGAGACGTCGGAAGAGACGCTGAAATCGAGCTGTCAACATGCCTTAATTATATCGGATTTGACGCGGGTGGTCTAGTGAGCACG
>CAXMOW010000170.1:300-593 GCA_964195235.1 uncultured Acidimicrobiia bacterium | reverse complement strand
CCGCCGTTGCCCGCGATCGCCGTCCTGAGAATGTCGTCGTGGCGCTCCATCGCGATCCGCATCGCTTCCCGACTCTGCGACCAGAGGCGCGTTGACCCCTCGATGTCGGTGAACAGGAAGGTGACGGTGCCGGTCGGTAGTTGTGTCATCTCAGGCTGGGTCTCCACCACAAACGCTACTCATTGTCCGTTCGACGGGGCGGATAGGAGAACGACGCCGTCGCCGAGGTGGAATCGGCAGGCCTAAGACTGCAGTGGGCCGAGGTTCATGACGACACGCTCGGAACTCAGCTT
>CAXMOW010000170.1:0-290 GCA_964195235.1 uncultured Acidimicrobiia bacterium | reverse complement strand
GACCAACCTTCGGTCCGCGACGACGGCGTTTTGATTCGGGTGCGGGCCACCAGCGTGAACACCCCGGACTGGATCACGGTGGCTGGAGTCCCCTACATCATCCGGCTGAAGTCCGGGCTCCGGCGGCCGTCGGCCCCAGTGCGGGGAACCGATGTCGCCGGGGTGGTGGAGACCGTCGGCGGAAATGTGACCGACCTGCAGCCCGGCGACGAGGTATTCGGGTCATTGTGGGACAACACACTCACCACGAGCGGCACGTTCGCCGAGTTGGCCGTCGCTCCGGCGTCCAA
>CAXMOW010000169.1:277-599 GCA_964195235.1 uncultured Acidimicrobiia bacterium | reverse complement strand
CCGCGGCATCTTGGACGCCGCTGACCGAGATAGGTTGTGACCGGGAGGCGGGGGACTGTCGCCGTGCATTTGGAGAAGTGAGAGCCGCCCATATTGCAGCCGATATTGCCGGATATGCGCTTCCCGATTAGGCGCCTGCTGTTCGATACACACAACGAGTTGGGTCGGTGGGATTGTCTCGTGGCAGGGTATGGATCGTTACCGGCCAGCAGACCCAAGCGATGTTGTCGGTGTACACGCGGCCCCGGTCGTTGTTTGAGTCCTCCGCGGGGGGGTCTTGCGAAATGAGGGGACAGGATGACGCCCCAATTCCAGACGCCGC
>CAXMOW010000169.1:0-241 GCA_964195235.1 uncultured Acidimicrobiia bacterium | reverse complement strand
TACATAAGGACCCCTTCGGTGGGTTGGAGCCTGACAGGAAAGGACCCGGGACAGAGAGAAACCCAGTCAGAGACTGGGGTTCCCGGTGGTAGCGGGGGCGGGATTTGAACCCGCGACCTTCGGGTCATGAGTCTCTTTCAACCATCGAGGCGTAGACTCGAATGGTGGTGGATCCGACGAACAGGACAAGAGAGTGACCAGCAAACTGGATACTGCACAGGCATATGTGGATTTGATAAGC
>CAXMOW010000168.1:368-601 GCA_964195235.1 uncultured Acidimicrobiia bacterium | reverse complement strand
TGGCGCCGAAGCTGGCCGGCCACGAGGCAGACGTCGTCGGCTCGGAGGCAACACTCACCGTCCGCCATGCCCTCGAAGGGCTCGGCTACTCGGTCGAGGAGATCAACGGGGTCATGGGCGACATCGACCCCGACACGCCGCTGGAGACTCAGATCAAAACCGCATTGCAGGCCCTGGGGAGACGCTGATGCGCGAAGACAGCCTGCTCAGCCCCACCGTCGAGACCGAAGAGG
>CAXMOW010000168.1:0-243 GCA_964195235.1 uncultured Acidimicrobiia bacterium | reverse complement strand
ACTGGCCGGGGTCATCGCCAACGAAATGGGCGTGACAGTCCGAGTCACCTCAGGTCCGGCACTGGAGCGCCCCGGCGACCTGGCGGCGATCCTCTCCAACCTCCAGGACGGGGATGTGTTTTTCATCGACGAGATCCATCGTCTTCCCCGGGCCGTAGAGGAAGTGCTCTATCCGGCGATGGAAGACTTTCAGCTCGACATCGTTCTCGGCAAGGGACCAACCGCCCAGTCGATCCGGCTCGA
>CAXMOW010000167.1:0-606 GCA_964195235.1 uncultured Acidimicrobiia bacterium | reverse complement strand
GGGGCGGCCCCCTTCTCGACTACCGAAGTGGATCTGCCACCTCTAGGGGGACATCTCAGCCACGTCCGAAATGCCATGCCCGCACATAACGGCACTTATGGGCGGTTCGCTCTGCAACCATTCTGCAACCCAAAGCCTGATGACTGGTTGGTACTGGATGGGATGAACAGGCGCTGCAGTACTTGTTTTCCCTTTGATTTCTTGACCAGATGGGACGCGACGACACCATGTGGTACAGACACCACCAAACTAAGGACCTGGTGGGGTGTGTAACCCCGTGGAGGTTCGAGTCCTCTCTCCGACACCAGCACCGAGATGCACAGAGCTGCACTGAGTGGTCTGTTGTCCCGTCGCGACGGGCTTCTCCGCGTCGTTGGTGTCGTCTGTCGTCAGTATGAGCCATATGGCAGAGGAGTGCACGGTCATGCACCGAACGGAATCCTGATGCACCTAGTGGAACCGGTTCCGGGCACCCTGAGGGCACCTTCGTGACACCTCGACTCGCTATTTCGAAAAGCTACGTAATGACTAGTTATTGATAATGGCCAATGGTCGCCAAGGAAAGTACGCACTCTCGTTTGCGATTTTGGATAACGCTCCCTCAAA
>CAXMOW010000166.1:0-610 GCA_964195235.1 uncultured Acidimicrobiia bacterium | reverse complement strand
TACCCGGGGCGCATAGGCCAACCATCGCGTTCATATTTGCGCCGTCGATATAGACCTGTCCGCCGTGTGAATGGATCAGTTCGCAGACCTCGGTAACGTCGTCTTCGAACACACCGTGGGTGGATGGATAGGTAATCATGATGGCTGCAAGTTCATTGCTGTGCTTCTCGGCCTTGGCTTTTAGTTCGTCCATATCGATGTTGCCCGATTTGGCAGTGCCTACGACGACTACCTTCATGCCGGCCATTTGTGCCGAGGCCGGGTTGGTACCATGCGCAGAAGCCGGAATCAGACAGATATTACGGTAACCTTCATTACGGCTTTGATGGTAACCCTTGATCGCCAGCAGGCCGGCATACTCACCCTGCGCACCCGAGTTGGGTTGCAGCGATACAGCGTCGTAGCCGGTACAGGCACAAAGCATTTGCTCGAGCTCGATGAATAACTGTTGGTAACCCTGCGCCTGGTCAAGCGGCACAAAGGGATGGACGCGACCGAATCCGGGCCAGGTGACCGGCACTAGTTGGGTAGCGGCATTCAGCTTCATGGTGCAGGAACCGAGCGGAATCATGCTGCGATCGAGTGCCAGGTCCTTGTCGGCGAGTTTGCG
>CAXMOW010000165.1:328-612 GCA_964195235.1 uncultured Acidimicrobiia bacterium | reverse complement strand
CGTACCTCTCCACTGCCCCTCCGGCGGCGATGGTGGCCCCGGTCTTGACTTCGTCGAAGATCAACGCCACCCCGTGTCTGCTGGTGATCTCGCGGACCGCTTCCAAATACCCGTCGTTTGGCGGAACCACCCCGATGTTCAACATGATCGGCTCGATGATCATGGTGCCGACATCTCGGTTGGCCGAGAGGGCTTCGTCGAGCGCCTCCGGGTCGTTGAATGGCACGACAACCGTCAGGTCCAACAGCGCCCTCGGTATCCCTGCCGACTGCGGTACCGACACG
>CAXMOW010000165.1:0-268 GCA_964195235.1 uncultured Acidimicrobiia bacterium | reverse complement strand
AGACCATGACGGCGTCGTGGTGGCCGTGATATGAGCCCTCGATCTTGACCAGTGCCTCTTTGCCGGTGAGGGCCCTGGCCAGACGGATGGCGTCGAGGGTTGCCTCGGTCCCCGAGTTGGAGAATCGGACCTTGGGGAGCCGGAAGCGGCGAGAAAGCTCGCGGGCCACGCGAACGGCACTCGCATTGGGCGCCGCGAAGTGAGTCCCCTTCGCCGCGGTATCGGCGATGGCTGCTGCGACCAGCGGATGGGCGTGGCCGACGACCAT
>CAXMOW010000164.1:348-612 GCA_964195235.1 uncultured Acidimicrobiia bacterium | reverse complement strand
CTGCCTCGACTCGGTTCAGGGCCATCTCACGAAATCCAAACCCGAGCATGGCCACGACACCACGGGTCTCGCATGAGCTCGTAGCCGATCTCGGCGCTGTGGTTCCATCCAAGCCGAGGCATCGTGGTGGGAGGCACATGTCGGCACTACTGTTCCCAGATGTTCGTCATGGGAGGCCGCTGTCCCCTGCACGGCATGTGAATGAGTTGAAATCACCGAAGCTACGTGGACCCACTCCACCACGAAGGAGCCAGGAAATGGCAC
>CAXMOW010000164.1:0-260 GCA_964195235.1 uncultured Acidimicrobiia bacterium | reverse complement strand
GCTGGTCCAGGTTTGCATTGATTGTTGACGACGTTGAGGCCCTGGCTTCAAAGCTCAAGAGCGACGGCGTGACCTTCAGAAACGACATCGAGGAAAACGCCGGACGCAAGCAGACGCTCTGCGAGGACCCTTCCGGCAACGTAATCGAACTCTTCCAGCCCGCGTAAATACTGGTATCCGGACAGGGATTGCTCACTCGTTTCACCCCACTCGGCCCCCAATATGAGGCTTGGCACAACTAGGCGTGGACGATCCCAGCC
>CAXMOW010000163.1:0-620 GCA_964195235.1 uncultured Acidimicrobiia bacterium | reverse complement strand
TGTTGGTGTCAGCGACGATCAACAACGTGTCGCCGGGCTCCGCTCCGAGCTCCGCCTTGATACTTTCGCGCTCATCGGCTGCCAGGAACTTCGCAACGGGAGACCGGAGGGATCCGTCCTCCTCGACCACCATCCACACCAATCCCTTGGCGCCGGCCTCGATTGCACTGGTGACAAGCGCATCAAGCCCGGAACGGGCCAGCCCTAGTGCGCCTGCGTTGATGCCCCTGACGGATCCGCCACTCAAGAGAACGCCTGAGAACGCCTTGAACTCGGTCGCGGCGAAGACCTCGGAGAGGTTCGTGATCTCCATACCGAAACGGATGTCCGGTTTGTCGCTCCCGTACCGCTCCAAAGCATCGGCATGTGTCATGCGAGGGATCGGGGTGTCGATCGTTGTGCCTCGCAGATCCGAGACGACGCGCACGACGATGCGTTCGAGGACATCGAGCACGTCGTCCTGACCCCAGAACGATCCTTCGAAGTCGAGCTGGGTGAATTCCACCTGCCGATCGGCGCGGAAATCTTCGTCCCGGTAACACTTCGCCACTTGGTAATACCGCTCGACGCCGCCGATCATCAACAGCTGTTTGAAAAGTTGCGGTGACTGCGGCAACGCA
>CAXMOW010000162.1:380-626 GCA_964195235.1 uncultured Acidimicrobiia bacterium | reverse complement strand
GGCCGTCGAGCTCGACGTCCCGCAGCAGCTCCTCCGCCCGCTCGCGCCGCTCGCCCGCGGGCACGCCCTGGAGCTCCATCACGAACTCGATGTTCTCGCCCGCGGTCAGCACCGGGATCAGGTTGTAGGCCTGGAACACGAACCCGAGCTTGCGCAGGCGCAGATCGGAGAGCTGCGACGGACCCAGCCCCGCGAGGTGCTCTCCGTCGAGGTGGACCTCACCGGCGGTCGGCGCATCGAGGGCGC
>CAXMOW010000162.1:0-268 GCA_964195235.1 uncultured Acidimicrobiia bacterium | reverse complement strand
TCCCGACAGCGCCGTGAACTCGCCCTCCCCGATCGTGAGGTCCACGCCACGCAACGCCGGCGTCTCGACGCCGCGCGTCTCGTAGATCTTGGTCACTCCGATCGCTTCGAGGATCGCCATCGCTCTCCCTAGTTCGTTTGACTTCGCTCGGCTCCCGCGAGGGTTCCCCGGGCGGGGCCTCGCTGCGCGCGCCCTTCGGGCGCTTGCGGGGCGCTATCTCGGGTTGGGCTCCTATGTGTGGCGCACGGCCTCGGCGGGCCGCAGCCGG
>CAXMOW010000161.1:367-628 GCA_964195235.1 uncultured Acidimicrobiia bacterium | reverse complement strand
TCGGGGCGTCGCGAATCCCCGGCATTGCCAAGAGCCTGGGCTCGTCTGCCAAAGAATTCCGCAAGGGCCTCGATGAGGGTGAAGACGAGGACGAGGACGATGCTTCGGCCTCATCCGACAACTAGTGGTCTGTCATGGAAGTAGCGCCCGAGATGCGGTGTTTATTTGTGCGACGGACCACCAGGAGAGTGCCCGGGCATGCCGCTCGTAGCATCAGCGGTCCAGCTTTCGGGGAACTCATTTCGGCCATAGCGCCGTTAA
>CAXMOW010000161.1:0-236 GCA_964195235.1 uncultured Acidimicrobiia bacterium | reverse complement strand
GCCTATCGCCTCACTGGCAATCCGGATGACTCATCCGACCTCACTCAGGAGGTCCTGCTACGGGTCCGGAAGGGCTTGCGCACATACACCCCGGGCTCGTTCGAAGGCTGGCTGTGGCGCATCACCCGCAACGCCTTCTTGGACGAAATCCGCAAGAAACAGCGTCGCCCCACTTCGGCGCTGCCGGATGACGATAGGTCGACGATTGCCGCCGCTCCGGCACCCGAGGAGGTCCT
>CAXMOW010000160.1:0-640 GCA_964195235.1 uncultured Acidimicrobiia bacterium | reverse complement strand
ATTTATGAAACGGTCCGCGCTTACTCCCGTGCAACCGTGGTCTGTGACCCGTGGCAAGCCGCACACCTGACTCAGAACCTCCGCAACCGGCGTGTCCGCATCCAAGAATTCCCCTTCTCCGCTCAATCTGTGGGACGACTCGCCATCACCCTGCACCGACTCTTGCGTGACCATCAGGTTGCCCTACCCGACGACCCTGACCTCATCGACGAACTCGTCAACGTCAAACTCGTCGAAACCGCACCATCGAGCTACCGCATCGACCACGACAGTTCAGCCCACGACGACCGCGTCATCTCCCTTGCACTGGCCGCACACCGACTCGTCACTACATCTGCCAGACCGAACATCGACCGTAAGAAACTTGCCGAGGCGATGGCGCAAACGTCAGCCGAACTCTGGAAGCCGAGCGGCGGATTGGTGGGCTACTAGCACCGGAGTCGTGCCTTTTGTCAGGATTCCACGCGGGTATAGGCACCCTCATAGGCACCCCTACGAGTCAAGATGGTCCATTTAGGGAGTGGAGCTGAGGGGATTTGAACCCCTGACCCCCTCGTTGCGAATTATCCGCAGGCTCAAGCAAAGCCCCAGGTCACTCAGCCTGCTTCGGCTCCTCCCGGGCATAGACAAGGCTGAAACT
>CAXMOW010000159.1:363-648 GCA_964195235.1 uncultured Acidimicrobiia bacterium | reverse complement strand
GAGGATGCCATCGCAGTGATGAACCTTCGGATCGAAGGAATCGGGGCTGTCCAGGAGCCTGAAATCGCTATCTCCGGTGAAAACACGGTGGTGGTCCAACTACCAGGGGTCGAAGACGAGGCGCGGGCCATCGAGGCCGTTGGTTCCACCGGTCTTCTCTCGTTCCGGCCTGTCCTGCTCTCTGTTCCCGGCTCGATTGGACCCATGGCGGGGACCAACACGCCCGGCATCGACAATGAGACGGGACTCACGATTGACGACGACATCCATGCCGAGGCCTGGAGC
>CAXMOW010000159.1:0-235 GCA_964195235.1 uncultured Acidimicrobiia bacterium | reverse complement strand
AACGACCCGGGTTGGGCGGTCACTCTCGACCTGACCGGGGAAGGTGGAGTGCGCTTCGCACAAATAACCGCAGAAGCCGCCGCATTTCCTGTTGGCGATCCACGTCGTCAGATCGCCATCGTCCTCGACGGTGAGATCATCACAGCCCCATCGGTCAATACGGGCGTCTCGCCGGCGACAGGCATCACGGGTGGTACGGCCCTGATCACGGTAGGTACGGGTGAAGAGGGCCAGA
>CAXMOW010000158.1:0-649 GCA_964195235.1 uncultured Acidimicrobiia bacterium | reverse complement strand
CCGGCCGTTTAGTAAGGACCAACCCTGGGCCACCGACCTGGCGCACATAACGGCACTTATGTTCGGCTGCGTTGGCTACGTTCACTTGCGACCGTGAGGAGGTAAGCCGTGTCGGCCGAGGAACGTATTGAAGAGCTTGGGCTAGAACTGCCGTCGCCGCCTGAACCAATCGCCTCTTATGTCACGTTCGCTAGAACCGGCAACGTTGTGTACACGTCGGGTCATGGGCCTCTGCGTGCTGACGGCACGTGGATTGTGGGCAAGGTGGGCACTGATATAGGTGTTGAAGAGGCCGCTGAGGCCGCTCGGATCACCGGGCTAGGTCTTATTGCCACCTTGCGGAATCATCTCGGCTCACTTGACCAGGTGAGCCGGGTGATCAAATTGTTGGGAATGGTCAACTGCACTCCTGATTTTGTTGACCATCCTGGGGTGATCAACGGCTGCTCCGATCTCCTCGCTGAAGTCTTTGGTGATATCGGCAAGCATGCAAGATCAGCAGTAGGAGTCACCTCGCTGCCGATGGGTATCCCTGTCGAAATAGAGGCGATAGTCGAAACCCGCTGATCCGCCCGCACATAACGAAGCCTCTTTGTGTCAAGTCGGGGTGTTTGGACGCGTTGAACGGGGCCGGGGGGTCCCCGGCCAG
>CAXMOW010000157.1:358-649 GCA_964195235.1 uncultured Acidimicrobiia bacterium | reverse complement strand
CCGGGCTCAATCTTGCCGTGGAGCTCGCCGATTCGGGTGCTCTCGATCGTTACGGTGTCCGCCTCATCGGAGCCAATCTCGAAGCGGTGAAGCTCGCCGAAGATCGGCAACTGTTCAAGCGAGCCATGACCGCGGCGGGTCTCGACGTTCCGCGGAGCGGTTACGCGGGGAGCGTCGAAGAAGCGGTCGCGGTCGTCGAAGAGTTAGGTTACCCCGCGATCATACGGCCTTCCTTCACGTTGGGTGGGGCGGGCGGAGGAGTCGCTTACAACCTGGACGAGTTCGTGGAGC
>CAXMOW010000157.1:0-260 GCA_964195235.1 uncultured Acidimicrobiia bacterium | reverse complement strand
GTTGGCGTGGAAACGGGTGGGAGCAACATCCAGTTCGCCGTCGAGCCTTCGTCGGGACGCATGGTGATCATCGAGATGAACCCGCGTGTCTCTCGCAGCTCCGCATTAGCCTCCAAGGCGACCGGCTTCCCGATCGCCAAGATCGCTGCGAAAGTTGCACTCGGCTATCGTCTGGACGAGATCGAGAACGACATCACCCGCACCACTCCTGCGAGCTTCGAGCCTACGATCGATTACGTGGTGGTCAAGTTGCCCCGGTG
>CAXMOW010000156.1:0-652 GCA_964195235.1 uncultured Acidimicrobiia bacterium | reverse complement strand
GCGGCAACCTCGCGGACGCTTCCGTAGGCGCGACGCACGTATTTCTCGAGCTCGGTGTTCACACGATCGAGCTCCCAGCGGAATTGCTGGATGTTCTGGGCCCACTCGAAATAGCTCACGGTCACACCGCCGGCGTTGGCGAGGATGTCCGGGACGATCAGTACGTCTTTGTCATGGAGGATGGCGTCCGCCTCCGGTGTGGTGGGTGCGTTTGCGGCTTCGACAACGATCTTTGCGTGCTTCGCGTCGATTGCGTCTTCGAGGGCGGCCGGGATCAGCACGTCTGCTGGCCAGGCGATGATCTCGGGGCCCTCGAATGCCTCTCCACCAGCGAAGCCGGCCACGCTTCGGTGCTCGGTCGCCCAGGCTACGAGAGCCGTTACGTCGAGGCCGGCCTCGTTCGACACGCCGCCCAGGTGATCCGCCACGGCCACGATCTTTCCGCCTCGCTCGGCGATCAGGCGCACGGCGTGACTGCCCACGTTGCCGAAGCCCTGGAGCGCCACGGTGGTCCCAGACAGATTCTCGCCGCGATCGCGCAAGGCCTCTTCGAGGGCATACATGACCCCGCGACCCGTCGCCTCTTCGCGTCCTTCGGAGCCGAAGAGGTGGAGGGGCTTGCCCGTTACCACGGCCGGCGAGAAGCCGGCAT
>CAXMOW010000155.1:0-653 GCA_964195235.1 uncultured Acidimicrobiia bacterium | reverse complement strand
CAGGGTGAAGACCCTCCACCCACGGATCCACGGAGGGATACTCGCGGACCTCGACAAGGATGATCATCTCTCCGACCTCAACGATCTCGGGATCCAGACGTTCCAACTGGTTGTGTCGAACCTGTATCCGTTCGAGGCGACCGTTGAACGAGGTGCCGAACCGGCCGAGGTGATCGAGAACATCGACATCGGTGGGCCCACGCTCATCAGGGCCGCCGCAAAGAACCATGCATGGGTCGCCACCGTGGTTTCGCCGGACCGCTACCAGGAAGTCTCCGAGGCCGTGGCAAAAGGGGGCACCAGTGGGGCAAAGACGCCCCCCTCAGGTATGGCGAGAACCCGCACCAGGCGGCAGCGCTCTACGCCCGCACAGGCACTGCAGGATGGTGGAAGGTCGGCGAGCAGATCCAGGGCAAGGAGATGTCGTTCAACAACTACGCAGATGCCGACGCTGCATGGAGGCTTTCAAACGATCTGGCAAACACCTCGGTTGCGATCCTCAAGCACATGAACGCCTGTGGCGCCGCAACGGGTAGATCGATGGCCGATGCGTTCGCGAAAGCGTGGGCGTGCGATCCGATCTCCGCATTCGGCGGTGTAGTTGCTCTCAACGGCGAACTCGACGCCGAGACCGCCGATGCCATCGCCCAGTA
>CAXMOW010000154.1:0-656 GCA_964195235.1 uncultured Acidimicrobiia bacterium | reverse complement strand
TGAGGTGAAACCGTGACACAAAAGAAATCCGCGATCGCGCTCGCGGTGATAACCGTCATGGTTGTTGCAGCATGTAGTCCAATCGAGTCCGCCGAGACCGGCGCCACATCGACCACCGCCGCGAGGACAACGACTACCCAACCGGAGACAACCACCACCAGCGTGGAGACGACGACAACTTCTATCCCCGACGACAGAGTTTTCGTCGGCGCCGACGGGGTCGAAACGACGATCAGCGACATCGTGTCTCTCAACGGCGATTTGACCGAGATCATCTTCGAACTCGGTCTCGGTCAGAACGTGGTGGGCGTAGATGTGACGACCACCTATCCCCCTGAGGCCGCGGCTCTGAACGATCAAGGCGACACAGTGGGCTTCGCCCAAATGCTTGCAGCGGAGGCCGTACTTCGTTTTAGCCCGACTCTGGTCGTCGGAGACCAACAGGTGGGGCCACCGGAGGTGATCGAACAACTACGAGGCGCGGGGATTCCAGTGGTGATCCTGGAGACACAGACCACCCTCGACGGTGTGGAGACCAAGATCAGCCAGGTCGCGGAGATTCTTGGAGTTACGGCGGCGGGGGAAGAGTTGGCGGCGAGGGTGATGGGTGAGATCGACGCGGCACGCGATCTCGCCGAATCCGACG
Source organism: uncultured Acidimicrobiia bacterium (assembly GCA_964195235.1). Taxonomy (GTDB): domain Bacteria; phylum Actinomycetota; class Acidimicrobiia; order Spongiisociales; family ZC4RG35; genus CAXMPK01. The sequence goes on along the minus strand of CAXMOW010000154.1, from coordinate 10 downwards.
ACTCCAACCC
>CAXMOW010000153.1:385-658 GCA_964195235.1 uncultured Acidimicrobiia bacterium | reverse complement strand
GGTGAAGCCGTGACGATCAGCCAGGTCCTTGGGCTCTTCTGCTTCTTCATCATCGCCCTGCTCTTCCTCATTGTTGCCGGCCAGAAACTCGCAGCCAGACGTACCCGCCGAATCCTGGAGGTCGGCATTCCGACCACCGCGGAAGTCGTGGCGATCAAGGAGGTACATCCTGACGGGCAGCCAGTCTCGTACAAGATCACCGTCGAATTCAACGACCATCACGGCAACCAGATACGGGCGCGGTTCGGGTCGTTTACACGCCTGCCAAGAGGC
>CAXMOW010000153.1:0-259 GCA_964195235.1 uncultured Acidimicrobiia bacterium | reverse complement strand
GCGGCCCGCGGCGGAGCACTCGGGCGCACCTACGTGTGGGTGTCTCCGGTGTCTGGCGGATTCTGGAATAGTTCGATGACGTTTCCTGATGGGTCAGAACACAGGATCTGTTTCCGTCCCTGGTTCTCGACGATGTCGTTCCTGAACTCGACACCGAGTCCCGTAAGACGCTCCACTTCCGCCTCGAGGTCGTCGATCGTCAAGAGGAATCGCGACCAGCCGCCACCGGCGCTCGGGACAGTCCCGTCAGCCATGGGTC
>CAXMOW010000152.1:350-666 GCA_964195235.1 uncultured Acidimicrobiia bacterium | reverse complement strand
CCATCAATACTGTCAGCTTTCTCATTGTTTTCTCCTCGCTATCGCCTTGCGGCTTGTCGATTCGACGCGACAGCGGGGCGAAACGGTTCCCTGGCGGTACCGTTGGGGCATGCACAGCGGCCCGTTACGCGTACTTGAGATCTATGGAGATCCAACCGATTTCGGCCGCACTCATGGGCTCGAGTGCGCCGACATGATCAGGGCCTATCTGGACGATCGCATTGGTCTGTCAGGTGATCCGACCTGGGCCGGCCACGCTGCGGAACGGGAGACGATTCTCGACCTTGCCGGGAGCACGCTTCCATTCCATAGGGCA
>CAXMOW010000152.1:0-257 GCA_964195235.1 uncultured Acidimicrobiia bacterium | reverse complement strand
GCGGAGGCGGTCGTCCTCGGTGGCTTCACCGATCTTGTGGACGTCATCCGCGCCCAAACCGGGGTGGCACTCGTCGAAGACGATTGCACCGCTGTCCTCGACCCGGCGAGCGGCGTGTTCGCCCAGACTTGGGACATGCACGCATCTGCGGGGCAGTACGTGCTGATGCTCAAGCTTGACCCGATCAGGGGTCCGGCCGCCGTCGTGCAGACGACGGCGGGCTGTCTCGGTCAGATTGGGATGAACGAGGCCGGCAT
>CAXMOW010000151.1:395-670 GCA_964195235.1 uncultured Acidimicrobiia bacterium | reverse complement strand
CGCCGAAAGGCCTCGACCGACAAGAGCACATTTGGGCTGTCGACTGGCCATAGGGCCGGGTTGGCCGACCGCGCCGCCGGCAGGACTCGATCCTCTTGAAAGCGAAGCGGCGCGCTCCCGATTCCGGAGACCGGTGCTCTATCCCCTGAGCTACGGGGGCGGGGTGTTGACCAGGTAGTTCGTAAGTCAGTTGGTTGATTCACCGGTCCGACGGTTGCGATTCTGCAACCGTTCTGCAACCGATGGCGGCTTCTTCGCTCCAATAGAAGGAGAGA
>CAXMOW010000151.1:0-330 GCA_964195235.1 uncultured Acidimicrobiia bacterium | reverse complement strand
TGGGCGGTGGGCTGCGTCGTCGGCCACTCTATTCGATGAGAGGAGGGGAGTCCGTCGAAGGATCAGCTTGGGGACATTTCCGTCTGAGTCGGATGGTGTGGAGGCGTTGAAGGCTTTTCACGCTGAGCGATCATCGTCGTCGAATTTGAACATGGGGCGAATCAGGGTCGCTGACTACCTGACGGATTGGTTGGGCCTGGTCCGGTCCCAGTATGAGGTTGGTCATCTAGCCCGTCGAACCCTTGGGGGTTATGAGGAGGCTGTCCGGCTCCACATCTCACCGGGGTTGGGTCATCTTCGAGTCGCTGATCTGAACCATCTTGTAGTACA
>CAXMOW010000150.1:0-673 GCA_964195235.1 uncultured Acidimicrobiia bacterium | reverse complement strand
GGAATGCTTGTTGTGCGTGCAGGAGAGAAGACCCCCCGGTGTGAGGGGCCTTCTCTCTGACTCGTCTGAGTCGTGTCAGCTGTGAGTGTTACTTAGACGTCACAGTTGTTTTCGGGGTCGAAGTCTCCGGGGGGGTCGGTATTGACGATTCCACAGATTGCAGAGTTGTCGTTGCTCATTCCCCCGGGACCGAAGACTGCATTCCAGGCACCAGTGTTGACTCCAAGGAGGTTGGTCGGGTGGGGTATTGGGCCGGCTCCGGGTTTTCCTGGGTTGTCTTTTTGCACCCCGTTAGGGCAATCAGCAGGGCCACCGGTGACGCCACAGAGCGGGCCGTGGGCCGGGTTCGATTCTCCAGCGCTGGCGTCGCCAACGGAGAGAACTTCCTTTGGCGTTTGTGTGTCATCTCCATGGCCTGGCCCCGTGTTGACGCTCAGGCCGAAAGCCGGAGCTGCTGCCAGAACGAATAGGGCTGCGATTGATCCAAGGATCACTAGTTTGCGTAACATGTTTGGGCCTCCTCTGGCCGTTGGGTTTGTTGTTTGGCGCGCTAGTCGTCAGCTGTGTTCGCTGACGGGGTAGATCGCATCAGCAACCAACCCATGCGCTTCTCTGTGGACGGCGTTTGCAGACTCGGCGTTGTCGGCTTCGACAAGACAGAAGATCTTTCCTG
>CAXMOW010000149.1:378-679 GCA_964195235.1 uncultured Acidimicrobiia bacterium | reverse complement strand
ATGCGCACCGCATTGGCTGCATTTCCGTTTGATGTCGGTTACTTCTCGTCAAGGCGATCCAAGGACCGACTGGCCCCTATCCCTAGTGGCCCGTTGAGGAGGATCGTCGGCGAGTTGGGCGAGTCAAATCGAGGTGTAAACATGCCGCGTTTCATCGACAGCCCTCGAAGAAGCTGAACAAACGCCTCGAAGTCGGTCAGATGCCGCGTGCGCCTACCGGAGACACGACACAGTGCCCACAATGAGCCTACGCGACGAAGTCCCCGAAGGGGCCCGTCGCCGTGCGAAACGATGGTGCGAA
>CAXMOW010000149.1:0-252 GCA_964195235.1 uncultured Acidimicrobiia bacterium | reverse complement strand
GCCTACTGGGCACCAGTCGCCCTGGTGGGTAGGGGCGCCTACTCCCGGCCACGTATCGGGGTCCGGCCACCTCCGGCAATATGAGCAGCCCAACCTGATCATCCTGGGTAGCGCATATGTGCCGATATGGGCGGCGGGTACTGCTGGCTTATTGGAGTGCCCACCAGATTGTGGCTGCAATGGTTCCAAAGGGGGGCCAACCATGGGGTGGCTGGTCTAATCCATGCTGTGAATGCGCGTTTGGCGGCGCCT
>CAXMOW010000148.1:0-679 GCA_964195235.1 uncultured Acidimicrobiia bacterium | reverse complement strand
TGCGACCGGGTGGGTATGGGCCTGACCAGCTGCTGGTCGATCTCGCCTCGGAAATGGCCGACCCGGTGGCCAACATCCACGGATTCCACATCTACACCTTCAACCGGGTCGACGCCACTGAGAGCTGGCGTCACCAAATGCTCACCGCCCTGACCTAACCACGCAAACCTCAGGTAGTACCGACCGGATACGGTCGGAATCCGCTCATCTTTCCCGGTCAGACCGGGTCGAGCCTCATCGTGGTGTGGAGTACGTCGGGGTCGACCATCGCATCTACCGAGCGACCTGCCGGGTACTTTCGAATGAACCCGTCCGACGCTCTCTTCACCGACTCGTCGTCCACAGCAGCTACGGCTACAAATCTCGCTTGTTGCTCGCCATGTACAAGGGCAACGTCCGGGTTGGCCACTGCCCGCGAATACCACTTCCCCGAATCGCCACGCACGGACCGAACAAAGATGTCGTCTCCGTCGGCAACAACCCAGATGATCGTGCGATAGGTGCGACCGTCGTCGCTGGTCTCGATTTCCACTTCCCTGGCTTCAGCGATGTCAGAAGGCATTCATTGCACACTATCCCCGGCGATCACGCGACGAGCTCAAAGGTCGTGCTTGCCAGAATGTTCCCGTTGACCATCAGCGACACCGAATGGGTACCCGGGTAGAGGGTGAACGTGGTG
>CAXMOW010000147.1:430-683 GCA_964195235.1 uncultured Acidimicrobiia bacterium | reverse complement strand
TGATGCAACAGCTCGGACTCGTCGAGATGTGACCGGACGCGAGACGGTCGATGGGCGACTCGTCGAGTCGTGCTTGGTCACGACTAGAGAGGACGGAACACGCCTCTATAGGCCGCCCATATCGGCACATATGCGCTACCCGGCATTCCAGGGCGCCCACATTTTCGGTCACGGGCGGCGAGTCACTGAGGGGGTGTTTCGATTCTCAGGAGGTCGTGGGAGCGAATTCGAGAGTCATCTTGACGCTCCTTGC
>CAXMOW010000147.1:0-285 GCA_964195235.1 uncultured Acidimicrobiia bacterium | reverse complement strand
GGGGACCGCTCGCATCTCTCGGCTAGGTAGGCGAGCTGTTCAGACGTAGCGTCGGGTGCGTCGAGGAGCACTCGGTAAGCGATCTCGTCGTATCCCGAGCCAGGTGTGTTCTCAACCCCCATGAACGACTGAACGTTGAAGTGCCCTGAGGCCTCGACCCTGAGATCGCGTACTTCGATCCCCATCATGGTGGCGTGCATCGCGACCAGATCAACATCGCACGCCGCAAACGCGGCGAGCACGAACTGCATCGGGTTTAGCTCTCCTCGGCCTCCGATATGGGCC
>CAXMOW010000146.1:330-690 GCA_964195235.1 uncultured Acidimicrobiia bacterium | reverse complement strand
CCGAAGCTGCTGACATTGGCGGGCATCTATCCCTTGGAACACATCAGACAGCACCAGCCGCCCAACTACTGATGTCCAGCTCCCTGCTACGCCGAGACCTTGACCTGGCTAGAGACGCCTGGGAGAAGGTTCACTACGAAAAGGCACTCACCAAAGCGAACCCATCCAAATCCGATCTTCAAGCGACCTCCGACCCCGGCGAGATTGCATACCTGATTCGCCAAATAGCCCGACCTAGTGTCTCGACCTGAAAAGACTGACGAGCAAACAACGGTGGGAACTCTCCCATAGCCCCCCGCCCATAACCGGCATTATGTGCGATTCGCGACACCGTGATCAGCCACACATAAGTGCCGTTAT
>CAXMOW010000146.1:0-241 GCA_964195235.1 uncultured Acidimicrobiia bacterium | reverse complement strand
GCCTTGACGCGTGGCTGCCGACAGTCTGCATCGACGGCTCGCGCGATGGAGCCATCTGTCGGAGCAAGAGCAGGAACCCCAGATAGCCGAAAACCCCCCTACGCAAGGGTTTTCGTTCGTAGCGGGGGCGGGATTTGAACCCGCGACCTTCGGGTTATGAGTTCCTTCCGGGGGGTGGTGGTTGATTCGCATTGGTTCTCAATAGTGCCCGCTACCAGGGGTTTCACGGAACCAGCGTGAT
>CAXMOW010000145.1:310-694 GCA_964195235.1 uncultured Acidimicrobiia bacterium | reverse complement strand
GTCTAACCGAGATCGAACCTGGTGTCTGGCTAACCAACTTCGCATTCAACCAAGGCAACTGGCAGAACTGCCTGTAGCAAAAAGAGGGATTGTGTCGCGGCGGGGGTTTACCCCGCCGCGACCCTTCGTAACAGTTCCACTCTGCTCTCGATGGAGGGTCCAAAAACTCGGCGGCAACGCCCTGACGGCCCTCCGACTGAGCCTCAACGATGTCCGATCGAGGGACATCTAGGGCTAGACCTATCGCTCGAGGGCCGCCCATAACCGGCATTATGTGCGGTCCATGACGCCCTGGGACAGGGGTACATAAGTGCCGTTGTGTGCGGGTCAATTTACGTTGCCTTGCGGTGTTTCTCACGACGGAGAAATCATGCTCCACTTTCG
>CAXMOW010000145.1:0-300 GCA_964195235.1 uncultured Acidimicrobiia bacterium | reverse complement strand
ACATCGAGTCGAGCACACGTCTTTGGGAGGAGCATCCGAATGAAATGGCATTGTCGCTGGCGAGACACGATGCAATTGTCAGCGATGCGATTGCTGGGGCAGAAGGCTCCGTCCTCAAGACAACTGGCGATGGAGCTATTGCCATCTTCGACTCGCCCTCCGGGGCGATAGCAGCGTCGATCGCCGCTCAGCGAACCCTGGCAGCCGAGGACTGGGGCTCAGCGGAACCCATCCGAGTCAGAATGGGAGTTCATGCCGGCGAAACGGAGAGGAGAGACGGTGACTACTTCGGGCCGGTAA
>CAXMOW010000144.1:328-695 GCA_964195235.1 uncultured Acidimicrobiia bacterium | reverse complement strand
CATCGGTTGATTGTCGGTCGTTTGATCTGCGGCCTTGAAAGCTCCGCGTATTCAACCCGGGACCGGCATGTTTTGCCTTGACCACGTTGCGAAATCGGTAAACGGCTTGGTCGTTACCTTCTCAGCGGCAGCAATCTTGCTCTCCGCATCGGGGCCGAAGTACGTGTACTCGGCGAAGTACCCGAACATGTCACTCATCCCCCAGGGATCTTCCTTTGCCTCGACAAATGCCAGGTCGTGACCCTGGCTGTTCAGCGTGGCAACGAGGTCGTTCCAGCTCACCAGATCCCCCGCCAGGGAGAGGTGCTGGCCCTGGCCGGCGGCGTCCGGGTTGGCGAAGGCGCCGGCCACCAGATTCCCCAACTCG
>CAXMOW010000144.1:0-273 GCA_964195235.1 uncultured Acidimicrobiia bacterium | reverse complement strand
TTCTGGTAATAGAACGATGGCTCGACAAAGGTGAACAAGCGGAAGCCTGCGTCCTCGACGACCTTGTCCACCGTTGCCTTGTTGGTGAAGTGTGCAACGGTGTACTTCCCACGCGAGATCTTCTCGACGTTGGGCAGGGTCGACCAGATGAAGTGGTCCACACCGGCAGCCTTGGCCGCCTCAACCGCGGCGGTGCCCTGGGCGATCTCGTCGGTGTCGGGCGCCGCATGCGAGTTGGTGTTGGCGAAGACGCCGTAGGCGCCTTCGAACGCG
>CAXMOW010000143.1:251-703 GCA_964195235.1 uncultured Acidimicrobiia bacterium | reverse complement strand
CTCGAAGACCCTTCATGACGACGGCACCCTCGGATTGACGAAGACGCGAAGGTCACGGGTGATAACCCTTCCGGGTTGGTACGTAGAGATCTTTGCTCCGCATCTCAGAAGCAGCTCGAGCGAAATGGTCTTCCCTTCGCCCAAAGGTCTGCCGCTTCCTCCGCGCCGATTCTCTTCCCGATACTGGCGCCCGGCAACTCTCGCAGCTGGCCATCCCGGTGTGACTCCACACCAGGTTCGCCATCTTCATGCCACTCAACTTCTTGAAGAGGGCCGCCCGCTCACTGAAGTGTCATCACGACTAGGTCATGGCAATCCCAGGGTCACTGCCGAGGTCTATGCAGCGTGGATAAGAGACGACGATTCTGGCGCAGCTGACGCGACACCCGATTTCAGCGAGCCACCCAGACTCGCTAGCGGCAACCGCTGAAAGGGCGGCAACGTCTGCCGGG
>CAXMOW010000143.1:0-241 GCA_964195235.1 uncultured Acidimicrobiia bacterium | reverse complement strand
CAAGCGACGGAGGGTAACGTCCTAATCCAAGGGATCGGCTAGGCAGAAGCCGATGGACAAGGGATGGACAAGCCTCGACAAGAGTCGAAAGCCCTCTCAATTAGAGGTAACTGACCTGGGGTTTTGTTGTGGAGCTGAGGGGATTTGAACCCCTGACCCCCTCGTTGCGAATTATCTGCAGACTTGCGCGAAACCCCTGTTCAGGCGTCCGCATTCTCCACCCAATACGAGCGCCACAAGG
>CAXMOW010000142.1:295-711 GCA_964195235.1 uncultured Acidimicrobiia bacterium | reverse complement strand
TGCCGGTCTCCGCGCCGGTTGAGTCGGTGACGTTGCTGGGTTTGGCCGGAGGTGACCGGGATGGGGGAGGCACCGGCGAGCCGGGCGTAGGCGGCTTCGTTGCGGCAACGGCCCGGGTGTGCTCCCTTCTCCGTCGATGTGACCGCATTCGAGCCGGAGTCAAATCAGACTGAACTTGCCTAGCGAGAGAAGGGAGCGGTGGTCAGGGATCTGAACCTTGTCGTCCTGTGCGGGAGGCTCGCCTCGCCCGGCCAGCTGCGGGTGTTCGAGTCGGGCACCCGATTGCTCCGTCTGCTGATCACCGTTCGCAACGCTCAATACACGCGTTGCTACGGGCAGACATGGTCTTCTCTTCTGTCGGCTATCGGAAACGATATCTGGCGAAGGCTCTCTCCACGTCGAGGTGGCGAGCCGCC
>CAXMOW010000142.1:0-285 GCA_964195235.1 uncultured Acidimicrobiia bacterium | reverse complement strand
GACGGGGCGTCACGGGGTGTTATCCACAGGCATCGGCCATCACGCCGAATCCGCGAAACCCCTGGTGGTGAGCATTATTGGGTACCAACGAGAACCAACCAGCACCCCCCGGAAGCAACTCATAACCCGAAGGTCGCGGGTTCAAATCCCGCCCCCGCTACGAAGGAAACCCCATGCACCGCAGCGGTTCCGGCTTTCCTGGGTCTGATTGCATGGCCTTCAGAGACGCCCCTGAAGCCATTCTGAAGCCCAACGGTCGTGAAGCTCCCGTTGGCGTTGCCATCG
>CAXMOW010000141.1:0-717 GCA_964195235.1 uncultured Acidimicrobiia bacterium | reverse complement strand
GTGGCGATGCTGGCCTGCGCCAGGATCGGCGCCGTACATTCCGTCGTTTTCGGCGGGTTTTCGCCCGAGGCCCTGGCAGGCCGAATTCACGACTGTGAATCGAATATCGTGATTACGGCGGACGAAGGTGTCCGCGGTGGCAAATCAATCCCACTCAAGGCGAATGTCGATGCGGCCGCGGAGCACGCTGATGTAACCACGCTGGACAAAGTGCTGGTTGTCCGCAATACGGGCAACGAGATCCACTGGGTTGAGGGTCGCGATGCGTGGTTGCACGAGCTTGAGACGGAGGTCGACGCCGACTGCCCGTGCGAAGAGATGGGCGCCGAAGATCCGCTGTTCATCCTGTATACGTCGGGGTCGACGGGCAAACCCAAGGGCGTATTGCACACGACCGGCGGTTACCTCGTTTATGCATCGCTGACTCACGAATACGTGTTTGATTACCACGCAGGTGATATCTACTGGTGTACCGCTGATGTTGGCTGGGTCACCGGTCATAGCTACATCGTCTACGGTCCGCTTGCCAATGGCGCCGTCACGCTCATGTTCGAGGGCGTGCCTAACTACCCGACTGCGTCACGATTCTGGGAAGTCTGCGACAAGCACAACGTCAACATCTGTTACACGGCGCCGACGGCCATTCGCGCGCTAATGCGCGAAGGCGACGAACCGGTCAAGCGCACGTCGCGGAAGAGTTTGCGATTGCTTGGCACG
>CAXMOW010000140.1:0-739 GCA_964195235.1 uncultured Acidimicrobiia bacterium | reverse complement strand
AATCCAAACACTCAACCAGCTCCGTCATCTGGTGTTCACGGCCCCAGAGTCGATCCGAGTCCGGTTCAAAGACCGGTATAAGAGAGGACTGGTCACAGAAGCAGCAAACATGCGGCCACGTGAGGGCACTGACCCGATCACATATCGAACCAATCTGGTCATCAGGAACCTGGCGAGACGGATCAAGGCTCTCAACAGTGAGATCAAAACCGTGGACCGGATGCTTGCGGCTCTTATCGAGGACACTGCCCCATCTCTCCTCGACCTCTACGGAATCGGTGTCGACACTGCCGCCTCACTGCTCGTGACCGCCGGAGATAACCCAGACCGGCTCCACAACGAACAGTCGTGGGCTCACCTCTGCGGAGTCACACCCATCCCAGCCTCATCAGGCAAGACCACCAGACACCGGTTGAACCGGGGAGGAGACCGTCAAGCCGCCCTCCACCGAATCGTCCTCACCCGCATGTCATCAGATGAGAAGACCCGGACCTACGTGGCGAAACGACGCGCTGAAGGCCTATCCACCCCAGAGATCATGCGCTGCCTAAAACGATACGTGGCCCGCCAAACGTTCAAACATTTAACCGTCTGACATCTTGGGTGGGGTCTGACCCAATCAACCGGCTGACGAGGCAAACACCTCTGTCCTGATAATGACCTGTCGACCCCACCCACCCTTTGGCGGACCGTGTGACCTAATAAGAGCTTGTCCACCCAACCAGGTGTGACCCATCCC
>CAXMOW010000139.1:0-743 GCA_964195235.1 uncultured Acidimicrobiia bacterium | reverse complement strand
GAACGGCGCGGCCGCTGGTTCGGCGCGCTGGCCACCCTCCTCTCAATGTCCCTTCTCCTTTCGGGTTGGGTCGGTCTCTTCGCGTTCCTGGGGGCTAGTTCGGCCTACGGCACTTTCGAAGAACTAGAAGAGCAATGGGTGCCAGACACCGGTTCGATGGAGTTGACGCTCCCCGACCTCAGCCGTGTGAGCCGCATCTACGCCGATTCTGGTGAGGTCCTCGCCGAGCTTCACGACGGTAGGAACTCCGAGCCGATCCCTTATGAAGAAGTACCTGAGGTTGTGGTCCACGCGATTTTGGCGGCTGAAGATTCTGGATATTTCGATCATGAAGGTGTCGACTTCTCGGCAATTGCTTCTGCGGCCATCGACAACGTGATCTACGACACAACCCGTGGTGGTTCAACTATTACCCAGCAGGTTGTCAAGAACGCGTTTGTTGGCAATGAGTTGACGATTCGACGCAAGGTCAATGAGGCGTTTGTGGCTGCCGAATTGGAACGTCGATTCCCCAAAGAGAGGATTCTCGAGTTCTATATGAATTCGGTGTACTTCGGGTCTGGCGCGTACGGCGTACAGACCGCCGCTAGGGAGTTTTACAACGCAGACCTCAGCGATCTGACAATCGACGAGGCCGCCGCCCTAGCCGTACTCGTTCGCAACCCTTCTTTCTACAACCCGCGTCGCTTCCCTGAGCGAACCCTCAATCGTCGCAATGACGTCGTCACCCAGATGCAACAAGA
>CAXMOW010000138.1:0-750 GCA_964195235.1 uncultured Acidimicrobiia bacterium | reverse complement strand
AGTCACCGCGACATAGGCAGGTCCATCGATTGCGATCAAGTCGGCGATTCGGGGAGAATCCGGTGGTGCGTTGACCACGGTGGCCCTGGCGTACTTCACTGCCTCCGCGGTCTGTTGAACGGTTGCTACGTCGAGGTCGAGAGATGGAAGCGCTAGACCGGGCGTTCTGGTCGTAACACGGTGCGCCGCACCGACGGTTTGCCAAGTCGACGCAACTTGCCCATCGGTGATCGATGTCTGCACCACAGAAGCGAAGACGGCCATCGCCGCTGCCAAAAGGATCACTGTCACTGGCAGACGGGCGGTCGGAGCGAGTTGAAGGATTCTCTTGAATCCCACGAAGGTCACGATGCCCTTGAGCCTGGCTCCGACCCATGCGACGGGCCAGACCAGCAGTGGATATATACGAAGAGTGAGAATCGCTACGGCAATTGCAAGGAGAGCCGGGCCGGCCGCAATGAGAAGATCGAATGAGCCGCCTTCATCATCGAACCCCCTGCGACGCAGGACGAAGATGGCGAAGATTGCCATAGTCACGACCAACAATTCGACCACGACATGTCGTGGCGAAGTCTTCCTCAAAGGGTCGACCTCCCGTTGCAAGGAGCCCAGGCTCTTGAAGACGTAAGAGGCTCCGGCGCCGACCATCAATGTTGTCGCTGCTGCTACGAGAGCGACGGATGCTTGAAGTGGCAGGCCGGATTCACTGGGGACGATGACTATCGCCGCCAGATATGCGACTGCCACCGC
>CAXMOW010000137.1:0-756 GCA_964195235.1 uncultured Acidimicrobiia bacterium | reverse complement strand
ATGGCGATGCAACAACCACAACGGGTGAAGTCGAACCGGTGACGACGCAAGCTGCAGCTTCGTCTGATGTCCCTGGTTTGGTTGAGGATGGGAAGTTGTTGGTGGTGACGACGGGGAACTTCCCGCCGTACACCTTGATCAACGCGGACACCGGCGACAACGAGGGTTATTCGATTGATCTGGCCCGTGAGGTTGCGGATCGTCTTGGTTTGGAGGTGGAGTTTCCCACGGTGGACTTTGTCGCCGAGATGGAAGGATTGGCTTCGGGTTTGTATGACATTGCAGACTCCGGGATCTGGCCCAATGAGGCACGTCAGGAAGCTGGGTTCGTGTTCTCACGTCCGATGACTTCGACTGGGATCGTTGCCCAGGTTCTGACTGAGAATGAGGACACGGCTGGGTTCGCCAATGTGACCGGTCTGATCATCGGTGGGATTCAGGGCAGTTCACAGGAGAAGTTCATCCTCGATAATGAGGCTGAGCTTGGCTACGCCGAGTATCTCGGTTTCCAGGGTGCTGCCGAAGCGACTGCCGGTCTACGTCAGGGAAGGGTTGACCTGTTGGTTGCCGATTCGCTGCTGGCCGGTTATGCCGCCGTGCAGAACGAGGACCTGAGTGTTGCTGGTCCGATCATTCTGGCGCATCCGTTGTCGTTCACTTTCCAGGCAGGTAATGAGGGAAAGCGTGATGCCATTGACGTGGTGATCAACGAGATGATCGCCGATGGCACTGTTGCTGAGTTTCAGCAGAAGTGGT
>CAXMOW010000136.1:0-781 GCA_964195235.1 uncultured Acidimicrobiia bacterium | reverse complement strand
GGGGCTAATGGGGTCTAGGTAGCCACAACCCACTATTGGAGAGCCCGTCGGCAAGGTTTCATGACAGCCGCACATAACCGGCATTATGTACGGTTCGTGACGCCGGGATCAGCCGCCCATAAGTGCCGTTATGTGCGTCTCGGGAGCCTTTTACTCTGGCAGCAGCATTTCACAGCCCTTGGCTAGAGCCATGACGGCTTATCGCCAGTCAGCATTCGGCAAGATCACCGGATGAAGTTGTCGCATGCGTCAAGACCGTACGCTTCGATGTTGTCGAGGGCCTCCTCGACTTCGGGTGCAGATAGTCTTTCGGAGGCTTGGTTCATCTGCTCTAGCTGCGCCGGTGTCAGGTTGGCTAGTGACGCGGGGTCGCTGAAATCGACCTTCAACTCTTGGAACACAGCCCGGTAGGCATCGGCTGCCTCAGCGACTAGATCGACATCGTCCTTGAGTGAGCCGGGCAGCTCACTTTTTGACGAGTCGATAAGCGATGAACCATTGGCCACATCGCCAATGATTAGCTGGGTGATACCGAGGAAGAATCCGACAAGCGCCTCGCACTCGCCGCTCAGTCCGGGCAGGTCCGGTATCGAATCGGGCAGGTCGGGTATCGAGTCGGGGGGAGTCACTGCCGTATCGGCTGTTTCACCGTCCCCGCCACCATCGTCTTCAACATTGGTTGGGTCGTCAACCGAGTCGGTACTGCATGCAGCAGAAATCAGTGTCAACGCCGCTATCAAGGCGAACAATCGCATGACCTTCATCGGACCCCATCTCTCTA
>CAXMOW010000135.1:538-797 GCA_964195235.1 uncultured Acidimicrobiia bacterium | reverse complement strand
CTGGGTCAGGAGTTGTCGATGTGAGCAACCACTTCGCCGATGTCCACAGTCGGCGGTCCTGAGAAATAAGCGCCGAAACCAGCCAGAATCTGGTTGACCTGATCCGTCACTTCTTCAAGTGCGTCCAGAGAGTCGAACACCGCCATGGCGGTTCCTTGTCCCGTCTCCCGGTTACCGACATTCACTCAGGACTTCAATCCAGGAAAGGCTTTGATCTCGTCCATTACGGGTTCGAGCGCAGCAAGCGCCTCGTCATACT
>CAXMOW010000135.1:0-481 GCA_964195235.1 uncultured Acidimicrobiia bacterium | reverse complement strand
GTTTCAGGGCAGTACAGACTTTCACATCTCCACCCTCGGACATCCGAACCTACCCCAAACCACTCTTGGAATGCTGGGGACGGCCGCCAACCTTGGTTACGGCGTACATAAGTGCTGCGAGATCAAGTGGTCATTGCATCGTTCTGTCACCCAACCCGAGTGCTCGTTCGTCTGTTTTTATAGAAGAGTTGACGGCGGCTTGGAGGCAATCATGGATCAGAAGCAAATGGACAATCGATGGTGGGAGATCGCTGTTCGGCAGCGACAACCAGTTCGGATGGGCCATCGTCGTCGGCTTCTTGCCGGGCCTCCTGCTACTGGTTGGCCTCAAAATCCGAAAGGACAACCGTGGGTTAGCGACAGCGCTGATCACGGTGTCGGCTATTGCGGCTTCTGGAACATTTTGGATGATCTACCCAGCGGTTCTGGGACTCGTAGTCATCATCGGCGGATTCACTACCGGCAAGATCGGGCCAGTCAG
>CAXMOW010000134.1:0-822 GCA_964195235.1 uncultured Acidimicrobiia bacterium | reverse complement strand
TCGGTTGATGAGGAGGCTGCCTACGGGGCCATAGGCCAATTCGGCCTCATCACGGGAACGGTGATGTTCACAGATTTGGTGGACTCGACGACGCTGTCAAAAGAAATGGGAGACAGAAGATGGTCCGAAACGATTTCGGGACATTTCCAATCGGTCAAAACGATTGTCGAAGAACAGGGGGGAAAGCAGGTAAAGACGCTCGGTGATGGGGGTATGTACCTGTTTCCTTCGGCGACTGCAGCCCTACGAGGTGCAATCGGGGTGCAGAGGCTTCTCGATACAGGGGACGGTGGCCTCGTTTTGAGAATTGGAATGCACACCGGCGACCTGATCTCGAATGAAGGCGACATTATCGGAATGACCGTCAACAAAGCTGCCCGAATCGCTGCCGCGGCCACAGGCAGGCAAATACTGGTCTCTGCGACCACCACCGACATCGTCGGTCTGAAGGAATTCGACTTTGACGTGGCGATCCGCGCCCAACTCAAAGGCCTCGACGGTATTCACGACCTCCACCCGCTTCACTGGCAATAGATACCTCGCCGTCGCCGAGATTCGCGGCGATCTAAGCCGCACATAACGGCACTTATGTGCGGCTAGATCCGTCAATGATGGGTCGGGTCGTGGTGCGGTCGCTCGCACACCTGTTCGTCTGGTTCTGTGACCATTCTGTGACCTAACGACACCGTTTTGACTATCCGCAGAGGCGATACAGAGACAAAATCCAGCTAATTAGGAACTTTTACTTGCGCGCCCGGGAGGACTTGAACCCCCAACCTCCTGATCCGTAGTCAGGCACTCTATCCAATTGAGCTACGAGCG
>CAXMOW010000133.1:624-864 GCA_964195235.1 uncultured Acidimicrobiia bacterium | reverse complement strand
CGGCTTGGTCACCCACGACTTCAATATCGAATACGTGGCGTCCTACACCTCGCGGACGCTGCCGGGCTATTTCGTCTTTTCCGCCTTCTGGGCGGGGCAGAAGGGGTCGCTGCTGTTGTGGGCCGTGGTCCTGTCCCTGTTCTCGGCCCTGGCGCAGTTCATGACCTCGCGGCGCCATGCCGACCTCCTCCCCTGGGTGGCCGGCATAACGTCGATCGTGGTGTTCTTCTTCATCACGGT
>CAXMOW010000133.1:314-571 GCA_964195235.1 uncultured Acidimicrobiia bacterium | reverse complement strand
CTGGCAAGCTCGACACGGGCTGGATCCAGGCCATCCGCAAGTGGACGCTGCTGAGCTGGCTGTTTCTCTCGGCCGGGGTGGTGCTGGGGATGTGGTGGGCCTACGTGGAACTGGGCTGGGGCGGCTACTGGGCCTGGGATCCGGTCGAGAACGCCAGTATTCTGCCGTGGCTCACCATGACGGCGTTTCTCCATTCGGTGATGATCCAGGAGAAGCGCGGGATGCTCAAGCGCTGGAACCTGATGCTCACCACCGGC
>CAXMOW010000133.1:0-232 GCA_964195235.1 uncultured Acidimicrobiia bacterium | reverse complement strand
GATCAGGCGTCATCGCCAGCGTACACAGCTTCACCCAGTCCCCGGTGGGGTACTACTTCCTCGCCTTCCTGGTGCTTGCCGGCGTGCTGTCGTTTACCCTCCTCTACACCCGGTGGGACCGGCTCGAGGCCGAGGTCGAACTCGAATCGATGGTGAGCCGGGAGGCCGCGTTCCTGTTCAACAACCTCATCCTCGTCGGCATCGCCTTCTCGGTGCTGTGGGGCACCCTGTT
>CAXMOW010000132.1:357-867 GCA_964195235.1 uncultured Acidimicrobiia bacterium | reverse complement strand
GCTGATGCACTGGGGATTTTTGAGGTCGAGCTTGAAGACACTCACGTCCGGCTATTCCTCATCGAGGTTGCCCCGTGACCAAGCGGTCTGTCTTCACAGCGAGCGCCACGCTTGGACTGACCGTCGCCTTCCCTTCGGTCGCTTCGGCACACGGCATCGGAGGTCGTCTCGACCTTCCGGTTCCGGTCTCGTATTTTGTCGTCACTGCGGCGGTTGTGCTCGTCGTCAGCTTTGTTGTCCTTTCTTTGATGTGGCCGGAACCACGTTTCGAGGACGGATCGCCGCATCGGTCGGTGTTGTCGCACTCTTGCTGGTGATTGCCCAGTTGATCCCACCATTGTTCGGTCTGGAGACCGACCCCGCCAGACCCACCATCGCCCCGGTCATGGTCTGGGTCGTGTTCTGGTTGGTGGTGCCCTTCGCTGGTGCGGTGATCGGAGACTGGTACACCGATTTGAACCCGTGGCGCACCCTCGCAAGGACCCTCCGTATAGGTAAGACAGAGCGCCC
>CAXMOW010000132.1:0-292 GCA_964195235.1 uncultured Acidimicrobiia bacterium | reverse complement strand
AGACCGGACTCGCCGCATTTGACGTGTTCACCCCATACAACCGACTCATATCGGCGATTTCACCGGTGGGTCGACGCGAAGACGGAAGATTGATCTGGCGGGGATGGCTTCGAGCTCTCACCGTCATCCCCCAGTGGCCCGGTCTCGCCTTCTTCGTGATAGTCGCCATCGGAACCGTCTCCTATGACGGAGCCTCCGGCACCAAATGGTTTTTCGACACCTTCAGCGTCTTCGGACGGTCGACGTCAGGATCGACGCTGCTCTTGTTGGCATCGGTGGCTGTGGTCGGTCT
>CAXMOW010000131.1:395-895 GCA_964195235.1 uncultured Acidimicrobiia bacterium | reverse complement strand
AAGCCACGCCCATGACGATCAACTCAAGCAATGGCTCGCGCACTATCAGCGCCTGGCGGTCCCCCCAAGCGTGGCCGACATGGCATTTCGCTGGTATTCGCAGATCGACCTACGCGACGTTCTCGGCAACATCAGCGTCCCGACCCTCGTCGTCGCCCGGGCCGATGCGACCTACCACCGGCCGGAACACAGCCGGTACCTCGCAGAGCACATCCCCAACGCCAAGCTGGTTGAGCTCCCCGGCGCCGACACCTCGCCGTTCTTCGCCGCCGACCCGGGGCCGGTGCTCGATGAGATCGAGGAATTCCTCACCGGAGTGCGGCCGCGTCCGATTTCCGACCGGACGCTGGCGACGGTGATGTTCACCGACATCGTCGACTCCACCGGTCATCTCGCCCGGCTCGGCGACCAGCAATGGCTGAGCATCCTTGGCCGACATGACCAACTCACCCGCGAGTATCTCCAGCGATACCGCGGCACCGAACGGGACACATCGGGGG
>CAXMOW010000131.1:0-385 GCA_964195235.1 uncultured Acidimicrobiia bacterium | reverse complement strand
CGACGGTCCTACCCGGGCGGTGACGTGTGCCGCTGAGCTGCAGCATGTTATGCCCGAGCTGGGCATCGACATCAGAGCCGGTCTCCATACCGGAGAGATAGAGATGACCGGCGAAGGAATCGGTGGACTGGCCGTGCACATCGCGGCGAGGGTCATCGACGCCGAGCACGGAAGCGGCGTGATGGTGTCGAGCACGGTTAAGGACCTCGTCGCCGGGTCCGGCATCGAGTTCGACCACCGGGGCTCCCACGAGCTCAAGGGAGTCCCGGGGGATTGGCAGCTGTACGCCGTGAGCGGTCTGCCATGAGCCTGCTGCGCAACCCGCCCGAGACCCGCTACGCCGACACCGGGGAAGGCCTGGTGGCCTACCAGACCTTCGGCGAGG
>CAXMOW010000130.1:624-898 GCA_964195235.1 uncultured Acidimicrobiia bacterium | reverse complement strand
ACCGACGACGTGTCGGCACTCACCCTCGCCTATCGGGCCAGGGCACAAGGCGCGCTCGGCGACGTAACGGGGGCAGCCGAAACCCTGGAGACCGTCCTCGGGCGTGGCCGGCCATCCGATGAGGTCGTCGGCTTTGCCCAGGTCGTCAAGTCCTCTCTCGACACCGCGACACCGTGAGCGACCATTACACAAGCCGCCGGGTCGAACGATTCGATGCTGAAGGAACTGCTGTCGTGGACGACCCGGTGGCCAGGGAAGCACCGATGGAGATTCG
>CAXMOW010000130.1:0-614 GCA_964195235.1 uncultured Acidimicrobiia bacterium | reverse complement strand
CCTCATGCGCACACCCGGGGACGATGTCGAGCTGATAACCGGTTTTGCCCTCACCGAGGGGATCGCAATCCACCCACATGAGCTGAGCGGAGTCGTCATGATCGGTGACGACGGAGAGGATGCTCGCTATTCCCTCGAGTTCGTTCCAGGGGTGGAGGTCGATCCCGAGCAATTCAAGCGCAACCTCTACGCAACATCGTCGTGCGGCGTGTGTGGCAAGGCGTCGATCGATGCGGTGCGGATCGCGGCAGCAGCACCGGCACCTGGCCCTCAGATCGAGGGCGCCGCCTTTGCATCGTTTGCCACCGCTATGCGGCAGGCTCAGCCCGGCTTCGACGCCACGGGAGGCTTGCACGCCGCGGCGCTGTTTCGATCAGACGGCACGATGACCGGGTTGCGCGAGGACATCGGAAGGCACAACGCCGTCGACAAGGTGATCGGCGCCATGTCACACACCGTGTGGCCGATGAGCGATTTGCTGCTCTTCGTTTCGGGGCGGGTGTCATTCGAGATCGTGCAGAAGGCCGCAGTCGCCGGCATCCCGATCATCGCCGGGATCTCGGCGGCGTCATCACTGGCAATCGATCTCGCAGAAGAACTCGGCATGACCGTCG
>CAXMOW010000129.1:0-903 GCA_964195235.1 uncultured Acidimicrobiia bacterium | reverse complement strand
ATGTTGGCGAAACGCCATCTCGAGCTCACCTCGCTGCGGACCCAGGCGGTATGCCGGCTCCATGCGGCACTGATGCTGTTGAAACCAGGCGGGATCCAGCGACGACTGTCCGCCAAAGCCGCCAGCCGGATGCTCCAAGGGATGCGCAGCCTTGACCCCGTCGGGGAGCAACGACGTCGAGGAGCCAAAGCGCACCTGGGTGACATCCGGAGACTCGACCGGGACATCACCACCAACAAGACCCTGATCCGACACGCAGTAGCCGTATCGGAGACGACGGTGACCGACATCTACGGGGTGGGCCCTATCGTCGCCGCGTTCCTCATCGGCTACACCGGCGACCCGACCAGGTTCGCCACTTCGGATCGTTACGCCGCCTACAACGGCACCGCACCGATCGAAGTGTCCTCCGGCGGCAACAAGCGACACCGGCTGTCACTACGAGGGAACCGGAGACTGAACCATGCCATCCACATGGCCGCCGTCACCCAGATCCGTTTCCCAACCCCGGGGAGGGTCTACTACGACAAGAAACCCGCTGAAGGTAAATCGAAAAAGGAAGCCCTCCGCGCGTTGACACATCTCCGACGCCGTCTACCGACGCCTCGTCACCGACCAACAACAAGCCGCCACCAGTTAGGGCCGGGGGACACCCAGGAACGTCTCTGTAATCCAGCGTGGCCGGCCTCACATCCTGAACACCGGCTCTTCGGATCAGTCACCCCGGACCCGTCCCCAAGCCTACGCATCACCAACTCGGCGCGAGCCGAGACACACCACCGCGCCCAAAAACACTCCCCTTGACACAAAGAGGCTTCGATATGGGCGGCTAGTTGGCACCGATCGCGACCGCCACGACCAGGCGTGATGGAGTGATTTCGCGCTCTTTACCGCTCTCCCAGG
>CAXMOW010000128.1:536-947 GCA_964195235.1 uncultured Acidimicrobiia bacterium | reverse complement strand
TGATGATCTCCTTTGAGCTATTTGGAGCCAGAGCTGATGCAATTCCCGGGATCCTGCTTGTTGGGGTCGTCGGGTTGGTTTATTTCATCCCTCAATGGTTGCGGCGAGCCGAAACACATCAAACAAGAACTCGGTGTTCGTCATAAACCTTTTTCTCGGTTGGACGTTCATCGGTTGGGTGGTCGCAATGGCGATGGCTGTGTCGCAAGCGGAAACAAAGAAGTCGGGGACGGTCGGACAACTCGATATTTCAAACGAGAAACCACGTTCGACAGTCGTGACAACCGATATACGTCAATGCCCGTTCTGTGCCGAGGACATCAAGAAGGCAGCGGTCGTCTGCAAACACTGCGGCCGAGACGTCGAACCCGTCAGTTAGCTCCCCACGAATTCCTTAGGGCGACTCCCTCG
>CAXMOW010000128.1:0-526 GCA_964195235.1 uncultured Acidimicrobiia bacterium | reverse complement strand
AGTAACCAAGGCAAAGTGTCTAATCAGACGACTCCCTTCACCTCAAAGTCTCACAAACAGACGTTACGAGACCGCAACGAACCCTCACATAACGGCACTTATGTGCACGCTCGCGGCGCCCGCATCACCATCAGGACGCCTGCAACAGTCGGCACTAGACGAATGCTCAAACAGTGCACAAATCGTGCACTTTCCTGCGCTATTTCAGGCGATTATCCATTATCCAAGACGAACGAATCTTGTTGGCCCCACGCAAGCCCCTCCGCAAAATAGTCGCATAGGTGTTGACTAAAATCGGTGTTACCAGGGCGCTTGGTACCATCTCCGCCGCTCCGGGCGTTTAGCTCAGTTGGCTAGAGCACTGCCCTTACAAGGCAGGGGTCGGCGGTTCGAGTCCGTCAACGCCCACAACCCGTCGCGACGGGCCGAAAGGCCGGAAAGCCCGTCAGGACGGGCCTCCCTGACACCTTTCTGTGTCTTACAGGACCTTTCAGGCCCTTGCCTCCCTTGCCCCCCTGAGTGCCCC
>CAXMOW010000127.1:311-949 GCA_964195235.1 uncultured Acidimicrobiia bacterium | reverse complement strand
GCTGAACCTGCTGGTCGGCCGCTTCTTCGACAACGCGATCTACTTCACCGTCAAGGGCTACGAACAGGCAACAGCCGAGCAGTCGTGAGCTCCGTCGCCACTCGCTGAGCCTCAGCCGGCTTCGATCCGCCGGATCACCTCGTCGGTCATCTCGCGGGTCGAGAGGGAGCTGAAGAGGGTCCTCAGCCCTTCGCCACGGTCTCGGCCACCAGGTCGCCCACCTCGCTCGTGGAGTAGCCCATCCTCCCGGCGGACATGCTCTTCAGCTTGGTGCCGGTGACGAGCTTGACGGCATCCTCGACGGCGTCGGAGGCCTGCTGCTCACCCACGTTCTCGAGCAACATCTGGCCGGCGCACACCGCCGCCAGGGGGTTGATGACGCCCTGGCCGGTGTACTTGGGAGCCGAGCCCCCGATGGGTTCGAACATGCTCACACCCGTGGGGTTGATGTTGCCGCCGGCGGCCAGGCCCATGCCACCCTGGGTGATGGCGCCCAGGTCGGTGATGATGTCCCCGAACATGTTGCCGGTGACGAGCACGTCGAACCACTCCGGGCTCTTGACCATCCACATACAGCATGCGTCGACGTGGTAGTAGTCTCGGTGGATCTCCGGATAGTCCTTCTCGCCGATCTCGTG
>CAXMOW010000127.1:0-269 GCA_964195235.1 uncultured Acidimicrobiia bacterium | reverse complement strand
CCCAGAGCCAGAGTGTTCTTGTCGCCCACGCCCCGGGCCTTGCGGCCGTGACGGCGCGCGTACTCGAAAGCCCAGCGCAGGCAGCGTTCCACCTGGTGCCGGTTGTAGACCATCGATTGAATGGCTACCTCGTTCGGCGTCCCCTTGAGCGAGACGCCACCGGTGCCCGTGTACACGCCCCCGGTGTTCTCCCGCACCACGACGTAGTCGATCTCCGCGGGTCCCTTGTTCTTGATAGGCGTCTCGACACCCGGGTACAGGCGCACCGG
>CAXMOW010000126.1:0-951 GCA_964195235.1 uncultured Acidimicrobiia bacterium | reverse complement strand
CTGCGAGAGGTTCTCGACGCTGAATATGCCAAATCGTGCACCAGCCGACTTCCGACGAACCGCTCGTACTGGTCGCCGGTAGCGGCTGGGACGACCATATCCAGGTCGGGGAGAGGACTGTCCCAGGCGACCGCAACTCCAACGCGGGGTATCCCATATTGTCGAACGAACCCGTGGTCGCCGAGGACCTGGATCACGAGGCCCGGTTCATTGCTCCCCCGTTGCTGCTCGAGCCGCTGCTCGCCAGCGCCGGCGAAGACCGGATTCAGCGTGCCTTGCAAGCGTTGTTCGTCGCCACCGAAGCCACCTACGTGTTCCTCGAGCGCAACGTCGTCGACGCCGAGCTCGGGTTCTGCTCACAGTTCACCGTTCGGACCAGACGAATCCAGCCTCGACGGGTTCTAGTCCATCGGTCCACCCCTCAGGGATTGAAGGCTGAATCGGCGAATTTTGAGATCGAAGTTCCCAAAAGTGAAACCCCAGGTAATGCCTGGGGTTTTCTTCGTAGCGGGGGCGGGATTTGAACCCGCGACCTTCGGGTTATGAGACCAATGCAACACGTATCCGCTGGTGTCCTCCTGTGTCGTTCTGTAACCCCGAGTTGAGAAATTCCAGACACAACATCTCCGCCAGTGCCCTTGAGTATCCGGGAGTGTCTGCTGGCGCGTTTGCAGAAGGTTTGCATCGGGACGCAGAACCAGACCGCCCATAAGTGCCGTTATGTGCGGCCTTGCGGATGAGGCTTGTCTGCACGATCTTTGGGGACGAGGCCGCATCAGACTTGAAGGTCGGGGGTCAACTTCGGACTGTGTCCTGGGTTCTGGTTGTGACGAAGATGGCGGTGAAGGCGATACCAGCACCGACCAAGGTCGCGAGTAGGCGAGCAACTCCGCCGGCGATCGCGTCGTCTCCGCTGACATGAAGAGCAAATACCAGCATCGCTGTTAGGAA
>CAXMOW010000125.1:662-974 GCA_964195235.1 uncultured Acidimicrobiia bacterium | reverse complement strand
AATCCTTCGCATCCTCGTCAACAACGCACTTCGATACGGAGGCGACCATATCGAGATTCTCATAAGCAGCGAGAACAACAAAGCAACAGTGGCGGTCAGCGATAACGGGTCCGGAATTGAGGACGCGGATCGAGTGAACATCTTCGAACCGTTCTATAGGGCTCACGATCGGGCGGGTGTGACCCAGGCTGTGGGACTAGGACTCTACGTTGCTCGCCATCTGGCTCGAATCATGGACGGAGATCTCACCTATCAGCGCCGCGCCGGTCGCACCAATTTCGAACTCACGCTGCCCGAACATGAAACCACCTC
>CAXMOW010000125.1:367-616 GCA_964195235.1 uncultured Acidimicrobiia bacterium | reverse complement strand
GCTGCAATCGTGGCCTTCTTGACATACCGCGTTCGACCAAGAAAACACCAAGAAAGTCGGTTGGCCCACGGTTACCACAACGAGGAAAATTAGCTTCGACGCAGCGGGTTCGTTGGTGGAGCTGAGGGGATTTGAACCCCTGACCCCCTGACTGCCAGTTACCGCCGGCACCCAATAACGTCAACCGCTAGATGACGCCTCGACCCCTAAATGTGTTACGAAACCTGACTGTTACAGAGTTGTCTGCTG
>CAXMOW010000125.1:0-308 GCA_964195235.1 uncultured Acidimicrobiia bacterium | reverse complement strand
ATAATGCCGGTTGACCTCGTCCGGGTTGAAGGGTGTGGAAACGAATGAAAAACCAGTTTGGGTGGGGCCCCGGTTGTAGCCGGGACCCCCTCCCTTCATCTCGCCCCTTTCAGGCAAGTCCGAGGTTGATTTGTTCAAGCAGATCCTTTTGGGCCTCCAGCTCCGCGTCGGTCGAGGCCGGGTTGGCGCGCACCGACTCGACGGTAGCGATCACGTCCGAGAAGGCCGTGTCGCCGAACGTGTCGCCGTCGGTGTCAATCAACTGGTCCCAGCCGATCGAACCGTTGACGAAGTTCAACAGCGCCGCG
>CAXMOW010000124.1:307-988 GCA_964195235.1 uncultured Acidimicrobiia bacterium | reverse complement strand
CGCGGCCGACGAAGGTGGTGTGGTAGGCGGGGAGGCTGCGCACGGTACCTGCCTCGCCGGTGCGCAGTGGCGGGAAGGTGCGTTCCAGGCCGGGGGCGGCGACCTGGTAGATCTGCTCGGGGCGGGTCAGTCCGCGCAGCTCGTGGCGCCCCAGATCGACCAACTCCAAATCGGAGCCGAGGGCGGCGGCGGCAAGCTCGCGCGCCGACGCCGACACCAGTACCTGCCCGCCGTGGCCGGCCGCCTCGATGCGGGCAGCGCGGTTGACGTCGGGGCCGAGGTAATCACCGTCGGCCAGCTCCACGGTGGCGGTATGGATGCCGATCCGTATCAACAGGGGTTCTCCAACCGCTGCCCAATCGGTGGCGGCGAGCTCCCGTTGGGCCTCAACCGCGGCGGAGATGGCGGCGGCGCTGCTGGGGACCACCGCTCCGCCGTTGGCGTCGATGGCGGCGTCGAGGATGGCGTTGTGGGCGGAGAGGGCGTCTGCCATGGCCGCCGAGTCGTTGTCCCAGCGCGACGAGCTGCCTTCGATGTCGGTGAAGAGGAAGGTGACGGTTCCGGTGGGGAGTTCGGCCACGGTGTCCTCGCAGGGTTGGGGCAACTCAAATGTAGACGGCTCGCCTGCGCAGTGTGCGTGCATCCATGGTGACCACCCCGCGCTGGACCGAAGATCGGGTT
>CAXMOW010000124.1:0-262 GCA_964195235.1 uncultured Acidimicrobiia bacterium | reverse complement strand
CTGGCTCCAGCGAGTGCCCGAAGAGAAGGCTGGCAAGAACCGGGTGCACTTGGATTTCGTCGTGGACGATCTCGATGCGGCTCTCGAGCGGGTCCGCTCACTCGGTGGCGGTGTAGGGGACCGGCACAAGTGGCAGGACTTCGTATGGAACACCTGCACCGATCCCGAGGGCAACGTCTTCGACATCATGCAGGCACAACAGCCAGAGGGCAGCCAGTAGCTAGCGCATTGTGCCGTTATGCGCTACCTCGATAGGTGGCTA
>CAXMOW010000123.1:0-1005 GCA_964195235.1 uncultured Acidimicrobiia bacterium | reverse complement strand
CGAAGTCGATGCAAGCGGGAAGGCAAAGCTACACCCTGTCAGCCAATCGGGCATCAAAGGCAACATCACGTTCGTGGACACGTTGATTGCCGGTGTTCCAACCCTCATGATTGAGGGGTCGGCTACTGGAATGGATCCGGATGAGTTCTATTTCTCGTTGATCTACGACAACGGTTCAGTACCCGGTGGACCCTTCGCCTGTGAGCCGAGCGGAGAGCTTGCGCCGGGATTCCAGATCGTCCCAGGTAACCGTCAGAACAGCAACATGCTGACCGACGGCCAGATGGAGGTTGGATTCTGGGTTGTAGATCCCGACGGCAATGGGACGTTGGTTGTTATCCAGACTGAATATGCGAGTCTGGATGAGTTCGACACCATCTCGATTCGGGCAGAGACCCAGCCAAGCGACTTCGACGGCTTTGGTGTCGTCGCATGCGGAGAGGTGTCCACCCACCCGGCAGGTTGACGCCAAATTCGGAAGAGATCAGAAGAGGGGGAGGACCCGAAATCCTCCCCCTCTCTTAACCGGCGCCCCCGGCAGGACTCGAACCTGCGCTCCCGATTCCGGAGACCGGTGCTCTATCCCCTGAGCTACGGGGGCGGATAGAAGACGAACTCTAAGGCCTACCCCACCGCATGCTCATCTTGGTTGCTCTCTGGCTGTGTATGTTCGATTTGGATCGCGGATGCCGCCACGTCGCAAAAGGAGCCACGGATGCACAACGTAAATGTCGAACGACTCACCGCCACCGCCGATCAGGTCGTCACGGACCCGAGTGCTGCTCTGATGTCGGTCCATCTCGAGGGTGGTTGGAACGTCGGCTCTGATGATGTCCAGTTTTCGGGCGAGGTTCCATTTCCGATGGGATCTGTCACCTTCGACGCCGACTTTCCAGAGTTTCTAGGGGGCCAGGGTCGAGCGCGGGCCGCGCTGGCCTACTGCTTCTACGGAGCGATGTGTTGTTACGGGGCCACATTCGCAACCCAAGCGGCCATGGCCGGAGT
>CAXMOW010000122.1:418-1032 GCA_964195235.1 uncultured Acidimicrobiia bacterium | reverse complement strand
AAGCAAACTCAGACGTCGGAACCTCAAACGCTTCGCACACCTCATTAACCAAGCTCTCAGCTCCGTAAGGTTCAACGGCGAACTCACGGAGCCTCTCTATCAGAGCGAAGTCTTCTGAAAATCTTCGCTGCCAATGCTCATTGCGCATTCGAACCGGAGGAGAGATCTGGGTGAAGGCGATCAGTTCACTCATACTCAATCTTCACACCACAGGTCCTCTCACCCCATGATCTAGCCCAACCCTCCGCCTCACAGCGGACTCTTCGTGCGTCCGAAGGATCGGGTTTACATCGTTTCTCGTCTCATCGCTCGACACGGCCAGTCCAGACCGAGGGGTGGGTAGATGTGTCACGAATCACCCCTTTTCGACTGAGGGTTGGTGTATCACGCTGGTTCGACCAATAAACGACCAATAATTTCGGTGCTCTGGCGACTTCCAAGAAGAGGAAAAACCCCGCTGACCAGGTGATTCGTGAGTGGAGCTGAGGGGATTCGAACCCCTGACCCCCTGACTGCCAGTCAGTAGAAGAGGTGCCCACCACTGTCCAATGGAGTACAGGAGTGTTGGTAAAAAGGGCCTCTACCCTGGTGGTTTACACCAAACCCACACGAAA
>CAXMOW010000122.1:0-277 GCA_964195235.1 uncultured Acidimicrobiia bacterium | reverse complement strand
CGCGTCCCAGTATTCCGACGACGTCGAGATCGACTCCGTCACCGGCTGCCGGTAATGCTTGAACACCATGCGAGTGTCTTTGTGACCCAACATGTCGGCCAAACGCTCCGCGGACATTCCCCCCTCGGAAATCAGCGAAGTGGCAGTAGTGCGCATGTCCGCGGGTGTCACCTTGCCGATTTCGGCCTCGTCGGACAGCTGACGGAACCACCGTCGAAGATTGTTCGGACTCAACGGTGTTCCCGCTGTAGACACGAACACCAGGGGTTCCCATCGT
>CAXMOW010000121.1:742-1084 GCA_964195235.1 uncultured Acidimicrobiia bacterium | reverse complement strand
CCGCTCCGAATCATCGACGAGATTGAGCAGTTCCTGACCGGTACAAAGTCAGAGCCGGTGGCCGATCGTGTTCTGGCCACTCTTCTCTTCACAGACATCGTCGACTCGACCATCACAGCCGGAACTGTTGGGGACGACCGGTGGCGAAACCTTTTGCATGCACATGACAATGCCGTGCGCGACGAGTTGGCTCGATTCCGCGGGACAGAGATCAAGCGGACAGGCGATGGTTTCCTGGCTACGTTCGACGCGCCGGCGAGAGCCATTCGATGTGCGCTTTCGATCAGCGAGGCAGTTCGCACACTGGGGATCGAAGTGCGGGCTGGATTACACACGGGGGAA
>CAXMOW010000121.1:479-726 GCA_964195235.1 uncultured Acidimicrobiia bacterium | reverse complement strand
CCCTCGAGCCGTACGGCACATACGCGCTCAAGGGCGTACCTGATCAGTGGCAGCTCTTTCGAGCGAGCGCATAGGTCGAGCCGCTGGTTCGAAGGGCAACACAAGCCGCACATAACCGGCATTATGTGCGGCGACCAGACCGCTGAGGATACGCCCTAAGCCTCGTTTCTCAGGACTATGGCCGGACACTCCACCGAACGTTTGTTCGTAAGAAAATCGAATCCAGGTGCATCACTGACCAAGTTGC
>CAXMOW010000121.1:0-338 GCA_964195235.1 uncultured Acidimicrobiia bacterium | reverse complement strand
GTTGCTGTAACATTATTTTCAAATACTATTACTGCCAAGAGACCTCGCATTGCGGGGTCTTTTTGTATTTGCTGAATGTCCTGTTTTGGCCGAACTGAGAAGTTTAGCGGCCAACCATTGTTCATACCCTAGGATGGAACGAACGTCCGTAGTTGCCTCGAACTCAGACATGGGGACTGATTCTAAATAAGGATTTGCTAAACGACCGGAAACGACTCTAATAAGACGTTTAAGTTATTCGGTTGAGCTAGGTTTGTAAAACCATTTAGGCCATGTAATATGAAGTTAAGTTGTTGAAATTGTGAAGACAGAAATTTAAACATGGCCTAAAAGTCATA
>CAXMOW010000120.1:861-1106 GCA_964195235.1 uncultured Acidimicrobiia bacterium | reverse complement strand
CGTGGCCTTGATCGGCGCCTTCGGGCTCGCCGCGCTGACGATCTGGGCGTTCTGGCCCGCTGGTTCAGGCGCCGGGACGGCGGGAGTGCGGGCCGATCCCGGCGACGTCTACAACCCGGTCACGGCCGGCGAGCCGCTGCCGGACGGCTTCCGCCAGCTGCTGCCGCGCGACGCGATCCTGCCCGTGTACGACCCGGAGTTCACGTCGGCGAGCCTCATCTCTTGGCCCGGCGGAACCCAGGTCA
>CAXMOW010000120.1:515-752 GCA_964195235.1 uncultured Acidimicrobiia bacterium | reverse complement strand
GGATCCCGGTCCTGGTCACCTGGTGACCGCTCTGCGGGACGGCGATGGTTCATCGCCGCGAGCTCGACGGCCAGACACTGGTTTTCGGCGTGCACGGCGCCCTGTGGGGAAACGCGATGACCTGGTGGGATCACGACACCGGCAGCATCTGGAGTCAGCCACTCGGTGAAGCGATCGCCGGCCCGCGCAAGGGGGCAGTGCTCGAACAGTTCCCCGTGTCCTTTACCACCTGGGAGG
>CAXMOW010000120.1:0-505 GCA_964195235.1 uncultured Acidimicrobiia bacterium | reverse complement strand
ACCCAGAGACCCTGGCTCTCGACGTCGAGGCCGGTGTGACCGGCTTCGACCTCGATGAAATGCTGATCGTTGTCGACTTCGGCACCGATGCCGCCGCCTATCCGGTCCCGGATCTGCAGCGAATCGGCGTGATCAACGACGTGGTCGCTGGCGTCGAGATCGCCGTAGTCAGCGATCCGGCCAACCCACAGCAATGGAGCGTTCTGTCGCGACGACTCGACACCGAGGTCGTGCAGCTCGAGGTGCGCAATGGGCTGCTCGTCGACATCCGCACCGGCTCGGTTTGGGACCCGGTGCGTGGGCTGGGTCGGAAGGGACCACTCGCCGACGAGATCCTCGACTCCCTCCCCGGGTTCACGGTCTTTCCTGGCGACTTTGCGACCTTCTTCCCGGAGGGACGGGTATGGCAACCCTGACCGCGGGCGCCTCTACTTTGGTGCGGGTGTTCCGGCTCGACCAGGATGCTTGGCGCAACCTCGCAGCCACCGGCACGTTTGGCGGAGCA
>CAXMOW010000119.1:784-1140 GCA_964195235.1 uncultured Acidimicrobiia bacterium | reverse complement strand
GTTATGGGCTGGTGATTTACAAATCGGTGCCGGTAGCCCACCAGACAACGGCGGCGGCCGCGGCTACATGCCAGAGACCATGGGGCTGGAGTATCGAGTTTGGGTCACATAGTGGCCGCCCTGTACCGCCGAGACGCCCAATGATCGCCGCGACCGCGAGAAGAGACAGAGCACCCCAGGTGTGTGAGGATCGATCAAGCCGGATTCTGACTACCACGGCGATGGCCGTGATCGCCACGGCGATCGGATCGGCGATTGCGGGGAAGAGACCGAAAAGCACTCCGAGGATCAGCAAACCCGGAACACGGGTGGCTTCCTCCCATCGAGTTCCTGTTCCGGCGACTACTAGGAGTAGC
>CAXMOW010000119.1:0-705 GCA_964195235.1 uncultured Acidimicrobiia bacterium | reverse complement strand
TGCCGCCCCAAGAGGGCATTACCAACACTGGGGCGGCTGCTCGGCGTGACGTTGCACCACGACCCAGCAGCCTATGGGCGACTAATCACACCTCAATCGCAGCCGCACATAATGCCGGTTATGGGCGGGGGTCTTGGGCGGTGCCGGGCATCATCTCAAAGAGAGGGTTGAACTCGATGAGGGCGCTTATGAGCCTCTCTAATCCGCTGGCGTCGCCCTCGACGGTGCTCCTTGCCTGAGCGACGAGACCAGAAAGAGTCACCTGTCCTGAAATTAGGGCATCGAAGTCAGCGCGGTCAATCGCGACAGAGAAAGTCGGCTGCGATGCGTGGAAACCGAGTTGAGTTGTAAGGGTGGCATTGGAGAGTTCGAGTACTAGCTTCTCGCCGGTGTCGGGGTGACTGATGTTCGCAACGAAAGCGACATCCTCTACTTGGAGGCTGTCCATTCGTATCGCCAAGGAATCGAACAGCATTTCAGTTGTGAACGCCCGAAGCAGATCGGGGGATGCCGTGGAAGGCGGGATGCCGCTGGGTATACCCGACCTCAACTCAAAGGCGGCTCCGAGGAAGCTGTTCCTCACACTCGGACTTTCCTGCTGATAGCCGATTTGTTCAAAGATGTCAGCCAGCAGCCCTTTTGCCTCAACGTTGTCGGGTTGGGCGTAGACCAACTTGTTGACTATCTCCTGGCCTTCCCGGTATC
>CAXMOW010000118.1:0-1167 GCA_964195235.1 uncultured Acidimicrobiia bacterium | reverse complement strand
GATCAGAAAACAAAGTGCCCCGGTCGGCCTCTCGTCGGAACGCTCGACGCAACCGTACGCGACTCAACAGGTGCGGAGGCCACCAGCCGCAACAGGCATCATGAGGGTTGATCAGCCGCCCATAAGTGCCGTTATGTGCGGGGGCAGGAGGCATCAAGCGTGGGTCGAGGTGTAGTTTCGGATGGGACTCCCAACGAATAGGCAGCACAATGGACACGCCGGAACCATCAGCCAGTGACCAGCCGGTCAAACCTTTGCTCGGTATCCCGCCTCCCATCGTCACTCTCTTGATTCTTGGAGCAGGTCTCGGCATCCACTTCGGTATCTCAAAGGTCTTGATCTTCCCCGAAGGGTGGGTTCAGTTCGTTGTCGGAATTCCCATCATCGTTTTCGGGCTCGGATTCGCGCGGAGTGCCATCATGGAGTTCAACCGTGTCGGCACCGACGACAGGTTCGCAGCACCAACCTCGGCGATAGTGACTAGTGGTTCCAATGCTCGGGTTAGGAATCCGATGTATGTCGGTCTTGTGCTGATCTACCTTGGGATTGTCCTGACCGTGAACGCCGCCTGGGCGCTCGTTGGATTGCCGGTGTTGATCCTCTGGCTCCACTTTGGAGTAATCCGTCGGGAAGAGGCATACCTAGAAGCTCGATTCGGGAGCGAATACCTCGACTACAAAGCGTCAGTACCACGCTGGATACCGAGATTCGCCAGCGGCTAGACCCCGTCACCAACCCGCCATAAGCGGCCCGTCTTGGGGAACATAAGTGCCGTTATGTGCGGGGGTCGGCAGGCTGGGACTACCTCGTCACGGGTTATTGGGCATGTGTAGTGTCGAGGGGAAGCCCGCGATCCTGGAGGCGTGTGAAGGGCAAGCTGTTGATGGTCGGTACGTACGCCACCGATGATCCAACGCGGGCTTCGATGCCCTTCGTTGCAACATCGGGTGCTCTGGACCGGGGTCATGAACCTGGGGTGGTACTGATGGGCGAGGCGGTTTACCTGATGAACGATCAGGTCGTGGACGACATTCATGGTGTTGGCTTTCCTCCCCTTCGGGAGCTGTGGGACAAGGCTGTCGACAATGGCGTACCCATATTCGTTTGACGGCCATGCAGCCTGGCCCGTGCGGTCAGTGAAGCGGCTCTCGAAGGAAAGAACGCCCA
>CAXMOW010000117.1:0-1199 GCA_964195235.1 uncultured Acidimicrobiia bacterium | reverse complement strand
CGATCTGCTTGGGATCATCCAGCTTCAGAATGGGGTAGCCAACCAGTTGGCCCGGTCCGTGGAATGTGATGTCGCCACCCCGGTCGACATGGTGAACCTCGGCCCCTTTCGCCGTCACGTCTTCACGGTCGGCGAGCAGATTTCCGGCGTCACCGTTGCGACCAATCGTGAAGACCGGCGGATGTTCCACCAGGAGCAGATAGTCGTCGACCGCTCGACCTTTCACTCGCCCCTCATGAAAGGCCCGTTGCAGGTCCCACGCCTCGATGTAGGGAAGCCGGCCCAGCCAGCGTGTCCTCAGCCGGGTCACGCCAGTTCCTGCTCCCAGTCCCAGGTCTCGAGATTCTCTTGGATCCGCTTCAGGAACAACACCGCCGTTGACCCATCGAATGCCCGGTGATCCCAGGTGAGACCGAGATATCCAATGTGTCGAATGGCGATCATGTCTTGCCCGTCCGGACTGGTGATCACCGTCGGTCGTTTGGTCACCGTATCCGTTGACAGAATCGCCACGTTGGGCACATTGATGATCGGAGCCGACATGAAGGACCCAAATGGACCCGGGTTGGTGATGGTGAACGTCGAACCCGTCACGTCATCGACGCCAAGATTCCCAGAGCGTGCCCGTATGGCCAGATCTCGTATCTCGCGAGCAATTCCGACGAGACGCAACCCGTCGGCGTCTCGAACGCGTGCCACGACAAGGCCGCCTTGGTTGAGGTCGACGGCGATCCCCAGATCGACCTTCTTGTGGAAGGTGGCAGTCTTCTCTTCGAGGTTGAACGAACTGTTGACCACCGGAAACGCTTTGAGCGCATCGATGGTCGCCCTCGAGATGAATGGGAGATAGGTCAACGAAAAGCCTTCGGACGACTTGAACTCCTCCTTGTAGGTCTGGCGCACCCGCTCAACCCGTTCGAAGTCCACCTCTACCGATGTCCACACATGGGCAGCGGTCGCTTTCGCCATGACATTGTTCTCAGCGATACGAACCCTGAGACGATCTAGTTCGACGATTTCGCCGTCTGAGTCAACCGGGGCTGCGGGTGCCGGCTCTGGTTTGGGAACTGGCGCTGGAGGAGGTGTTGCCACCTCGGCGACCGGCACAGTCTCGACTGCGGGCGCAGTCTCCACCATCGGAGTCGAATCTATCTGAGCGCCATCCTCGAGATAAGCCTCGACATCGTTACGGGTGATAC
>CAXMOW010000116.1:926-1214 GCA_964195235.1 uncultured Acidimicrobiia bacterium | reverse complement strand
ACCAGGAAACGGCCATCAACGTCAC
Source organism: uncultured Acidimicrobiia bacterium (assembly GCA_964195235.1). Lineage (GTDB taxonomy): Bacteria > Actinomycetota > Acidimicrobiia > Spongiisociales > ZC4RG35 > CAXMPK01. Next base: position 1,189 of record CAXMOW010000116.1, on the reverse strand, counting down.
GGCCAAATGGACCTCCCATCCAGGCGTCCCAACTCATATCGACGATCTCAAATACTGGTGGCAGCGAGTCGGCACCGACGCCTATTCAATCGAAAAGGGGCTGCTCCGGTTCGAGGCCTACCAGGTAATCGGCGAGGACGCCCTGATCATCCACGAAACCTTCAAGGACAGCGACACACTCAAATACCACCTCACCAAAGGCACAGCCGAGAAATACAAGAAAGACATCGACGAGGTCGCAGCCCCCGAAGCGTATTTCTTCC
>CAXMOW010000116.1:0-916 GCA_964195235.1 uncultured Acidimicrobiia bacterium | reverse complement strand
ACCGATCGAAATGTCCTCCGGTGGAAAGAAGAAACATCGGCTCAGCCGGCGCGGTAACCGGAAACTAACCCATGCCATATACTCCAGCCAAGGAAGCCACTTCACCCAACCAGGGGGGAGCATGAGCAACGGAACCACCGCCTGATTAGCAAAAGCCCCACACCACCAACCCGCTGACTTCAGGTCTGCGGAGCTAACACGGGCTGTTCGGCAGCCGCCCATAACCGGCATTATGTACGGTCACTTGCCACGCTGAATACCGCACATAAGTGCCGTTATGTGCGCGGCTCGGTCCATGTCACCCGAATGAGAGCGCCATTCGTCTGTATGGGTGACGGCTTGGACCGTCCTTAGTCATCACTATCCGGTATTGAGACCGGAGCAAGGAGGAAACGTGCGACGTTCGCTAACGGTCTTGATTCTCGTTGGGGTGTTACTGGTCTTAGCGGTATCGCCCGCGATGGCCCATGGGAGACACCACTCATGTGATGGGCTGACCAATGCTGCCACCGTGACTCATGATCGAAACCCGCCTGGACACGGTGTTGTCCATGATCTGCGTTTGGTGGTCGGCTGCTAGCAACGAACCAGGCAATTAGGGGTAACCCGGCAAGCTGATGAAACCCCTCCTCGATCACCGATTAGGGAGGGGTTTCTTCGTGTCACGAATTGACGACCAACCGCATGTTCATCCCTCGTTAAATACGGAGAGCGATAGAGCAGCCGCCCATAATCGGCATTATGTACGGTCCGTGAGGCCCTGGGACAGGCGTACATAAGTGCCGTTATGTGCGGGTCACTGGCATGTCGATGTCAACCCGGTGGGCCGAACCCCTCCACCACTAACCAGCCCCCAAGCAGAAGAACAATTGCTAATCCGACAATCGTGGCCAGCACCCCGTGGCCCCTCAGCCAC
>CAXMOW010000115.1:0-1251 GCA_964195235.1 uncultured Acidimicrobiia bacterium | reverse complement strand
ACGATGAGGCCCGACTTGACGAGCCCGGCCGGGTTATGCCACTTGGCACGGGCGAGAAGAGCGAGCGAGCGCCCATAGTTGGCGGCGGTGCGAATGTCGCGCTGGAGCCGCAGTACCGTCTCGGTGTTGTGGTTGAGCACTTCGGGTTGGGCATCCATGACAGTTTGCAGGGGCTCACGCTCGCCTTTGAAATCGGGGATCAACACCTCAATCTCGGTGTCCGGGGAGCGACGACGCGACTCGGTGATGGTGTGGGCAAAAACACCCGCTCCCCCGTCGTCAAGGTCATCGCGGTTGACCGACGTGATCACCGCATGTTTCAGATTCATCTTGTGGATCGCCTCGGCAGCGCGAAAGGGCTCGAAAATGTCGTATTCGGTTGGTTTCCCGGTCGTCACATTGCAAAAGGAACACGCCCTTGTGCACTTGTCCCCCAGGATCATCAGCGTCGCCGTGCCCATCCCCCAGCATTCATAGATGTTGGGGCAATTCGCCTCCTCGCACACGGTGTTGAGCTCGAGACCACGCATCAGCTTCTTCATTTCGAGGTAGTCGGAGTCCATCCGTGCGGTGACCTTCATCCAGTCAGGTCTCACAGGTTCTCCCGGGAGTCGGCCGTTGATCAGGACTGGCTCTTCCGATCGCTTCTCCGGAGAGAAGGTGCCCGCTTCGAGCAGACGGTCGACTTCGAAAGACGATACCCGACCCTGGCCACGCGCAAAGGCGGCCATCTGAGTCTCTGAGTCTCCGTACCCGAACACCGACTCGAAGTGAGGCACCAGCTTCTCGACAGCCTCCTCGAGGGTCACCTTCTTCCCCACCAGATCTGACAGGTTTGTGACTTCCCGATCGGAGATCCCACAGGGGTTCATCATCGAGAAAAAGTCCATATCCGGATGGAGGTTGAGAGCAAACCCATGCATCGTGACCTTGCGAGCCACACGAACCCCGATCGCCGCAACCTTGCCCTTCTCGGTCCAAACACCGGTATATCCGTCCTCAGCCCAGCCGGCGACGCCGAAGTCGCCAAGTGTGCGGATGAGCACCTCTTCGAGCCGCCGTACGTAGGGCACGATCTGCTTTGGATCATCCAGTTTCAGTATGGGGTACCCGACCAGCTGACCGGGTCCGTGGAAAGTGATGTCACCGCCACGGTCGACATGGTGAACCTCCACCCCTCTTGATGACACCTCCTCGTGCTCGACGAGCAGATTGCCGGCGTCACCATTGCGCCCGATCGTGAAAACGGGA
>CAXMOW010000114.1:1057-1301 GCA_964195235.1 uncultured Acidimicrobiia bacterium | reverse complement strand
AGCATCCTCCCGGAGGAGATCGCCACGAGGCTCAAGTCGAACAGCACGATCATCGCCGACGACTACGAGTCGGCGTCGGTCCTGTTCGCCGACATGGTCGGCTTCACGCCGATGTCGGCTGCAATGACGCCTCCCCAACTGATCGAGTTGCTCAACGACGTGTTCGCCACCTTCGATAGGTTCGTCCTGGAGTTGGGCCTGGAGAAAATCAGGACCGTCGGCGATGAGTATATGGTCGCTGCGG
>CAXMOW010000114.1:0-1047 GCA_964195235.1 uncultured Acidimicrobiia bacterium | reverse complement strand
GGCACGGTCTGATCACGCACACGCCATTGCCGAGTTGGCGATACGCATTCGCGACCACACCGAAGCCAACCAGTTCGATGGCCACCACATCAGAATGCGGATCGGGATCAACTCCGGTCCGCTTGTCGCCGGGGTGGTCGGAACCCACAAGTTCTCATACGACCTGTGGGGCGATGTTGTCAACACCGCCAGTCGCATGGAGTCAGAAGGCATCCCAGGGTCGATCCAAGTCACTGAGGCGACCTACGAGCTGATCAGGGACAGGTTCGTTTGTGAGCCCCGTGGCCTCGTCTCGGTGAAGGGAAAAGGGGAGATGCATACCTACATCCTTCTGTCGAAGAACGAAGACGCGGCCGTCACCCGCTAAATGCGCTGTTCACGTCGCTCACCTTCAAGAGGTCGATCAGACCGCGTAGGTACCGGCCGCACAGATCAGCGATCTGAGATCGATCTCACGCCCAGTTCAAGCGTCCGAGGGCATTCTGCTCGCGCCAGGGGGACCGAAACCTGATCACAACTAGCGCATAACCGGTGGAAATATACGCTCCCTCATCCACTCTCTCAGCTAGCGCATATGTGCCGTTCTGCTCGTTTCGGCTGTCTGGGCGATATCGCCCATATCAGGCGATCAGTGCGTCGTCGATTCGGCTCTCCACGTTGCCTCACTGAGGCGAACCAAGGGAACGTTTGCCGTAACCTCGAGCCGTGATGTCCAACGCCGAAACCAGCCTCATGAGAAGGTTTTGGGAGTACCTGCTTTCCTTTGGCACGCATCCCGAGGAGAGCTCCGAGCATCGAGGAAGGCGGCGGATTGTTGTCGGTGCGCTGTGGGGCTCGGTGCTCTACGTCCTGCTGTCGGTCTTCAGCCTTCCGCTGATCCTTGACGCCCCTCTGGTCAATGCCGTGCAGGTCGGGGCTGGCGTGCTGTTCCTGTCCACACTGTTGTTATTGCGGCGGTACCCGCATGGCTACACCGCGATTCTTCAACTACCGATCGGCGCGGGCATTGCGGCGCTGCTGGTCATGACGGTGATGCTGGGGGGGGTT
>CAXMOW010000113.1:0-1423 GCA_964195235.1 uncultured Acidimicrobiia bacterium | reverse complement strand
AACTCGCCGACTGAGCCCTGTCACCCACTCTTGTCGGCTTGGAATCAGGTTTGCAACGCGGTTTCACTGCCCAAGTGCCGACTTGTAGTAGTCGGACGGATCACAGATCAGGTCCCCTAGGCAAGTACTCGAAGACGCGCCGTCTTCTTCCTCCTCACATCCATCGTCCTCATCGGCGACCTTGCTCACCTCGATGTTGAACTGGGCGCCGGGCTGGCTCGCAGTGACAACAAACATGGACTCACCCGTTAGTTCTTCCCGGAGGTCAGTGGTCCAGCCGCCCCCGGAACGACCCGGCGCTCGCAGCGAGGGCAAGGGTGCGGAGGATTTCTAACTGCTCCGAACCGGCCAGTCCGGGCCGACTGACAATGACTCCATAATGAAGCACTCCAAGCAACGTGAGCTGCTGAACACTGAGAACCCCAACACCATCCTCCGCACCGGTGAACCAGCGGGCACCGTCACCGACACCGGTCACTGCCTCGCCTGAAACACCGCTCAGCTCGGCGCTCGGCTCGAAGTCGGCCGGATCTCCCGAACCGATCTCGACATAGAAATCTTCATCGTCGGCGAGCACATGTGTACAGGTCTCGCCTCCTGTGAACTGAAATATCGCAGCGTTCTGGCCGACCATGTCAAAGGCTTCGTCGACCTCCTCCAATGTGATGAGAGGTCCACAGTTCACCGGCGCCACTTCAGAGCGTTCGACTGCGCCCGCTTCAGCGGCCGCTGTTGAGCCGACCGTCTCTTGGGTAACTAGCGCGGCCGTGGTGGTTGCAGAGCTGTCCGATCCGAGTCTGCTCAGCGAGCCTACGACGGCGATCAACGCCACAACTCCGAGCAACGCTGCAACTAAGGGGTTCTTACGGATCCATTTCATTGCTGTTTCCGGGTCGATGGGACGCCGAAAAGGGCAGTCGATGGGAGCCTATGAATACGATTCCCCGCGTGAACCTTCTCTCTCGAATGCGTAGTGTCGGAGTGAACGATTGGAAAGATGGCTGATGACCCGCCGAACTGCTGTTCTTTACTTGACCCTGACACTGGCCTTGGTGGTCAGCGCTTGCGACGGCGGGCTTGAAGTGGGAAACGGTGACGACGATGTCCTCGGTTTGGGAGACCGGGGCCTCGACCGTTGCTCTCTGATCAGCGAAACCGAAGCCGAGGAATGGCTCGGCGGGCCGGTCGAAGTTGCACCATCAGAAGGCTTTGATGGTGAGCCCGATCCCGTGACCTGCTTCTACGACAGTGTGGATAGCAACGCGAGCATTCTCATCCAGGTCTACGACGGAGAGGTTTTCTTCGCTGAGGTGGGAAGCGCCGCCCGAGTCGGCGAAACCATCGAGGGCCTCGGTGAGGATGCTTTCAAGGGTCAAGGGAGTGTCAAGTTTCTTCAAAACGACTGGTCGGCAAGTGTGTCTCT
>CAXMOW010000112.1:0-1474 GCA_964195235.1 uncultured Acidimicrobiia bacterium | reverse complement strand
TCAACCCCACTGCGAAAGACTCGGTACATCGGAATCGATCCCTCAAAAGCGACTACCGGGGTCTCGTCGATGTGTGCAAACACATCGCCGGACTCGACCAACTCACCCTCATCGAGCAGCCAGGTGAGTACACCGGATCGACCGGCGGGCACTGTTAGCTGGGTGTCACCCAACGATAGGTCTCTGTAAGCCGGGATCTCGCCCTCGAGTAACACAACCGGACTGTCGTCGACTGTGAACAGTTCATCGCCAAACGAGATGACGGCCCCAGGCTCAGCGATGGAGGTGATGGTTCCCGCGGCGCCGGCGGTTATCGGCTCCGCTTCCGGACGTCCAAGGGTTCCCTCGAACGTGGATTCGTCAACCAAGTCGGCTCTAACAACCTCCGTTGTATTGACCACCGACTGGATCGGCTCATCGCTCTCGCCTCCGCTCAGAAGGCCAACCCCCACTACAACAACGACCACGAAGAGGCCAGCGAAGGCCAGGAACATTGGTCGCCGCCACCGAGGCGGCTGCACGGCTAGGCCGTCTTCATCTTCTTTCATGTCGGCTGGCGAGTCCACGACATCAACCATTGTCGCCTCCTCCCCGGCCAGGGCCACCCGGGATGCCGAAACCACCAGCTCCGAATACCTGGGAACATGTATCGGCAGCCTCCTGAAACTCGGGATCTTCGAAATCGAGATCTCCAAACGGACCGTCGCCGCCTGGGAAACCTTGCGAGAACTCGGGGTCAGGCATGTCTATACCTTCTTCTCTCATGCATTCAGCGAACTCGTAAAGCTGATCTTCTAGCTGTCCGCGGTTGGCCCTCAAGAAGTTCAACGCCAGATCTTCAATTATCGGAATGCACTCCTCTTGGGCGGCCTGAATCGTGTCGCGGTCAGCACCGAGGTCGCCCGGACCGCGGTCATTTCCAAATGGACGTATGTTGCCGTCGGCATCGAGTACCGGGTCGGGAAAGTCGGGGATGCCGTTGTCTCTCATACATTCTGCGAATTCCAGCAGTACATCCTCGGAGTCTGTATTTGTCGCCCCAGAATCGAGAGTGGTGACCGCTGAATCATCAAGCGAAGCAACAGCTTCATCGCTGGTGCCACCACAGGCGGCGACAACTAGTGCCAGCGCGATCAATGGGAGAATCTTCTTCATCACATGAAGTCCTTGTTGTGGGGAGCGGGCTGTGCCGATTATCCCGGATCAGGTGAAAGAGAAATGTAAAGAATGCGCTAAGAAGCGCGGAGACTTGGCGTCTAGCCGACTGCTCCAGCCGCCAACATGTTGAGTTCGATGAGACGGTTCATCTCAACGGCGTATTCCATAGGCAGCTCTTTGATGATGGGCTCAATGAAACCGGCCACCACCATCGAGGTCGCCTGATCTTCGGTGAGACCCCTTGACATCAGATAGAACAACTGGTCTTCACCGACTTTGGAGACGGTCGCCTCGTGGCCAATCTCGGCGTCGTTCT
>CAXMOW010000111.1:0-1757 GCA_964195235.1 uncultured Acidimicrobiia bacterium | reverse complement strand
CGACTCGAGAGAAGTAGGCGGGCATGCCAGGGTAGCTGCGACCGCAAGTGCCGAACTGTGGCCAGGCGCTCGCCGATGACGGATTTGTAACGCCTGCGAAAGAAGCGACGCCCCTGCCATTTGGATCGAAGGCGAACTCGAAGACGTTGGGGAGGCCACCGATACCGATCGAGCATGTCGAAGCCTTGTCGGCATGCGTTCCGTCGCTGCGGAACTCGCCATCATTGGAGACGCCTTCGACGAAGACCCAGCGTGCAGACTGGGTGTGTAGTGACACGTCGTCGAATGGGCCGTAGCCAAAATCGCCGGACAGCACAGCGTCGATGCGGTCAGTCATTGCTTTGACAGCCTGATCTAGGAGTTGCTCGAGTTCGGTCGGCTGCTGACCAACGATCACCACCGAGGCAAGGATCTCGTCGACAAGGACAACCGCGAGCACAGCGCTGAAGTCCGCCGATCCTTCATCGTCGATTGAGTCGGTGACATCACTTGATAGGAGAAAGCGCCGCTCGCCGTCGCGACCCTTCAGCTCTTTGACGGCGAGTCCTTCCGCGGTTTCGACTTCGGCAATCTGTTCGTCCATGAGGCGCATTGGATCGGACGCCGAGATGATCTCGACGATGAAGTTCTCCACTCCGGACTCGTACACGCCAAAAGGCCTCTCATAGAAAGCCCGATACCCCTGTTTGACTCCCGGATAAGACGCTTCGGGTCCCGGTGCCTCAATCGGGAGATTGTCCGAGAAGAAACCTGGACCCGACCCGGGCTCCCAGGCCACCGGGGTCGCCGGCTTCAGATATGACAAGTCTGTCGCCAAGTCCTCAGGGCCGATCGCCATCGCTATCAGGGCGGCATCACGACTCACCGGATCATCGAGATCAAGAACGGAGCCTCGGCGAGGATCGAGCGCACCATCGAACGCGATGCTGATGCGGGGCGTCTCGGTCGTCGACGGAACCCGGGTAGAGGTCACCGCAAGAGTCGGAGACGACGAAGCCGGGGCGGACGACGATTCGATCTCGCTCCCACCCGTACAAGCCGCTGACGCCACCGCGATCGCGGAGAACACCAGAAGTGACTGCGCCTGACGAAACATGCCAAAACCCTACAAGAAGGCGACATCACCGACCATCGGTAAACACCCCGATAGCCGCCCATATCGGCACATATGCGCTACCCGGCTTGGAATACGGGTCATCAGCGTGGCGCCGCCGTGCCGTTCCCTGATCGGCTTGGGTCGAGTGATTAGGGTGAGTCCCATGGAGCGACTTCGTCGCTCACGAAAGTGTGGGGGGCGATTGTGAAGAAGAGACTTATCGGAGTGGTACTGGCGGCCACATTGGCGGTTGGGCTGACGCCGGTGGCCGCGTCCGCTGCTCAGCCGCTGAACGTTGATTGTGACCTTCTGGCCGCTACCTATGACGCGGTGAACGACTTTCTCGACGGGGAGGGAATCCAGTTCGACAACTTGGGCGATCTCGTTTCCTCGTCGATCCGGGATGACGCAGTTTTCGACCAGCTTTCTGCTCTGGTGTTGTTGTTCTCTGGAGGCGAGATTGATTTCACATCTGCCTCACAGGCAATCAGCACCAGTGGCAAGTGCGGCCTGGCTCCGCAGGTAATCGACAACATCAACGACTGAATAGCCGAAACCACTCGGTCGCACATCCCTGATGCGCAGCTGAGACAGCTACAACAGGTAGCGCATAACGGCACATATGCGCTAGCTCGGGCAGAGGGGAGGAGCTCCCCATATC
>CAXMOW010000110.1:0-2082 GCA_964195235.1 uncultured Acidimicrobiia bacterium | reverse complement strand
AGTCAGAGAGAAGGCCCCTCACTGCGGGGGTCTTCTCTCTCGTGACCACAAACATTCCCCAACCCGACCCCCGCCCATAACCGGCATTATGTGCGGTCAGTGACACTCGATTAGCCGCACATAAGTGCCGGTATGTGCGGGTTCGGGCTGGTCTCTGGCTAGTCGGCCTGATCTGATTCGAGGAGGTCTTTCAGATTTGCGAGCATTCGGGGACCACGACTTCGGGTAGTGAGCCACTCGACAACGGGTTCAAAGGGTTTGGCGATCCCGCTCAATTCCACGTTGGTCTCATAAACAAGCCGTGTCCCTCCATCAACCTCATCCAACCGATAGGTCGTTACCCCTTCACTGGTCCCTTGCCAAAGTCTCAGTTCCATCGACGACGGCGGATCGAACTGGATGATCTCGTATCCGCCTTCCTGATCCTGGGGGATAGGCCGAGCCATCATCTCGTAGGTCTTACCCACCCCTGGTGGGTCGCTGTTGAGCGGAGTGACCCTTTTCACTTCAGGACACCAAACAGGATCATTGTCCAGATGAGAGATGTAGTCGAAGACCACATCCCTCGGACGGTTGATCACCACCTCAGACACCGATGAAAACATGATCCTCCAGACTCAAACACGATGATACCCACCCGCCCATAAGTGCCGTTATGTGCGGATGTTTCAAGCCTTATGTCGTGTCACGTCACCTCCGTTGAAAGCCGACGAGTACGTTCGACAGGTCGGATCGTCCGGCACTTGCATAGGAAGGAGGGCGTTCATGCGCTTCCTAGTAGTTTCAAAAGGGCGGGACCCGGTACCGCCGGAGATGGCCGTTCCAATACTTCAAATGTTCCAGGGGTGGCTGGCAGAACACCGGGCTTCGGGCAAGCTTGAACAAGCTTGGTCTTTTGCCGGTCAAGTCGGTGGGGGTGGCATTGCAAATGTTGACAGCCTCGAAGAATTCGACGCCATGATGGCCACTTGGCCGTTCGCTCAAACGTCAGAGGTAGAGGTCTACCCATTGGCGGATCTTGACTCGGTCCTCGAAGTTTCTCTGGCAAACGTCCAGGGCATCATGGAGGCTATGAGCAGCTAAAAGCGAACAACCACCCGCCGTTTCGCATTCAGCATTATGTGCGGCCGCTGACGCCGTCATCAGCTGCCCATAAGTGCCGTCATGTGCGGGGTGTCGCCGGTGGCACCGGCGGTTCAGACCTCCGCGAACCTCCGGGCCCAGCGTTTCCAGGGGTCTGAGAGCCCAGAGGCTTCTAAGATCCGACCCGCCTCGTGGTGGTCGCGGTAGTGGATGCGGGCGATATCGGCGACGGTGAGACCGTGGCTGGGAGCGGCGCCTATCTCGATGCGGTCGCCGGCGGTAAGCGAACCCTCCTCGACGATCCGCAGGTAAGTCCCGGGCCGTTGGGCGGCCGAGAACAGTGCGGGAAACTCTGGGTCCTCCATGCGGACGCCTAGCTTGTAGCAAGGCACTCGGGGCTCGCTCACCTCGAGAACTACGTCGCCGATCCCCCAGTGCTGGCCTATCACCGACCGTCCGACGTCGATGCCCTCAGTGGTGAGGTTGTCGCCGAACATGCCCGGAGGCAGGGTGCGGCCGAGTTGCCCACTCCACCACTCGTAGTCCTCTGAGGCGTAGGCGTAGACCGCCTTGTGGACCCCGCCATGGACCCGTCGATCCGCCTGGTGGTCACGGACGAGGTTGACGCCTTCGACCCGTACCGGGCCTTCCACAGGAAACTTGTAGATCCCGGTCGAGACGGTGCGGCCCCGGAATTCGACGGTCCGCGGCTCGCCGACGTTGACCGAGATGATCCTGCTCATGGGGCTTGGGAACGCCCAGAAGGACGGAGTCATTCCGGACCTTCCTGATTCCACAGCCTCTCGACGACCGGGAACTCACCGCCGCCAGGGGATGAATCCGACCTCGACTGAGACCGCCCATAACCGGCATTATGTACGGTCCGTGATTGCCGACTCGGCGTACATAAGTGCCGTTATGTGCGGGGTGAGTGTGTAGGCGTCCGTAGGTTGGGGGGAGCGAACCGGGAGATTTATGGACAACCAGTCGTCCCAGCCA
>CAXMOW010000109.1:0-2099 GCA_964195235.1 uncultured Acidimicrobiia bacterium | reverse complement strand
GGTTGTAAACCATCTGCAGTGTGTGGCCAGTGTCGGCGACGTCGTCGACGATCAGAACGCTCGAATGCTCCAAGTCGACCAACTCGAGGTACGGAGGAAGGATCACCGGCATATCCAACCGCTCATCGACGTCGGTGTAGTACTCCACGTTGATCAGGTAGCAATTCTTGATCGACAACGCGTACCCGAGTGACCCCGCAGGAATCAGCCCGCCGCGGGCAATCCCCAGGATGATGTCGGGTTGGAAACCGTCATCCGCAATCTGTTGGGCGAGTTCTCGAATCGCCAATCCATAGACGTCCCAGTTGAGAACCTCTCGTTCTGAGTTGGAACTGGATTCCGACATCACACCTCCGTAGTGGTGCCAAGACGGTAAGCGCATCTCACCATGATCACGCTCATCCGAACTTCTGGGCGAACTTGTTTGAAGCTCCCGAGGTGATGGGTCTGCCGTGGCCGAACACGGCAATCTCGAAGTCGGGTCGGCCCACTTTCACCAGACTGGCCTTACCCGCCGCGATGTCGTCGCCGTGGATCGCGACAGGAATCGTTCCACCCGAGAGGTGAGCAGCACTCCCCAGATGGTCCGGGTGGGCATGAGTCAGCACAATGCTGGTCAGGTCTTCAGGCGCTCGACCTATTGAGCGAATCGCCTCCTCGATCTCGGCGGCGTTCTTGGGGAGGCCGCTATCGATCAAGGTCAGGCCTTCGTCGATCAGAAAGGCGTTGACTGGCCCCAACTTGATTGCAAACAAACCTGGCAACACTTCTTTTGCGGCCATGCTGACTCCTCTCGTCAAGCCCATCGTCGCAGGAATCGGAGTACCAAGTCGTTCCACTGATCTGGTCGCTCGAAGTACGGAGAGTGGCCACTTTCGGCCACGACACTCATCTCGCTGCCAGGGATGAGCGCCGATGCCTGCTCAATGAGAGCAGGTGGAAAGATGGGATCGTTCTCGCCCACAATGAACAGAGTGGGTGCATCGAGAAGGTCGAGCCCCTCAGTGTGGTCGGTATCTGTCAGCAGCTCGGTGATGACCAACGGCGAGGGCGGTGTCGCCAATCCGCCGATCTGGCTGTAAAGGAACGATTTAGCGAGATCTTCATCAGCAAGCTGAGCCCCAACCGCAGGGTGCAGCCCTAGTGCAAGCTGATCGGGGGGCGGGCTCGCCGCGATGAGGCGGCCGTAGTCGAGAAAGGTCTGGCGAATCGTCGCTGTAAAAATCCCACCGATGGTGTCAGCAAGGACCAGGGAGAGTGTGCGGGCGGGATGGGTGAGGGCGAATCCGAGCGATCCCCACCCTCCCATGGATTGGCCGACAATGTGAGCGCTATCGATCTCTAGGTGATCGAGGATGCGTCCAAGATCACCCACCGACGGTTCGGGGCCAAGATTGCCGGTCAAGTCCGTCGATCGCCCGAAACCTCGTTGATCCCACGTGACAACCCGGTAGTGAGCCGCCAAGACCGGAACCTGTTGATACCAGATGGCGTGGTTCCCGCCCATCCCGTGGCTGAGAACAACAGTCTCCCCGGATCCCCACGACTCGAAGTAGATCTGCTCACCTTCAGATTCGACAAACCCACGAGGCCCGGCGGAAACGGCGGCAGAATTCACCACAATTAGGGTAGAGAGTCTCGTTTTGAGTTCTTGTGTGCCCTACCCGCCGATCCAGTGTGCCGGATCGGTCGGCGGAATTGTTGTGGCCAGGATGGCTCCGGAGTCCACAGTCGTTGGGACGAAACCGCCCTCAGGCCATATCTGGGCAGCAACCGCTGTCCCGCTACGGCCATGACCGCTGTCACCCCACTCCACATAGCTGAGGATGGCACTGGAGTTAGAGAAGTCGCCCCCCGAATACAGACCGACTTCGCCACTCTCAGGGTTGAACGGACCGATTGCCGCGATGCCTTCAATAACGATCGCCCCCTCAGGCGGTTCGAATACGTCACCGCCAACGCTGACAGCAGCGAACTCGCCAGGCTGCAAGACGATGTCGGGGAATTCGTAATAAGAAGGCCTTTGACAGAGCCAATGGCCGGCGAGCGTCCCCGCTTCGCTGCCCACATTCTGGATCACCACTTGACCCAAAACTCCC
>CAXMOW010000108.1:0-2187 GCA_964195235.1 uncultured Acidimicrobiia bacterium | reverse complement strand
GGCCTTCCCGGCGATGATCTTCTCGGCGAGGGTCATGCCCATGGGATCGCCTACGTTTCTCGACGCAGGTATTGCCCACGACCCGGCTCGGACAACATCTGACCATCCTGAGCAATGAGCTCGCCCCTCGAAATCGTGGCTACAGGCCAACCGCGAAGAGCCATATCGGCGAAGACCGAGAAATCCGAGTGCTCCGCTGTCGCCTCGCGTCCAACCGTCGACTCCTTGTCCAAGTCGACTAGAACCAGATCGGCGTCGGAACCGGTCGCGATGGCGCCCTTCTGTGGGTAGAGCCCGAAGATCTTCGCTGGTGACTCCGCCATGATCTCAGCGATTCGACCTAGTCCCATCCCCCTTTTGTGATAGCCACCGTCGAGAAGACTGGGGACAATCAAGCCAACCGAGTCGAACCCGGGTTTGACGGACCAGAACTCACCGTCGCCCATCTTGGTGTCACGAAGAATCGGATTGGAATCGCTTCCCACCGTTTGCAAGCGTCCGTCAGCTAGAGCCTTCCAGAGAGCGTCCTGATCTTCTTGGTGACGCACCGGCGGGCTGACCGTCAGCCCGAGTCCAGCCGCGGAGTCGGTGGTGTGCATCAGATAGTGAGGACAAGTCTCGCCCATGAGATTTTCTTGCTCGGCCCATGGCAGCTCAAGAGCCTGCATGGTGAGGTTGGAACTGAGATGGACCAGGTAAGTGGTGACTCCAGTGACTTTGGCGAGAAGCATCATCGACAACACACTGTCGGTTTCGCTGAAATCGGGTGCAAGTCGTTCGTAAAATCCCAGATCAGGGGTCATTTCGTCAGCGATCCGTCGCTTCGCCTCGTTCTTGAGCTCCTGGTTCTCACAATGGACATTGAGAACCATTTTCTCTGCGTCAATCTGTTTCATTGCCTCCATCACAGACCAAACCCACCCGTTGTCGACGGGGCGGTCGCTGTCGAAGACTGCCTTCTCACGGCCTTTCCAGGCGAGATTGATCTTGTAGGAGGTGATTCCGAAACGACGGGTAGTCGTTTCTAATTCGAGGAGATGTGGCTCGGTCAGGAGTTGCAGGTGGAACGCTGCATCTATGTGGGAGTCCCTTTCGAAGGTGTCGATGTATTCCGGGACAAGATCCAGATATGAGCCGGTGGCCTTGAAATAGTTCACCAGAGTGGTGACACCGCCCAGAGCAGCAAGACGAGTACCCGGCTCGGTGTCGGTCTCCAGTGGTTGATAGCCACCCAGGTGAATATGGGGATCGATGGCTCCGGGCAATACGTGAAGGCCGGTGGCATCGACGATCTGTTTGGCACTCGTGATCGAACCAGGCTCGGCCAACCCGGTGATGATTCCATCGGTAACAGCGATGTCGATCGGAGCCGGATCAGCGCCAGGGATGACAACCGCGCCGTTGACGATGGCTAGGTCTGTCATCGGCCTGAGTGTGAGTGGATATAGGAGCGCGCCGTTACCGAATCAATGACGTCGGTGTACTTCATCCACATGTCGAGAAGCGCGACCTTGTGTGAAGCCACAATGCGATCGGCCACGGCGTCCGCTACGACGGCCACCTTGAAACCGCGGGTAACAGCATCAACAGCAGTAGCTCTCACGCATCCACTTGTGGACACGCCACAAATGATCAATGTATCTACACCGAGTCCCACCAAGTAAGTGACAAGGGGTGTACCAAAGAATGCACTTGCGTAGCTTTTGTCAAGGACAAGGTCATCGTCGTGAGGAGCGATCACCGAGACAATCCGACTCCCCTCGGCTTCATCGAGAGTTGCGTTCTTATTCCAGGTCGATTTCCCGGCAAACGAATCGAACTTCACGGTGCGTTTCTGCACATTCCGGGTGTAAAGAACCGGGACACCCGATTCTCTGGCCGCGGTTAGGAGGCCGCCGGCGACCCGCACCGCTTCCCAAGCCCCCGCCCCGCCCCCGGCCGGCCACCGATCCTGCTGTTCGAGGATGGGCTCATCAGCCCCGATGTAGTTGTACTGACAGTCGATGACGATCAGCAATGGGGAGTCTCCGAGGCCACGTGCTTTGCCATAGCCGGCATTCTCAATCACCTTGCGGTCGGTATCCGTCAGCAACGAATCCCAAGTGTCAACTATGGACATGAGGGCCTCCCCGTTGACAGTTACAACTCATCGTCGTCAATCTCCTCTTCGGCCATGGGTGCACGTTC
>CAXMOW010000107.1:0-2307 GCA_964195235.1 uncultured Acidimicrobiia bacterium | reverse complement strand
TGAGCTCGATATCGCCGTTGCGGCGGTGGAAGAGGCCACGGCCATCATCGATGAGAAGGATCTGATGATCTATGAGGCGTTCGTTGGTTACGCCGACGGTCTTGCCCTGGTCGAACAGCAGCGGCTCGACGACGCGGACCGAGTGTTTCTGAGCGCTCAGCAAAAGGCAATGGACCTGGGGCAGCGACTGCGGCTGGCGCGGATCCTCCAGGCCAGGGCTGATATCGCCTCCACCCAGGGGCGAGGGAAAGACGAATCGAAGCTCTCCGCCGACGCATCACAACTAGTCGAAGCGATCGGCGAATCGATCGTCGACGAAACTCTGAAGAAGAGTTTCACCAATGCTGCGGCCAGGCAAGAGGTGGCCACCGACTGAGCAATCTGTGTCGTGTAGTCCAAGAGGGCTGAGAACCTGGTGCTGCCGCCGAGCGGCTGGCGAGTGGCTGTCCCACCTGAGGCCCTGGAGATGGGACCCCGAATCTTGTCCCGAGTGGACTAACTCTTCCGGGAGTTCGCCGAAAAAGCGCCTCTACACATCGTCACAGTTCTTGAGCAGCCCATTAGCCACCGTCTACTGGACGAACAAATGAAATGGGGCAGAACGGGAGACGACGAGGCGGCACCGGAATGCCTCATCACGTCAGTCCGCAAGGGACCGGTTAGGCCACTCTCAATCTGACGGTCAACTATCTGCGGCCCGTTAGCGATATCACTCTGAGGTGTCACGAAGGTGCCCTCAGGGTGCCCGGAACCGGCGTCTCGCCGTCTGACAGGATGCGTGCCATACAGCCCACATCATCCCTCCCAGCCGGTTATGGGCGCGTAGGAGACGCCTCTTTGTGGTTCCTGCGGGAGAGGAGGAGGTATGTCTGCATCTTTCCCTTGCCCTTGACAGAAATTTCGCCTCGGGGTTCGCAGACGAATTCCTCACTGATTAGCTGGTACGTCGCGTCGCTGATCTGAATGGAGCCTTCGACCCCTTCGGATTCCATGCGGCTGGCAGTATTCACGACATCTCCCCAGAGGTCATAGGCGAACTTGCGAGTGCCGATGATGCCAGCCACGACAGGCCCTGAGTTGATACCAATCCGCATTCGGATTTCGTGGCCGTCGATCCGGCTCCCCTCGAGTTCGTCTCTGATGCGCAGTGCGAGATCGGCGATTGCTTGAGCATGGTTGGGTCGAACAGAGGGGATTCCCGACGCCACCATGTACTCGTCGCCGACAGTCTTGATCTTTTCGAGACTCAACTCGTCAACAAAGCGATCAATAGTGGAGAACAGGTTGTTGAGCAGCCCGACAAGTTCGTCGGGTGACATGTCTGCTGACATCGGCGTGAAGTCAACGACATCTGCAAAGAGGACCGAAGCGGAGTCGAAGGAATCGGCGATCATCGCGGATGAGGTTTTCAACCGGGTAGCAACCTCGTCCGGCAGGATGTTGTGGAGGAGGTCGTCAGACTCCTTCTGGAAATGGTCCCGTTGACGGACGAAGTACACCACCACCGCGAACACGACGCCACCCGCCACAACCAGATTGAACGCCGAATCCAAGGTCGGATCTTCGACCAGATATAGGGGATCGACCCAGTTTGGGATCAACACCGAATAGATCACGGCTGCGATGAACGCAACAAACCACCACGTCGCGGCACGCACTCCGAATGCGATGAGCGCAACGACAACGAGGGTCAACACATAGGCTGACGTGATGCCGGATTTGAGAAACCCGCCTAACGCGGCCGTCTCAAAAATTAGAAGCAGATAGACCGCGACAAACATGATGTTCACGATCAAACCGAACCGGTGAGGAGCCTGATTCAGATAGATCAGAAGGAACGGTACGAGAACAACGATCACCGCGTTTGCAGCGGCAACCCAGCGATAGCCAGCCGCAGCATCGCTCAGGACAGATGGCACCGTCGCGAGATTGCTCAGCAACAGCCCGGCCACAATGATCCGCCGTACGGCTCTTTTACCCTCGGATTCCCCTGGATAGGCGCCCAAAGAGAGCAGGAACTCAACAGCGCGCTTCATACTCGAAAGAGTTGTCCCTCCACGACCCCGAACCTACTTACACCCCCCGCTGCACGCACCGAGAACCCGCACATAACGGCACTTATGGGCGGCCCACAGCCGCTCGATAGTGGGGTCGTGGCGTGATGAATACGAGGGTGGACTTCGGATTGCGGCGAACCGCGTCTTTGGGTCACCGGCCTGTTAACTGTTGGACCACCGGTCCTACGGCTTCGAGGTCACGACCAAGAAAGACGAAGTAGGAAATCCCGTAGCGTGTCCTGTGTTCCAG
>CAXMOW010000106.1:2036-2313 GCA_964195235.1 uncultured Acidimicrobiia bacterium | reverse complement strand
TGAGATTGCGGTCATCAGTCGATCAACCGTCGACCGGTTAGACGGAGAAAAACGTCTTCAAGCGTTGAGCGGCGGACCAACACCTGCTCAGGATTGATGCCCCTGGAGTGGAGCCCCTTTTGGGTGTCGTCGGCACTGTCCGTATAGAGCAGAACACGGTCGGCGAGGATCTCTGAGCGAGCAGCAAGGCCGTCGAGTTTGAGTACCGCTTCGTCTTTTGAACCGTCGAGGAACCGAAGTTCGACGACCTCACGCGGTGCATACTCCTCGATCAGCT
>CAXMOW010000106.1:0-2026 GCA_964195235.1 uncultured Acidimicrobiia bacterium | reverse complement strand
GTAATGAGTGGTGATAATGAGCGTTGCCCCGTCTTGCTTCAGTCGATAGAGCCGGTCCCAGAGGAGATGCCGGGCCTGCGGGTCAAGTCCGGTGGTTGGCTCATCGAGTATCACGAGCTCCGGTTCGTTGATCAGAGCTCGAGCAATCGTGAGCCGCCGTTTCATACCTCCGGAGAGGGGCTCGACCTGGGAGTCGCGACGATCGGTGAGTTGGGCGAAATCTAGAAGCTCGTCGATCCTCGGTTTGATCTCGGCTTTGGACATATCGTGGTAGCGGCCGTAGATGTAGAGGTTCTCGCTAACCGTCAGCTCCAGGTCGAGGTTGTCCTCCTGAGGCACCACTCCGATGCGTTGACGGATTCCACGACCCTGAGTGGTGGGGTCGAGTCCAAAGACGGTCATATGTCCCGCAGTAATTGGACTGACTGTGCTGATCATCCGCATAGTCGACGTCTTGCCTGCGCCGTTGGGTCCGAGGAATCCGAAGGCCTCACCCTGCTGGATGTTGAAGTCGATTTCATCGACAGCTGTGAAGTCGTCGAACTTCTTCGTGAGGCCACGCGCCTCTACGAGCGGTTTGAGCATAAGTCGAGGGATATTACTGCCTGGAGGGGACAGTTCTCTTCGCTCAGTAGCTGTCGATTTTTATGACTGTTTCTGCGTTCTTGCGACCACCAAAACGCCGTGGCTCAGCGTTCTCCGTCGGATATCCCAGTGAGATCGCATACCTGGTGACAGATCCGTCGGGCGCCCCAAGAAACTGCTGCGCCCCGTCGGAGCGGTGCAGCGTGATCGGACATGAGGCAACGCCGATTGCGTTCGCCGACAACATCATGTTCTGTGCTGCGCGACCGATGTCGAACATGTTCCCACCTTCCTCCTGAATAAGGACGATGGTCGCCACCGAGTCGCGCACTGGCTGAGTGAAGTCTCCGAATTGGGCAAGACCTTGGAGACGTTCGGGATCAGTGACCGCGACGAAGGACCAGTCCTGATTGTTTTTCGAGCTCCCCGTCCAGCGGCCCGCTTCGAGGATTGCGCCCAGGTCTTCTGCGGTCAGCACTCGTTTTTGATAGTCGCGAATAGCTCGCAGTTTGATAATGAAGTCGTAGGTGTCGTTCATGAGCCTGAGCCTACGGTCGACACCCTGAAGGTGTGAAGCTCGGTCAGGAGCGCGGATACAGCATCATCTGGGTGCAGCGGAAAGTGGCCAACGTCTTCCCGCCTGACTCGTCGGCAACCTCCACATCCCATACTTGGGTTGTCCTGCCGCCGTGAATCATGGTCCCATTGGCCAGTATCGCCCCCTCGCGAATAGCGCTTATGAAATTTGTCTTGGCTTCGATCGTCGTGAAGCCATTCGCTCCCTGGGGAAGGTTGCCGAGACATCCATATCCGGCGACGGTATCGGCAATCGACATGATGAGCCCGCCATGGAGATACCCATTGGCGGCGAAGTGTTGTTGTCCGATGTCACATCGCATGACGGCCCCGCCGCGGGTGATTTCGAGCAACTCGAGCCCTAAGAGACCCGGGAGCAGAGACTTGCCGGCTCCCGTGAGCATGTCGACGATTTCAGCATGATCGATTGGATACGACTGCTCGGTGTCCATGGGCGAGTGGACTCTAGGTCCGTCTAGGTTGGCAACGACCGATCACCATAGGAGACGATCTGCGATGTCGACCCCACATATCTCAGCCGAAAAGGGCGACTTCGCCCCTTCGATCCTCTTGCCCGGCGACCCACTCCGTGCCAAGCACATAGCTGACAACTTCCTCGAAGGTGTCAAGCAAGTGAACGCGGTGCGGAACATGCTCGGATACACCGGGTCCTACGCCGGAGTGCCGGTGTCGGTGATGGGTACCGGGATGGGGATTCCCTCAGCATCGATCTACGCAACAGAATTGATCACTGAGTACGGCGTCGAGAGACTCATTCGAGTCGGGTCTTGTGGCGGAATTCTTCCTTCGGTCAAGATTCGGGATGTCGTGCTTGCCATCGGTGCTTGCACCGACTCAACGGTCA
>CAXMOW010000105.1:0-2344 GCA_964195235.1 uncultured Acidimicrobiia bacterium | reverse complement strand
GCTGTACCTGGGCATTCTCGTCTGGGAGAACCGGCTTGTGTTCGAGCCAAGTCTGACCCGCCAACTTCTCTTCGGAGCGATGCTTGTGGTGATGATGGCTGTTCGACCTCAGGGCTTGCTTGGCAAGAAACGTGT
Organism: uncultured Acidimicrobiia bacterium; assembly: GCA_964195235.1. GTDB lineage: Bacteria > Actinomycetota > Acidimicrobiia > Spongiisociales > ZC4RG35 > CAXMPK01. Next base: position 2,209 of record CAXMOW010000105.1, on the reverse strand, counting down.
TGAGATCACATGACAGCGGTGCTCGAGCTAAGAGATTTGAAAAAGGCCTTCGGCGGCTTGCAGGTCATCCAGGACCTCGACCTTGTGATAGCGGAAAGGGAGATCCTCAGCGTGATTGGCCCAAACGGCGCTGGGAAGACGACGCTGTTCAATCTCATCACAGGGGTTTATCAACCAGACTCCGGCGAAATTCTTCTAGATGGGGAGAGCATCGTTGGTCTGGCTCCCAATCTGATTGCAAACCGCGGCATCGCTCGCACGTTTCAGACACTCCGCATCTTCCTCAACATGACCGTCAAGGAAAACGTCATGACCTCGGCCTATGGCGATGGACATGCCCGGATGTGGCAGTCGGCATTACGCACCCCGGCGGCACGCCGAGAGGAACGCCAGATAGCTGAGCTCGCCGAGTCGAAACTGGCCTTTTTTGGTGACCGGCTAATGGGATACCGCTGGGACCAGCCCGCTTACAGTCTCTCCTACGCCAATCGAAGACGGCTTGAAATCGCCCGGGCTATGGCCACCAACCCCCGTCTGCTTCTGCTCGACGAACCCGCCGCCGGAATGAACCCGGCCGAGACTCAAGAGATCACCGAACTGATCGGGAGGCTTCGAGAGGAGGTCGGATACTCGATTCTCGTCATTGAGCACGACATGCACGTGGTCGAGGGGATCTCCGACAGGGTGATTGCTCTCGATCACGGGGTTCAGATCGCAGAAGGATCGTTTGATGATGTCGCCACGTCTCCGCTGGTCATCGAGGCGTACCTGGGGACCGGTAAGGCAAAGGGATGAGCGACGAGACCCCGCTTCTCGAGTTGCGTGACGTCAACACCTATTACGGCCAGATCCACATCCTGCAAGGAGTGTCCCTGGCGATCAGGCCCGGTGAGTTGGTCAGCCTCTTGGGGGGCAATGCGTCCGGAAAATCGACCACGCTGAAAACAATCCTCGGGATCGTGGAGCCGAGGACGGGGTCGGTGATTTTCGATGGTGAGGACGTGACCTCCAGATCCACCAGTTATCGAATTGCCCGTGGGATGGCGATTGTTCCAGAGAACCGTCGTCTCTTCGCTCCGATGACTGTGTTGGAGAATCTCCAGATGGGTGCCTACCTCCGCGACGACGATTTCACAGAGGATCTGGCCGACGTCTACGACCTCTTTCCCGTCCTAGCGGATCGAAAAAGCCAGATGGCGGGGACCTTGTCGGGTGGCGAACAGCAGAGGGTTGCGATGGGACGGGCTTTGATGTCGAAGCCGAGATTGCTTCTCATGGACGAGCCTTCGATGGGTTTGGCCCCGATTCTGGTGGAACAGAGCTTCGCTATCATCGATCGGGTCCATCAGGCGGGCGTGTCCGTTCTGGTTGTCGAGCAGAACGCCAACATGGCCCTGTCGATCGCCGACTATGGATACGTTCTGGCTACAGGTCGCATCGTTCTCGAAGACGAAGCGTCAGCATTGGCCGAGCACGACGAGCTGCAAAAGGCATACCTCGGACGCTGAACCCGACAAAGGCGAAGATGACAATGCTCCCCGATTCCATCAAAGATCGATTCCCCATCGTCCACCAAGTGGCATACGCCAACAGTTGCTCCCAAGGTGCGCTGTCGGTGGAAGTCCGAGCTGCGTACGAACGCTATCTGTCGGACTGGGACGAGAAGGGAGCTCCATGGAATCTGTGGATTGAGCAGGCTGAGGGTGTCAGGGCACGTTTTGCCCGACTCCTCAATGCTTCAACCGACGAGATAGCCGTGACCACCTCGGTGTCTGCTGGTGTCAGCAGCCTTCTCAGCGGACTTCGCTATCCCGAAGGGAGGAACAAGATCGTGATCAGTGACTTCGAGTTCCCCACGATCGGGCAAATCACCCATGCCCAGGAGTTGGTTGGCAAGAAGGTCCATCACGTTGCCGCTGCTTCAGACGCGACCATTCCTCTGGATCGACTGGCGGAGACAATCGACGACGAAACCGCGCTCGTGGCGATCACATACGTCTCCTTTCGCAACGGGACCAAGACCGACATCGCTGAAGTCATCCGCATTGCCCACGACGCCGGCGCCCTCGTCCTGGTTGACGCGTTTCAGGCTGTCGGTGCGATCCCGATCGACGTCCGCGAACTCGGAGTCGATTTCCTGACAGGCGGCACGCTCAAGTACTTACTGGGGTCGGCTGGGCTTGGGTTCCTCTTCTGCCGCGAGGACCTG
>CAXMOW010000104.1:0-2396 GCA_964195235.1 uncultured Acidimicrobiia bacterium | reverse complement strand
TTGACTGTGAGACGGATCGCGGCATCGTCATCAGCGTGATCGACGAGCGTGGCGACAAGATTCGGAACCTCCGCTCCCGGTCCTTCGGTCGGGCCTTGGCGGACGATCTCAAAGAAGGCCGCACTCTGGTAGCCACCGAGAATGGCAACAAGCTTCGCGCAGGGACGATCATCGGCACCAAGGAATTGCATGCGATCGAGGGCGCCGATGTCGAGACTATCCGGGTTCGCTCTCCCCTCACCTGCGATACGCGGGGCGGGGTTTGCCAGGAGTGTTACGGACTTTCGCTTGCCACCGGTAAGACAGTCGAAATCGGTGAAGCGGTCGGCATCATGGCGGCTCAATCCATTGGTGAGCCTGGTACACAGTTGACCATGCGGACGTTCCACACCGGTGGCGTCGCCGGTGAGGACATCACCCACGGGTTGCCTCGTGTGGTCGAGTTGTTTGAGGCTCGTACCCCAAAGGGCAAGGCCATCCTCTCCGAGATGTCGGGCGTGACTGCTCACATCGACGATGAGGAAGGACGTCGCATTGTTGTGGCATCGGGCGATGAAGAGGTGGAATACCCGATCTCCCGGTTCGCCAAACTCCGTTTCACGGACGGCGGCGAGATCGAGGCCGGAGCCCAGCTAACCGAAGGTCCACTCGATCCAAAGGAAGTCCTCGAGATTCGTGGTGTCCGGGCCACTCAGCAGTATCTGGTAGATCAGGTGCAGGAGGTCTACCGCTCTCAGGGTGTCGAGATCCACGACAAGCACATAGAGATGATTGTGCGCCAGATGTTGCGCAGGGTTCGTGTGGTTGCGCCCAACGAGTCGGATCATCTCCCGGCTGCGCTGATCGACGACCAGACGTTCCGTGACATCAACAAGGAACTTGTCAGCGATGACAAACGTCCCGCAGAGGGTCGTCCCGAGCTAATGGGGATCACCAAGGCCTCGCTGGCGACAGATTCGTGGCTGTCGGCGGCTTCGTTCCAGGAGACCACTCGGGTCCTCACCGATGCAGCCATCCAGAGCCGTTCGGACTTCATGCGTGGGCTCAAGGAGAACGTGATCATCGGCAAGCTGATCCCGGCCGGCACTGGTGCCACCGAGTACCAGACGCTTCATCCGTCGCTGCCTGGTGCCACCACGGTCGCCAGTCTTGGTCTGTTGGGTGATGGGGTAGCACCGCCTTCGGAAGACGACGGTCTCCCCGACGACCCGGCCGAATGGTTGGCATCGTTGGGCGGAAGCGTCGACCCCAACGAAGAGGAATAATCGCCCGTTGGGCTTTGACGAACAGGCGGCTTCGCTTGCGAGGCGCAAACCTCAGGAAGTAGCGGGCCCGCGGCCCACACCACCTCGGGTTTCATAGAAGAAGGGCCGCCAATTGGGCGGCCCTTCTATCTCTCGATCAACACCTGTGGTCAGGTGTCCAACCCGTCCTCCCTGCGTCGTCTGGCCGCAATAACTGCCAGCAACCCAGCGAACGTCAGGGCTATTGCCAGTGCCGCCATCTCATCGGCATACATGCCGGTGAAAGGCAAGATCTCGACCGGTTCCACTTCATCGGGGATGGTGTTGACAAATGTGCAGGTAACGGTCTCTCCGATGGATAGCTGGATGTTGAGCGGGTCCGAGCCATCGTCACATATCGCGCTCACCCGTTCCCAGCCCTCAGGAAGGGTTTCGGAAACCGAGTAGCCGTCACCAGGCTCGAGCTCGCCGGAGACACCTTGGTCGTCATGTGAGAGTGTGCTGTCGTCGAGTTCGAAGCCAACTGTGTTGAACACGAATTCGAACTCCTGCGACGCTTCGCCGGTGACCTGCTTCTCGACAATGATCTGAGCAGGTGGGCCACCACAGTCCGCGTATTCAACTTGAACGACGATGTCAGGGTTGATCGTGAACATCACCGTTGCGGTCGGAAGGGTGTTCTGATATCCATCGTCACCCTGACTCCAGATACCGTCTGCATTGATCCAGCCGGGCCAGTCGATGATCTTGCCGTCGGCGTCCAGCACTGCGCCCGGCCACAACATCATTCCCTGCAATGCGTGGCCGGATGACCGGTAGAGCGGATCGCCGGGATCGATGTCAAGCCAGGTAATGGTGACTTCGGTGCCATTGAAGTTGACCGGGTTGACTACCCACTTCAGGTAGGGAGCGTCACCTTCGCAGACTCCCTGCACGAGAACTTCGATCGACTCTGGAAGCTGCTCGTTGGTGAACGTGCATTTCTGATGTTCGCCATAACCGAGCTCGAAGGACCCCACCGCGTTGTTGAGGTCGCCCGATGCTCCGCCTTCACACTCGATTCCTGTCAAAGCCCAGAACCCGGCCGGAGTCTCGACCACGTTGTATTCACCGGGATCGACATTCCAGGTTTCCGACCCACCCTCTTCGGTC
>CAXMOW010000103.1:0-2532 GCA_964195235.1 uncultured Acidimicrobiia bacterium | reverse complement strand
ACAACACCGTGGTTAACACTGCCCTGCCGGCGATATCCGTCGAACTTGGAGCATCGATCTCAACGCTGCAATGGGTAGTCGATGCGTACGTTCTCGTACTTGCCGGAATGTTGCTCTTGGGTGGCAGCCTTGGTGATCGATACGGTCGGAAACGTTGGATGACCATCGGTCTCCTTGTGTTCGGCGCCGGTTCGGTAGGGGCTGCTCTGTCTGAGACCGCGACGTCCCTTATCGTCTTCCGCGGCGTGCAAGGACTGGGTGCCGCTTTTGTGCTACCGGCGACGCTGTCGATCATCACCAATGTCTTCCCTCGCGGCGAGCGCGCACGTGCCATTGGAATATGGACAGCCGTTGGTGCCCTAGGTATCGGGATCGGCCCCGTTCTTGGAGGATGGCTTGTTGACAACGTTGGGTGGAGCGCAGTCTTCTGGGTCCACATACCGGTCTTGGCAGTCGCTCTGCTGGGCATGGTGGTTGTCCCCGAGTCGCGTTCTAGTCGGGCCCTCGGCCTCGACATTCCCGGTGCCATCCTGGGCACGACTGGGTTGGTGGCCCTCGTCTACGGGATTATTCAGGGGCCTTCCGCGGGGTGGTCGTCCACCGAGATCGTGGTGTCCTTTGTCTTAGCGGCGACACTGCTGACGGCTTTCGCCATTGTGGAAACACGAAGCGAGGCACCGATGCTCCCGCTTCATTTCTTCAAACAGAAGGACTTCACCGGTGCGGTCCTGACGCTGGGGATGATCATCTTCGGGATGCTCGTGACGTTTTTCTTCCTGACACAGTTTTTCCAGATCGTTCAAGGGAGATCGGCTTTTCAGGCCGGACTCCTGATCATCCCTGCTTCAGTCGGGATGATGATGGGTGCTCCGCTTTCCGGAATTCTGGTGAAGACGATCGGTCCTCGTTATCTGGTGCTGGCCATGGCCGGGGCGATGGTCACCGGGCTCCTTCTCCTTGGAGGGATCGAGGTCGAGTCGTCGACGCTCTCAATCATCATCCCACTCGGGATCTTCGGATTCGGTGCGGGACTGGGGATGCCGGCCCTCACCGACACCGTGATGGCAGCTGTCCCCGAGGCTGACGCGGGAATCGGTTCCGCAGTCAACGATGTGAGCCGCGAGCTTGGGGGTGCCCTCGGCATCGCCACGATCGGATCGGTGGTGTCGAGTCTCTACCGAAGCAACGTCAACGATCGACTGGGAGGGGTCATCCCCGACGAACTGGTAGAGATCGTTGGTGAAAGTGTTGGGGTTGCTTCGGCGGTAGCTGCTGAGGCTCCATCGGCGCTTGCAGCCACGCTGATCAACCAGACCAACCTTGCATTCATTGACTCGATGAATGCAGGATTCACCATCTCAGCTGTGGTTCTCGGATTTGCGGTTGTTATCGCATTCACCCTCATCCCCAAGACCATGAGGTCCGAGCAGGCCACAAGCGAACCCGTTGCTGACACCCGCGAGTTGGACGCGATTCCGGCCGCGTAGGTGTCCGGGTCCTTTAGCGGGTGCAGTTGTGGTCGCTGAGCGACCACAACTGCACCCGCATGGGTTGGAGCTCTACAGAACTCCAACCCGCACACATTCGACTAACTCTCCTCGCGGTGGTGGCCTTCGGCGACCTGTTCCAGTTCCGATCGGTCGATGTCGTCAGCCGGAATACTCGCTGCCTTGACCGGGGTCATAGCGGTCACGGTCGCCGTTGCCACACCTCCTTCGAGGACAGCACGCTCGCCAACAATGGCACCCGGACCAAGTTCAGCGATGGGTTCGTCGTCAATCTCGACTTGCAGCATCCCGTCAAGAATCAGATAGATCGTTTCTCCGGGATGGCCTTGCTCGATCAGTTTGGATCCCTCATTCACTTTTACGAGGTCTGGATTCGAGGACATCAAAGAACCCGAGAGGTTCCGCTCGACCTGGGATTCGACATCGCTCATCAGCACCGACCGGTCAAAGTCGTGCCATGGGGTATGGCCTGGATCGTCGCCATGAGCCCACTCGGCGAAATCGATCAAGCCGCTCTTGGCGGTCAGCGAGCCGTCGGGCCCGTAGATCCAATGACGTGGGAACGGTGAAGCTCCCGTCAGCTCGAATTCGGAGCTCCCATCGGCCGTGATAGTCAGAGACAGTGTGGTCCAGGCGGTTGGTGCGGTCATCCGAACATAGGGAGGTCGTTCGATCCGGTGGGGGAGGGGGGCGCCGGTCCGGCCACCGGTCGTCTGACGGAAATGCGCCTTTTCCCCATCAATCACCGGTGGCTCCTGGAGGACCGGAAATGCCACCCCGGGGATAGTTACAGACAGCCCGATCTTTGCCGTGGTCGATCCGATCAGTCCTCCACCGTTGTATCCGGCGTCGACTATTTGACCATCGTCAACCTCCACCCACGCCGCCAGACGATTGGCGAACCGGTATCTGTCGGCGTCACGCAACTTTTCCAGATCGCCGAATTCGAGGTGATCAGGTGGAGCCTGGTCGTAGTGACCTATATGTAGGTCCATGGGTACTCGCATCGGGCCCGTCATCGCTT
>CAXMOW010000102.1:2108-2539 GCA_964195235.1 uncultured Acidimicrobiia bacterium | reverse complement strand
TGCTGGCGGGTGATGAGTTCGCTCTCGTTCTCTCCAGCCCCCTGGCCAGGGCCTGGGAAACCATGACCGGTGCCGGGTTCGATGGCGCCGGAGTCGCCAAGAACGACCTTCTCGAATGGGACTACGGCGAATACGAGGGAAGAACCACAGCGGAGATCCGTGAAGAGATCCCGGAGTGGTCTGTCTGGACTCATCCGATTGGCGGTGGAGAGAAGGTCGAAGATCTCGGGCAGCGCGCCGACAGCGTCATCGCCCTCGCCCTCGAGCAGGACGCCCCGGTGGTCGTGTTCGCACATGGGCACATCCTTCGGGTCCTGGCAGCGCGATGGATCGGGCTTCCCCCCGCGGGCGGCCGACTGCTGAGACTGGACACGGCCACAGTCTCAACAATGGGGTGGGAGCGGGAGAACAGGGTCATCCGAACATGGAAC
>CAXMOW010000102.1:0-2098 GCA_964195235.1 uncultured Acidimicrobiia bacterium | reverse complement strand
AATCCTCGTCGTGACAGCGTCTTCCTTTGTCACCAGCGCCGGTATTGAGATGCCCGCGGTGACCGCAGACCAGATGAGAGAAGTCGACCGGATCGCAGTCGAGGAGACCGGCCCGAACCTCTATCAGATGATGGAGAACGCCGGCCGAAATCTGGCCGCCATGACGATTCGCATTCTCGGCACGGAGTGGAGGGGCAAAAGGATTGTGGTGCTCGCCGGGACCGGCGGGAACGGAGGCGGCGGTATCTGCGGCGCCCGACATCTGGCCAATCGTGGCGGAGACGTGTTGGTTGTCGTCAGCGACGCCACCAATCTCCGTGAGGTGCCAGCGCAGCAGTTGGCAACATACCGGGGGACGGACGGTCGGGTTCTCGGTCCGGACGAGTTGGGTGGCCTCGATCCTTCCTTGATTCTCGACGCCGTCATCGGTTACAGCCTCTCGGGACCTCCCGGGGGACCTGCCCTTCACATGATCGAGTGGGCACTCGGCGTGGAGGCGCCAGTCGTTTCGCTAGACGTCCCCTCTGGCATAGATTCGACGACCGGAGGAGCGCCGGGCACTCATGTGCTCGCCGCGCAAACGATGACGCTCGCCTTGCCCAAGACCGGGCTCGATGCCCTGGCTCCCGGAGACCTCTGGCTGTCCGACATCGGTATTCCGGCCGAGACCTATCGGCGGGCCGGCCTGGTAGTCCCGGCGGGTCTATTCGGGGACGGATTCACGGTTCCCATCCGAGCTAGCTGAGAGCAACGAAGCCCGTCAACAGCTCTAGGTGTCAGTCTCAGTAGGGCCAGTTCTCCGACCGGCAACGGACAGGGCACTAATTGGCACACCCGGCCGCCCGCATGGTGTCATCCGCGGCGGTGGCGTATCCGAGGTTGGCCTGGTGCAGTTCAGAGCCTGGTTCCTTGCTCTCACGCTCGGCCTCCAAAGATTCGAATTCCTCTTGCAGTTGGTCACAGCTCTCCATGGTGAGAATCCGGATGTATACATCTCGATCGCCGCCATATTCGGAGAGGTAGGAGTCGAGCTGGTCCGACCTGGAAGTTCCGCTACTCAGTTGGCCGACTGTGGCGTTGATAAGTGCGAATGCCACTCCCAACACCACAAGGATGGCCACAACGGCAGAGAGGACCTTGACCGTTGTACTGCCCTTGTCGAACCAATCCCAGAATCGCTGCCATACGCCTGGCCCGTCAGTTGATCCTTGTCGTTGACCCATTGTCCCCGCCTTCTGTCCCGTGATGCTACGACCGGACGAAGCGGCTGCTCCTCCAGAGTATCGACCTGGGCCGTGACCAGGGGCAGTCCACGCCAACTCGTCCTGGCCTCGAGCCCGGACTTGGTTTGGAGGACACGTTCTGGCGAGTTCTCAAGAGGGCCAAGTCACCGTTGGGCAAGCGAAGTAAGCGGACCTATCCCACCGACTCGCCCTCTAGTGGGAGCCCGGCTGACTGCCAGTCGGCCAGCCCTCCCGAATAGCGGCGAACGTTGGTGTAGCCGTTCTCGACCAGACCTCTGTATGCGAACTGGCTGGCAACACAGTCCACGTTTGAGCAGTAGACAACAATCTCATCGTTGACGTCGAGGCCGGCTAGAGCGTCTTCTACAGATTGGTAGTGAATCGATCCGGGAATATGCATGGCGCGGAACGCCCAATCATGGAGCGTCATTACCAGCCTGAAATCCTCGCCTCGGTCGAGCTTCTCCTTCAGTTCTTCACGGTCGATTGTCTCGATGTCCACAAGCGCCCTTCGGTCGATGGACAATCCTAAGGCGTCGAGGTTTTACCGCTCGCGTCCCGTTCTGATGCTGTCACCCAACAGCGTTCTTGGCTCGTCTGTAGTGATGTACCTGATCTTGGAGGATCATTTTGGAGCAGTTCTCGTGGACAAATCGATGGTGGGAAGTATCGGTTCTGGTGTTGGCTATCAACAGCGTGGTATTCGGGTTTCTGTTCGGCAATTCCGACAATTTCACATGGGCGATCGCAGTTGGGTTCGTTCCGGGGTTTCTACTTCTGTTCGGGCTGAGTGTGAGAAACAGTCGACGTTTCCTGGCAACGATCTCCATAACCGTGGCAAGCCTTGCGGCATC
>CAXMOW010000101.1:254-2540 GCA_964195235.1 uncultured Acidimicrobiia bacterium | reverse complement strand
TTACAGCCAATTCCGCCCGATTCTGGACTGAAGCGGACCAAATGCGGACCTGGATTCGTTTGGATGTCGGATTTCGCAATGCAATGGGAAGGAGGGTGGCACCGATCTACGAAGATCCGATAGAACACGGCTTTCTTCCACCATGTTTTGTTGGGTTACTTGGCCATTAAGTGGACGCTAGGGCCGCCACCATTAGCAGTTCAACGACTTCGGCGACGCCTGACACCCGATACTCAGCATCCGTCGGGCCATCCCCCACTTTCACGCTCACGTCGTTGACCCCGAGCTTCCTGAAGACAGTCTCATCGGTGACGTCATCCCCTATGAAGAGGGTTCCGTCCATACCGACCGCGAGTTCGGCGATTGCATCACCTTTGGTCTTAGTGGCCACGGTCAGCTCGAAAACCTCTTTGCCCTCCAGCAGGGGCATGGATTCGCGACCTGTGGCCCACTTCACCATTGCGTCTCGGACCTCTGCCTTGTCGTCATGGTCGAGATTACGCGTATGGAACGTGACTGATCTCGGCTTCTGCTCGATCGCCGCGGTCGGAAACTGCTCATGGAGCCGATCCACAAACGAGCGTGCATCGACAAGTACTTGTGGGATCTCGAATGGCTGTCCCATATCGTTGCCGTGCTCCCCGATGAGATGGGCGCCGGGTAGGTCTCCGATACGAGCTGTGAGGTCCCCGTGTGCCCTGCCTGAGATCACGACAACACGAACCCTGTTGCGATCAATGAGTTCGCGGATCGCAGCGATTGCCCTCGGCTCGGGTCGAGCATCATCGGGGTGTCGGACCAGAGGGGCCAGGGTGCCGTCGAAATCGACGCCGACAAGTACCCGTCTGTGGCGCATCAGTTCGGCGACGGCTTGGTGGAGGGTCAAACGCCAAGAGCCTTCAAGCAGCGCTCTGCCCACCAAAAGACGTCGTGAGCGACCACCGATGCCCGAAGGGCCTCTATGTGCTCGTTGCCTTTCACTGATGTCGAGGCGATTGCCTCCTCGAGACTTGATGCGAGGGCGTCGAGATCGTAAGGATTTACAAGAAGCGCCTGAGTCAGCTGTTCGGCAGCCCCAGCGAACTCGCTGAGCACAAGAGTTCCTGTGTTGTCGAAACGAGTGGCAATGTATTCCTTGGCCACCAAGTTCATACCGTCGCGGAGGGGAGTGACAAGCATCACGTCGGCGGCCCGGTAGTACGCAACAAGTTCTTCGATGGGGAGGCTTCGATAGAGATAGTGGATTGGGGGACGCCCAACTTCTGCGAGATCGCCGTTGATCCGGCCGACCAGGCCTTCTATATCTGCGCGGATGCGCCGATACTCGGCGACGTCCTCACGGCTGGGCACAGCGATCTGCACGAAGGCAACTCGGCCGCTCAAATCGGGGCGTCGTTCCAGAAGAGTCTGGAGCGCCCTCATCCTGAGATCGATGCCTTTGGTGTAGTCGAGTCGGTCCACCCCGAGAATCACGACGTCGGGGTCACCTAACTGGGATCGAATCTCACTGGCCGCAATGGCGGACTCATTCGACAAGGCCAGACTCTCGAAAGCCGACGTGTCGATGCCAATGGGGGCCACTTGGAGTGTCACCTTCCTCCCCTGCCATTCGACCATTTTGGACGATCCGGTCGCGCCAGCGAGTCTGCGGGCCGCCACCGAGAAGTTAATACGCGAAGAGCGTGACTGGAATGCGAGGACGTCTGCGCCCAGTAAGCCCTCTAACACCTGACGACGCCATGGAAGTTTGGCGAAGAGTTCCACCGGAGGAAAGGGGATGTGGAGATAAAAGCCGATTCGGTAGACCTCGGTGAGATCACGGATCATCTGTGGCACGAGCTGCAGTTGGTAATCCTGAACCCAGGCGACGTCATCGGAGCCAATCGATTGGGCAGCTACCTCGGCGAATCGCTGATTAACCACCTGATAGGGACGCCACCAGTGACGGTGGAATTGCGGCGACCGCACCGAGTCGTGGTAGAGGGGCCAGAGAGTTCCATTGCAGAAGCCGACGTAGAACTCCTCGTAGTCTTCTTGACTGAGAGCGATCGGAACCTGATCGATTTCTGAGTGCCGGAATGGCGCGAATTCCCGATCTGGCAGGCCACTCCAGCCGACCCAGCTCCCTTTGGTGCGCTCCAGAATCGGAGTCAGCGCGGAGACCAGTCCTCCCGGACTTGTGGCCCACAACCCGGTCTTGCTGTCGTAGGCGATAGGTAGACGGTTAGCGACGACCACTACTCGCCGCTTGGTATTTGTCACCACCACAACCTATCGCACGCCAAC
>CAXMOW010000101.1:0-244 GCA_964195235.1 uncultured Acidimicrobiia bacterium | reverse complement strand
TCTCCTCGCGTCAGAAAAGCTGGAACACCCCTAAGGCCGTCCATCAATTTTCACTTGCCCCCGAAATACCTTCCCGGATCTCGGATGCGGTCCAGTGGTATCGACCAATTGGCCTGGCGTCCACCAACGACGTCAAGCGATGCTTGGTTGAATTTCCCTCAACTACCACCTCAACAGTGTGGGTTCCATGGGGTCTAGCTCTCGGAGCTAGTCCCAGGGGGTCCGAGTTCGCTCCTTGACTCGC
>CAXMOW010000100.1:0-2554 GCA_964195235.1 uncultured Acidimicrobiia bacterium | reverse complement strand
ACTGTGGTGGTCGTCGCCGGATTGGGCGCCCTAGGCCATCCGATTTCGGAGGTGGCACATCGTCCGGACCGTGTCGCCGAAGTGGTGGGCCTCGAACCCAGTGACATCGTCACTCCGGAAGCGATGGCGACGCTGATCACCAGTGTCGATGGCGGTCTGGCCAGGGTTCCGGGAGCATCGCGGGTAGTCGTCGCTTTGACCGGTGAACCCGACGGACCGCACCGAAGTGAGCAACTCGCATCAGAGATTTTGACCCTCTCTCGTATTGAGCGAGTGATCGTCTTCCCCTTCGGAGGAGATTGCTCTTCCTTTGGAAGAGCCCAGCAGGCTTCCTCGAAAGAGGGAGCCTCCTCTGTCGAGGAGGTTTGGAAGCGCTTCATCGGGGCGCTCGATAAGGAGAGAACAAATGACACAGAAGAGATGGCGTTGGCTGGCCCTGGTGGCTGTGCTGATGCTCGTCGTCGCAGCCTGCGGTGGCGATACCACGGACACCACTGAGGGTGGAGGCGGTGACGCAGAAACAACCGAAGCCGTCGATCCCCTCAAGGTTGCTTTTGTCCACGTTGGACCGACTGCTGACAAGGGGTGGTCATGGGCCCATGACCAAGGTGCCCAATTCCTCAAGGCCGAGCTTGGAGGTGCGGTTGAGATAACGACGCTTGAGGTGATCCCCGAAGGATCTGACTCTCAGCGTGTGTTCGAGGATCTTGCCGAAGATGGCAACACTCTGATTTTCGGAACCTCGTTCGGCTACATGGAGCCAATGCTGGCCGCGGCCGAGAATTATCCAGACGTGACCTTCATGCATGCCACCGGTTTCATGGTCTCCGACAACATGGGTAACTACTTTGGTGCTGCCGAAGAGGCTCGGTACCTCAGCGGTATGGCTGCGGGAGCCGCCACCGAAGCAAACCTGATTGGCTATGTGGCTGCTTTCCCGATCCCCGAAGTGTTGCGTGGCATCAACGCATTCACACTTGGTGCGCAGGAGGTCAACCCCGACGTCGAGGTGCAGGTGGTGTGGACCTCAACATGGTTTGATCCTCCAGTAGAGGGATCAGCAGCCGAATCGCTGCTCGATGCCGGCGCAGATGTGATTGCGATGCATCAGGACTCTGCTGCCCCAGGTCAGGCGGCCGAGGCTGCTGGTGCCACATGGGTCGGTTACAACACCAACATGAGCGAGTTCGCGGAGAATGCTTGGCTTACCGCCGCTATTTGGGACTGGGGCCCGTTCTACCTGGCAACCGCCGAGCAGGTCATCGACGGGACCTGGGCGCCCGAGTTCTTCTATGGAGACATGGCCGGCGGCATGGTCCAACTGGCCGACTACGGCGACTCGGTTCCGGCGGATGTGATTCCGACGATCGACGAGCGCAAGGACCAGATCATTGACGGCAGCTTCAGTGTGTTCCCCGATCCAATCATCGATCAGGATGGCAATGAGCGAGAACTCGGTGACATCTTCACCATGGACTACTTCGTCCAGGGTGTCATCGGAAGTGCCAGCGGCTAACCAAACAGGCGAAAGGGAGCCCAACAGGGCTCCCTTTCATCCTTAATGAGAGGCAAATGACTTGACGAAGACGGAAGCACGTCTGGCAATCGAGTTGCGTGGGGTCGACAAAACGTTTTATGGCGTGCATGCCAACGAGAACGTCGATTTTCAGCTCGAGGCCGGCGAGGTGCACGCTCTTCTCGGGGAAAACGGTGCCGGTAAGTCGACACTGTGCTCGATACTCGCCGGTCTCTATCGGCCGGATTCGGGCGAGATGCTGCTCAACGGTGAGCCCACCGTCTTTCGCACACCCAAGGAGGCGCTGGCTGCCGGGGTGGGGATGGTCTATCAACACTTCCGTCTGGTGCCCAACCTCACCGTGGCGGAGAATCTCGCCCTTGGTCATCCCGACCTCGGCCAGAGACTGAACCAAAAAGAGCTGCACAACACTGCGGCCGAGCTGGGAGAACGTTATGGGCTGCCGGTCGATCCGGCTGCGCGGGTCTGGCAGCTCTCTGTCGGCCAGCAGCAACGAGTCGAGATCCTCAAGTTGCTCTATCGGGATGTGAAGGTCCTCATTCTCGATGAGCCAACCGCGGTGCTCACTCCCCAGGAAGCCGAGCAGCTTTTCAAGACGATGCGGCAGATGGCTTCCGAGGGACGTTCGGTGATTTTCGTCTCCCACAAGCTGCATGAGGTCAAACAGGTGTCTGACCGTGTCACTGTTCTCCGCGGCGGCAAGAACGTCGGTGGGGTGGACACGGCCGAAGCTGAACCCGCGGACCTGGCCCGGATGATGGTTGGTCGCGACCTCGTGCTGCCGACCCGTGAGGAGGCTGAAGGGTTTGGCAAAGCGGTGCTGACGGTCACCGATCTCATGGTCGATGACGATCGTGGTCTCGAAGCGGTTCGTGGCATCTCCCTGCAGATTCGCTCTGGTGAAGTTGTCGGTATTGCAGGTGTCTCCGGGAACGGTCAGCGAGAACTGGCCTACGGCATAACCGGTCTCCGTCCGCCGACCGGGGGCAAGGTCGAGCTGGACGGCGAAGACGTGAC
>CAXMOW010000099.1:0-2641 GCA_964195235.1 uncultured Acidimicrobiia bacterium | reverse complement strand
CAACACCACAGCGTCGCCTAAACTCGCCAAACGGAGGCGAAGTTTGGGCGAACTCAGGCACCGGTCATATCGACCGGTTGTAATCATTGGGGCAATCGTGGGAATGCTCGCTGTTGGGACGCTCGCCGGCCAGGCCTTGCCACGGACTTCATCGATCAGACGGTTCTGAGCGGGCTCAACCTACCGACCAATGTCGAGTTTTCGCCCGATGGTCGTGTCTTTGTGGCGGAGAAGTCGGGGATCGTGAAGGTGTTCGACTCCATTTCCGATCCGACGCCGGACGTCTTTGCCGACCTCAGCGCCGATGTTCACAACTTTTGGGATCGTGGCCTTCTGGGACTCGCCATCCATCCGAACTTTCCCACACAACCCTACGTGTATGTGCTCTACACCTACTACGCCCCCATCGGAGGGACACCCCCCACCTGGGGAGACAACTGTCCCACACCCCCAGGGCCGACAACCGACGGCTGTGTGGTCTCGGGACGTCTCTCCCGTTTGACCGCTGACGGGAACGTGATGACCGGCCCCGAACTTGTCCTGATCGAAGACTGGTGTCAGCAGTTTCCGAGTCACTCCATTGCGGACCTCGAGTTTGGCTCCGACGGCGCGCTTTATGTCTCCGGTGGCGACGGCGCCTCCTTCGGCTTTGTTGACTACGGACAGGCAGGCGGAGGCTCCGGCTCACCGACACCGGCCAACCCCTGTGGCGATCCTCCGACCGGGGTGGGGGGCAACCAGACGCCGCCAACCGCCGAAGGTGGGGCTCTCCGCTCCCAAGACCTGCTGACGTCCGGCGATCCGGTGTCTCTGGATGGAACCATCCTTCGGATTGATCCACTGACTGGCGCAGCGCCTCCCGACAACCCAGCGGCGGCAGACCCCGACGCCAACACCCGAAGAATCGTGGCCTACGGCCTTCGCAACCCATATCGGATAGCCGTCCAGCCTGGGACGAGTGAGCTCTACATCGGTGACGTGGGGTCGGGTTTATGGGAAGAGCTGAATCTTCATCCCAACCCCAGTCAGACTGTCCTCAACTTCGGCTGGCCCTGCTATGAGGGCGGATCGGGTGTCTCCCTGCGACATGGAGGCTACGACTCCGCCAATCTCACGATGTGTGAGGACTTGTATCTGGCGGGTGGGGTTACGCCATCTCTTTTTGCCTATCACCACGATGACGACATCACCGGGAATGATAACTGTCCCCCCGCGAGCCCACCGCAACCCACCAGCTCGTCGATAACGGGCTCGTCTTCTATGAAACCGGCGGGTACCCCGCCTCGTTCAATGGGGCTCTGTTCGGAGCGGACTACAGCCGCGATTGCATATGGGTGATGTATCCAGACGGAGGAGGGGATCCCGACCCGGCCACGATCGAAGTCTTTCAGCATCAGGCGCCGAACCCGGTCGATCTAGAGACCGGGCAGGGTGGTGACATTTACTACGTGGACATCATCAACGGTGAGGTGAGACGTTTCCGCTTCACCGGAGGCAACACCCCGCCGATCGCCGTAATCTCGGCGATACCCACATCCGCAACAGCACCACTCACTGTCGACTTCGACGGATCGGGTTCATTCGACCCCGACCTCGAACCGATAGTCAGCTACGAATGGGATTTGGATGGAGACGGCCAATACGATGACACCACCGGCATCATCGCCCAATGGATCTATGGGCCCGGGAGCCATACGGCTGGTCTTCGAGTCACCGATTCGGGCGGTGCGTCGGGAACCGATTCGATTCTTATCTCTTCCTCGAACACACCGCCTATACCCGTAATCGATAACCCTTCATCAACCCTTCTCTGGCAGGTCGGCGAAGTGGTCAACTTCTCCGGTCACGCCAACGACCCGGAGGAGGGCCCGCTTTCTGCTTCATCCCTGACCTCGCAACTGGACCTGCTCCATGGCGACGATGACGGCTCATCTCACGTTTACATAATTCAAACCTTTCCAGGCGTTTCAAGTGGGAGCTTCAACACCCCTGATCATGAGTATCCAATCGTGGCTCGTGCTGAGCCTCACGGCCATCGACCAGCACGGAGCCAGTGCGTCGACGATGGTGAGGCTTGACCCAGAAACCGTCGATCTGACGTTCTCCACGGCCCCATCTGGTCTGGAGGTCGCCTTTGGCGGTGAAATCATCACAACACCATTCACCGAGACCGTCATCGTCAACTCGGTTTTCACCGTCAGTGCGCCAACACCACAACAGGCTCCCCACCTGTCGAGGTGGGATTTCGCTTCGTGGTCGGATGGAGGAGCATTGTCTCACCAGATAACTGCCCCGTCGTCAACCGCTATGTACATCGCGGCCTTCGATGGCGAGACTTTCAATGGGACTTTCCGAGACGATGACAATTCGATCTTCGAATCAGCCGTCGAATGGCTGGCCGCAACTGGTATCACCAAGGGATGCAACCCACCTGTCAACGACAGATTCTGTCCCGATGACTTCGTGACCCGGGGGCAAATGGCAGCCTTCTTCCAGCCGAGCGTTCGGCTACAGCGACGACGGCGGCGGCATCCTATTCAACGACGACAACGGCCACCCATTCGAACATGAAATCGACCTGCTCGGCACGGCCGGCGTCACCAAAGGATGCAACCCACCCGTCAACGACAGATTCTGTCCC
>CAXMOW010000098.1:2378-2695 GCA_964195235.1 uncultured Acidimicrobiia bacterium | reverse complement strand
TTGAGCGAGGAGATCGCTCACGGGCTCGGCACCCTGATTCGCACCATCGACGAAGCCTCGATCGAACAACGCCCATGGAATCCTTATGGAAGAAGGCCCATGACAAGTGGTGGTCGCGGAGAAACCGTGGAGGGGCCCTTCGACATATTTTGGAAAGGGGAGTTGATGTTCTCTCAGAACAATGCCGTTGATCGTAAAGACCTTCTGGGCTGGCGGGTTGACCCCGCGAAGGCCAGCGAGGATCGCGAACCTGTCGACCGCTCTCGCCTTCTTGTCGACGAGGTCAACTATCACGACGACGGCGGGCAAGCCTTCAT
>CAXMOW010000098.1:0-2368 GCA_964195235.1 uncultured Acidimicrobiia bacterium | reverse complement strand
CGTTCCAACGGTCTTCCTCCTCGCTCCACCCGGCGATGACATCACTCCAGACAAATTTGTGGCCGTCTACTCCGACGGCACTTACGGAATGAACATGCACCCGGGGGTGTGGCACACCGCTCCCCTACCCCTGGCCGAACGCGCAAGCTACGACAATCGTCAAGGCTCGATCCACGCGACAGTTGGCGTCTGGGCCAGGCAAGAGTGGGGCCTCCTTCTTGACGTGCCATTGACACCGGCATGAAACGGGTCGGATTGGTCGGGACGGGGGTTATCGGAACGGGGTGGGCGGTTCGAATCCTGGCCCGTGGCTACCAAGTTGTGGCAACCGATCCCGGCCAGGGAGCTGAGGCTCGATTCAGGGACGGCATCGAAAGGGCATGGCCATCCGCACGCAAACTCGGCTTGTTTCCAAAGGCTGACTCCGGCCGGATCACCTGGGTGGACAGCGTCGAGGAGTTAGCTCGTTCAGCCGATTTCGTTCAAGAGAGTGTCCCCGAGGACCCATCTTTGAAACAAGCGGTCCACCGCGAACTTGACAATCACGCTGCCGCAGGTGTTGTTATCGCCTCCAGCTCGTCAGGCCTACTCCCATCCGAGATGCAATCGACACTGCAAAACCCAGGGAGATTCGTTGTCGGGCACCCGTTCAACCCCGTCTATCTCCTTCCGTTGGTCGAAGTCGTAGCTGGTGAACAGACGTCTGCAGAAACGGTCGATTTCGCCACCGACCACTATCTCGATCTGGGCATGCATCCCCTGGTCGTCCGCAACGAGATCGAGGGATATCTATCAGACCGACTACAGGAGGCTGTCTGGCGAGAGGCGCTCCACCTGATCAACGATGGCATCGCCACAACAGAGGAACTCGATGAGGCCATCACCCACGGCCCCGGTCTGCGCTGGGCAGGTATGGGAACCAACCTCACGTTTTACCTCGCAGGGGGCCAAGGCGGGATGCGACACACACTCGAGCAATTCGGCCCGACTCTCCAATTGCCATGGACGCATCTCGAGGCGCCGGAGCTCACCGAAGATCTGATCGAACGGATGGTTCTGGGCACGGAGATGCAGGCCGCTGGGCGATCAATTGCGGATCTGGAAAGAATTCGAGACGACTATCTCATCTCCGTCATGCGTGCACTTCGTGCCCACAAGGTCGGCGCCGGTGAGGTCTTTGCCAGTCATGAAGAACGAATCCATCGCCAGGAGAGTGAACGGTGGGTTGCCGGTGACGAGGTTTCGATTCCCCTGCGTCTCTACTCCACAGCGGTTGAGCCGGACTGGGTCGACTACAACGGCCATATGACCGAAAGCGCTTTTCTTCTTGCTGCAGGATGGGCGAGCGACGCACTGTTTCGCTACGTGGGAGTCGACGATCGATATCGCCAGAACGGTCATTCCTTTTACACGGTCGAGACCCACATCAACTTCAAGAGCGAAGCGAAGGTCGACGAACCGCTAGACATCGCAACGATGGTCCTCGGCGTAGACGAGAAGCGACTCCACTTCGTCCACTTCATCGGCAATGGAGATACGGGCGAGATCTCCAGCACAGTGGAACAAATGCTGGTGCACGTTGACACGGACGAGGGCCGCTCATCTCCGATCCTGCCCGACGCTCGTATTGCGCTCGCCGTAGTCGCAGATGCACATGAGGGCGTTGACATGGGGATGGAACCAACAATGAGGCTCATGTAGTGGACTTCTCCATCACCGACGAACAACAGCTAATCGTCGAGACTGCACGACGATTTACCGAGACCGAGTTGATGCCCCATGAGGTGGAGGTCGAACAGGCGGGTGCCGTCCGCCCCGAATTGGTGCAGCAGATCAAGGATCGTTCGCTCGCAGCCGGGATTTATGCAGCAAACATGCCGGCCGATCTCGGCGGAGGAGGGCTCGACACACTCACCATGAGCCTGGTCGATCGCGAGCTTGGAGCCACCTCATACGCACTGCATTACATCGTGGCCAGGCCCTCCAACATTCTCCAGGCTTGTGTCGCCCAGCAGGTCGAAATGTATCTGATCCCCACGATCAAGGGTGAGCGGGTCGACTGTCTGGCTATGTCCGAGCCCGATGCCGGCTCCGATGTCCGCAGCATGAATTGCACGGCAGCCCCCGACGGCGATGGGTTCGTGATCAACGGCACAAAGCACTTCATCAGTCATGCCGACCTGGCTGACTATGTGATTCTTTTTGCGGCTACAGGTGAGGAGGAGACGACTCGAGGACCGCGTAAGAGGATCACCTCGTTCCTCGTCGACTTCGACACCCCGGGCCTCACCGTCTCACGCGGGTATAACAGCGTGAGCAATCGTGGCTACCACAACTCGATTCTGACCTTTCAAGACTGTCGGATACC
>CAXMOW010000097.1:0-2742 GCA_964195235.1 uncultured Acidimicrobiia bacterium | reverse complement strand
TTACCGGGGCAACCCTCCTCGCGTTAGTGGTTTTCCTTCCGGTATTCGAGCTTGCCAAGCTGGCATCGGCATTTCAGGCGCTGGTGCTGGCGATGATTTGTATCGCTCAGATCGCCTTCCGTAGTGCTGGACTCTGGTGGTATCGCCCAAAGTTTCATGCTCCCGGATATCCTCTCATTCCCATCGTTGGGGTCGTCGCCTGCCTGCTTCTCATCACCCAACTCGGTCGGGACGCAATTATTGGGGCCATCGCGATCATCGTTGTAGGACTCCTCTGGTATCTGGTCTACGGTCGCTCCCGAGCGATCAAGGAAAACGCCTTCCGTGAGAGTGTTCGTCAGCAAGGTATGGCTCGGATACTCCAACTCACCGACGAAGGCCTCAATGACGAGGGTCGAAAGGTAGCGGTCGTCGCTGGCACCGAGGGTCAGGATGCGAAACTGCTCAGGTTGGGCCGGCCAATGGCTGGCTCGGACCCTCAGGCCGAAATGGTCCGATTCCTTCAGCCGGGCGACGCATTGGAAGAGAAGATCAATGAGTACGACCCTGATTTGCTTATCGGGTCGGCGTCGGCCGGCGACCTCCACGAAGCTGATCATTTCCCGCGGGATCGGGACGCCGTCCTCCTCACTGGAGAAGATATCGGGGAGATCAGGACAATCGCTGTCCTTGGCTCCGGGGGGCCGTTCGACGTGCTGAAGATCTGCATGGCTACCAAGCTGGCTGAGCAGGAGGGAGCCTCGATTCGACTGATCCATGTTCTCGACCCGAGCACTTCGCGCGCCCAGATACGGTCATTGGAGAAATTCCATGAGGAGTTGGGCGAGCTAGTTGGAGTGCCTACCGAGTCGAGAGTTGTTGAATCCGAAGACCTGCTCGCTGCGCTGACCACTGAGGTAGATGACGTCGACCTGGTGATTGTCGGCGCCCCTATAGGACGCCACTTCTTCACCGACCTTATCGATCGAATTGTCCAGAGAGTTGAAGCTCCGGTCCTACTCGTGCGCGTGGCTGAACGACGAGAGCGGGCCACACTGCGAAGCACATTTGATCGATTGGTAACCAGTCGTCTCGGTCGCGGTGATGCCGAACACGACGGGTAGCGCGGCGCTCTCTATCGTGAAAGGAATGGACATGACAGTCGACACAAATGCGGGAATTGGGACAGATGTGCTGGTGACTACCGAGACCTTGGCGGCTCATCTCGAAGACGTGGCTATCGCTGTCGTGGAGGTCGACGAGGACACCTCGGCCTTTGGCAGTGGGCACATCCCTGGTGCGGTCTCCCTTGATTGGACGCAGGAACTCCACGCCCGTCCGAGACGTGACTTTGTCTCGGGTGAGGAGTTGGCTGAGTTGTTTGCCATCAAAGGCATCTCGTCCGACCAGACGATCGTCTTGTACGGTGGCAACAACAACTGGTTCGCGGCGTATGCCTATTGGCTCTGCAAGCTGCGGGGCATCGACAAAGTGACCTTGCTCGACGGTGGCCGGATGAAGTGGGAGCTCGAAGATCGTCCGCTCACCACCCAAGAGACCAAGGTGTCGCGGGGATCCTTCGAGAGCGGTACCGACCGGCCAGAATTGAGAGCTGCTCGCGATGAGCTGATCGAGGTCGCCATCAATGGTGATGGGTTGATGGTGGATGTCCGCTCATCGGGCGAGTTCTCGGGTGAGGTGATGGCGCCCCCTCATCTTCCCCAAGAGCAGCCATACGTGGCCGGCCATGTGCCCGGTGCCGCCAACATCCCGTGGTCCCAGGCCGCCAATGACGACGGGACCTTCAAGTCGGTCGACGAGTTACGTGACCTCTACGGCGACAAGGGGATCACCGGGGACGGAACGGTCATCGCCTATTGCAGGATCGGGGAGCGCTCCTCCCACACTTGGTTTGTTCTATCCGAACTTTTGGGATTCCCCAATGTCAAGAACTACGACGGTTCGTGGACCGAATACGGAAGCCTGGTCGGAGTCCCCGTCGAGATCGGGATGTAGCGGCCGACCTCCAGGTCAATCGCTCGAATAGATCAAGATCCAGCGGTCGACATGTGCCTCGAGCCACTGATCATCGATCGACTCACGGGCTATCAGTCCCCTGAAGAAGATGCCAGCAGCCAGGTCGTCAGCCATCTGACGTGAGTCTGTATCCGAAGGCAGGTCACCACGGCCGACAGCATCATCGATCACTCGTCTGGATGCTTGGCGCCTTTTCTTGGTGAATTTGGAGTTGAGGGCTGCCAATTCGGGGTCCCTGGTCGATTCGGCCACAAACGAGGCAACCACGCTTCTGGTGGCGTCGTCACTCAGCATCGAGCAGATATGGGCGAAGGTTCGAAGCAAGTCGGCGCGGAGCTCGCCGGTATAGGTGGCTTCGATGTCTTGAATGTGTCTACCCATCGACTCGAGAAGCAGGTCAGCGCGCTCTGACCAATGGCGGTAGATGGTCGAACGGGCAACACCGGAACGGGCGGAGATGGCACCAATCGATGTGCCGCTGAAACCACATTCACCGATCAACTCAGCAGTGGCCTCGAGAACGACTCTCCGAGTCCGTTCGATTCGAGGATCGACATCAGTGGGAATAGTCATTGCGTGAATGAGCTTAACAGAACAGTTATGTTGCGCTGCGAGACATTTATGTCCTATAGTGCTACAACTATGTCCCATAAGTTGGCAGAAGCGAGGAGTTGAAGTGGCGCGAATATCCGAGGCGCAGAAGTACCAACGACGATGGTGGACACT
>CAXMOW010000096.1:0-2816 GCA_964195235.1 uncultured Acidimicrobiia bacterium | reverse complement strand
GTGCATGTTGACCACAGTCAAATCGTCGACTGCCTTGGCGTGACCCCCGACCAGGTGAGGTGTCACCCCGCTGGAATTGGAGGGGCCTTCGGAGCCAGGGAAGACATCTCGCTCCACATCCATCTATGTCTCCTTGCCAGCCTGACAGGTCGCCCGGTGAAGATGGTTTACAACCGAACCGAGTCATTTGTCGGACATGTGAAGCGTCATCCATCACGGATGCAATATCGCCACGAGAGTGACGAAGACGGCAAGTTGATAAAGGTCTCGGCGAGAGTGCTGCTCGACGGCGGCGCTTACGCACACACCAGTGAGGCTGTGGTCGCCAACGCAGCCTTCTTCGTCGTTGGGCCTTATAACTGTGACAACGTCGAAGTTGATGCGATCGTGGTCCGCACCAACAACCCGCCGACAGGTGCCATGCGCGGGTTTGGAGTGGTCCAGACTTGTTTCGCCCATGAATCACAAATGGACAAGTTGGCCTCCGCGATCGGGATCGATCCACTCGCCATTCGTCGAATCAACGCCCTGGAGGCAGGAGATCCACTGGCGACCTCTGGCCAGATCATCGAGGGATCCTTGCCCACCAGTCGGGTCTTGGATGCCCTCGAATCGATCCCAATGCCCGTTTTTGAACCCACCGATGACCCCCGGCTACTCCCGGGGGGAACCGGGCGGACCACTGAACGTTCTTCGGTCAAGCGGGGTGTTGGTTACGGGTTGAGTCTCAAGAACCTGGCTTTCTCCGAAGCGTTTGACGACTTCGCCGAGGCCCGCGTGGTGCTGACGGCAGCGGGGGTTGAGGTCCACACCGCAGCTATGGAGGTTGGCCAGGGATTGGTGACCGTTTGTCAACAGATCGCTAGGACCGTCCTCGGTGTTGAGAAAGTCGCAGTTGTCTTCGATGACACATCGAAGATCGGATCCGCCGGCTCGACGTCAGCCTCGCGTCAGACCCAAATGACCGGAGGTGCGGTTCATGCGGCAGCGGTTCAACTCCTCGAGAAAATTCTGGGGGATCACGGAGGGGACGAGTTGCGAGACGATGGGGTCTACCTAGTTGGGCAACGCATCGCCACCATCGCAGAGATCTGCGGCGACGGGCCAGTTGAGCAGTGGGTCAGATTTTCGCATCCCCCAACCGAGGAAGTCGACGACAAAGGACAAGGAAACCCCCACGCAGGTTTTGCCGTCGCCGCCCATCGGGCCGTGGTCGATGTCGACACCGAGCTTGGTCTGGTCCGTGTGGTCCGAGTCGACACCGCCCAGGACGTGGGCAGGGTGCTCAATCCCAAAGCCGCAATTGGCCAAATCGAGGGCGGAATTATGCAAGGTGTCGGTCTGGCCGTGATGGAAGAGGTGGTGGTTGATGAGGGTGTCATCAGAAACCCGACCTTCACCGACTACCTGCTGCCGACTTTCCTCGACGCACCAACAATCGAAGCTCGTTTCATCGAGGAACCCGACCATTGGGGACCATTTGGAGCCAAAGGGATCGGCGAGCCTCCCACCATCAGCTCCACGCCGGCGGTGGTTGCGGCGATCAGGGACGCCACCGGCAGAGATCTGACTCGTGTCCCGGTCCGACCCCAGGACATCGTCGGGTTATGAGTCCAAACCTTCGTACTATCCACCGCGACGTCGCTGAATCTCGGAACACCTGAAACTGGATGTCTGCTGCTTGCTGACATCACCGGGTACACCCAATACATGGCGGACACCGAGTTGGCTCATGCCCAGGATGTCGTAGCAGATCTTCTCGAAACGATTGTCAACACCATCGAGCCCGTGTTTCATCGCTCGAAGCTCGAAGGCGATGCCGCTTTCTCATACGCCAGCGAGAACTCGGCAAACCCGTCGATGTTGATGGACACCATCGAATCGGCGTATTTCGCGTTCCAGCGGAGACTCCGAGACATCGGTCATTCCACAACATGCGAATGCGACGCATGCATCAGGATTTCTGACCTCGACTTGAAGTTTTTCGTGCACGACGGCGAATTCGTCAAAAGGCACATAGCGCGATCAGAGGAGTTGGCCGGGCAGACGAGTTCTACGGGGCACAGTCGACAGCGACAGCCAATGCCGAACAGACTTGCCGCATCCGGTCGTCGCTCAGGCGACCGAGGCGCTCCGTCAGGGCAGCAACAGAAACACTCTCGACTGAATCGAGATTGACGGCCGAGCGACGTGGGATCGGATCCTCACCAGATTCGAGCACCACCTCGCTCAGAATCCCCCTGACATTGGTAGTGCAAGGTGCGATCAATGCGCGTCGAAGCTTCGGGATTGCAACGTTGCGTGTTAGGACAACCACTGGGCGGCGAGAAATCTCAGGGAGTTCACACCACCAGACCTCTCCTCTCATCGGAAGGTCGTTCACGACGATGCCGCAGCATCGCGAAATGATGCCAGGTCACCCCACTCGTCAGATTCGTCAATTGGGTGTTCGTCGTAGACCGCATATGCGGCGTCGATCTCGCCAGCTCGGTAACGACTAAGCAATGCAGATAGTGCTTCATCCAGCAGCGCCGCGTCGTTCAGCTCCGCCCGGAGCTCCCGAGCGTCCGCAAGCAGTCTCCCGTCCACTGTTGTGCTTACCCTTATCCTGGTCATGCGACAATAATGCCATGTTCATGCCACACATGCAATGGGTTTGGCCAGACAAGGAAACGGTCAGCGAGCGAGATCAACACCTGGGCCGTACTCTTCTGACCACAAAAATCACAAGGAGCGCAATGGATCTAGGAGCCTTCTCAGTCAGTCTCGCCGTGAAAGACATGGCCTCATCTCGAGACTTCTACGAAAAGCTCGGG
>CAXMOW010000095.1:0-3053 GCA_964195235.1 uncultured Acidimicrobiia bacterium | reverse complement strand
CAGCCGTGGCTCTCATCACCCACAATTCTGAGTCTCGGGCGTCGGTTGTGCTCGGATTCCTCAGACGGAATCGCTTGTCAGCTGATTGCGTCAATCAATCCTTTGGCTACTACCCGATAATCTTCGGACGAACCGGCGGAATGTGCTTCTTCCCACTCCCGGCGTTCGACCACATCCTGCAGTCTCTCCAATTCGACGGAGGCCATGGCGTTGATCGATGTGCTCTCGGTAAAAAGCTGCCGGTTGCTCATCGGCTCTGCTACCACCGTTGCGAGCAGCTCAACAGCTTCCTTTGGGCGGCCCTCGGCTGCTGAGACTCGACCAAGATTCGCCAATGCTCCCAGCATCTCCGGGACCATGCTCATCCGCTCGGCCGCGTCGAGGCTCTCGATGAACGCTGTACGAGCGGCTATCAGATCGCCGGTGGCGAGGCTGACTTCCCCCAAGGCGGCAAGTGACACTTGTAATCCTCGCAGGAAACCGAGTTGCTTAGCTCGATCGGCAGACTGGCTGAAGAGGTCGATCGCGTCGTCAGGCCGCTTCTCTTTGAGGGCCAGCCTGGCTCGGTGCCCGAGATTCCACGACATGTAGTAGAGCTCTTCGATTGGCTCCATCACTTCTCTGCTCTCATCGAGCAACGTCACAGCACGATCGGCGTCACCGGTAGCGAGCGCTACAAACGCTCCGAGGTTCTTGAAGCCAGCGGCCCAAAAGTGACGTTGCGCCCAATCGGAGGAGGGCTCTTCCCCAAGCGCAATCGCTTCATCCACCGAGGTAGAAACCTCATCGAATCGGCCAACGTAGAGCAGTGTCTGCGCTTCTAATTGGAGTGCGAAGAACAGTTCTTCGGGATCGCCGGATTCGCGCATCAGCGCGACTCCTGTTGCGACCGATGCCAACCCGACCTCGGATTCACCCAGAAGCGCCAAGGTGGCCCCATGGATCACAAGAATCTTCGCATGAGCTACTGCTGCTGAGCTGTCGCCGTCTTGCTCGAAAACCCCTAGGGCTTCGTTGAACAACGCCAAGAACGCTTGATACCAGCCGCGGATCTCGTAGACGATCCAGATACATCGGACCATCTTGCGTACTCCGTCAGCGTTACTGGTGGCGAGGTGGTACCGCCACGCAGGCCTGACGTTGTCCAAGTCTGATTCGATCGTAGCCAACATTCGGTTCTGCTCGCCGAGAGCGAACATCGCGAAGGCCTGCTGTGTGAGATCGGCGTAGTAATCGGCGTGAGCCTGCCTCGTCTCTTCGTAGCGGTCCGATTGATCTGCCAATTCGGCTTCTGCATACTGGCGGAGGAGTTCATGCACTGAGTAGCGGCCGGTGTCCGGGTTGGGAGTGACCAGGGACTTGTTGGCGAGGTTCGCGAGATCCCGCAGCG
Organism: uncultured Acidimicrobiia bacterium; assembly: GCA_964195235.1. Lineage (GTDB taxonomy): Bacteria > Actinomycetota > Acidimicrobiia > Spongiisociales > ZC4RG35 > CAXMPK01. Next base: position 1,663 of record CAXMOW010000095.1, on the reverse strand, counting down.
ATGCCCCAGTGACGGCCCCAGCAGCTTCCTTGGTGAAACCTCCTCTAAACACAGACAGGCCAGCGAAGGTGTCCTGTTCGTCTCGACTGAGGAGCTGCCATGAGTATGCGAACACAGCTCCAAGGCTTCGATGCCGATCCCGGGCGTCAGTGACAGTGGTTTCGAGGAAGTCGAGGCTCTTTGCGATCTCGGCGGCGATATCAGAAATTGACAGCACGTCCACCCAGGCGGCAGCCAACAAGATCGCCAATGGCACGCCCTCTGTTAGACGTAGGATTTCTCCCAACGGCTCAATGTCTTCTGTTTCTGGGAGGAATCCCGGACGTGTTCGCTTCGCGGCATCAAGGAACAAACGTGCCCCACTGGTCTGTAGCAACCCTTCCAGCGAGTCCCAGTTCGTGTCCAGCCCGCCGAGCGACATGACCGCTTCGCCGCTCAGGCCCAACTTCGACCGTGAAGTGGAGATCACCGTTATGTCGGGCGCCGCTCTCAGAATCGCCGACACGATCATCGCCCCGTCGGAAAGATGCTCAAAGTTGTCGAAGACAAGGAGTTGGCGTCTCGGCGCCAAGTATTCGAGCAGCTGGTCCTGAGAATCCTCGCTCGAAGACAATGCGACCCCAACTGCTTCTGCCACCGCCTGAACGATGTCACCGGTGGATGAGATGTCGGCTAGAGCAATCCAGAAAACGCCATCGGGGTAGTCGGCAGTACGGTCTGCGGCTGCCTGAATCGCCAAACGGGTTTTACCCGTGCCTCCAGGAGCCAGAATTGTCAACATCCGGGTCTCCCCCAAAAGCCGCTCCGTTTCGGCAAGCTCGGTTTCCCGGCCGATCAACTCAGTCAGCTGCTCCGGCAGATTGTTCGCAACCGAATCGAGTGACTTCAACGCCGGGAAGGTGTCGATAAGGCCGTCGACGTTCAGTTGGAAAACATGCTCGGGACGAGTCAGGTCCTTCAGTCGCTGGGCGCCCATGTCGGTCACGGTCACCCCATCCGGCAGATGATCCTGTGCCAACTCGAAGGTCGAGGCCGACATGACGGACTGACCACCGTGAGCGATAGCCCGGAGCCGGGCTGCCCGGTTAACCGCCGACCCGTAATAATCCCCGCTCTCCAATTCCGCCATGCCGGTGTGCAACGCCGCCCGCACACGTAATGGGCGTGGCGTCGGCCAATCTACTTCTGCCAGTCGACGCTGCATTTCGGCCGAGCCCTTCACTGCGTCGACGGCCGACCCGAAAACCACAAACTGGCTGTCACCCTCACCCCGCGGTTTGACCGCCAATCCATTGTGAGTTTCGACCGCCGTTGTGATTACTTCGTCGTGTAGGCGGAGCGCCTCCATCATCGAGTCCGGCGCCTCCTCCCACAGCCTCGTACTGCCCTCTACATCAGTGAAAAGAAAGGTGACCACGCCATCAGGAAGCTTCTCCATCACTCCCGAGCCTATCGACTAACTCCAGCCGTCTGGGCGAGCCCAGTCTTTGTCAGGACACGAACTCACCACTCGACCGTCGACAGAAACCCCCCGCACATAACCGGCATTATGTGCGGCCCACCTAGGGGAACATAAGTGCCGTTATGTGCGGGTCGTGGCGGTTGGGATTGGTCCTAGAACTCGCCGAATAGGTAGACGACTTGTTGGTCTGTTGTCTGCCCT
>CAXMOW010000094.1:0-3101 GCA_964195235.1 uncultured Acidimicrobiia bacterium | reverse complement strand
TCCGAGTCTGCGGTTCGGACCCATCTTCAGAGAGGTAGAGAGGCCTTGGCAGAGGCTCTAACCGGGGAGGTGGATCATGATGCCTGAGGAGATGAGAGCCCGCGGTGTTGTGCTAGCCGATCGGGTCCGCCGTCAGGTGGACACAAAACAACGTTTCCAGCTTCTGGTAAAAGCGAGACGGACGGGCCGGCGACTGGGTTATGCGCTCGTCGCTGCGACTGTCGTGGCTGTACTGGTAGGCGTCTCCTACTTGTTGACTATCAGCGACGCTCCGGTGGTTACACAACCACCGCCACCGACCACACTTGATGCTGGACTCCAACCTCTGCCCGTTGAAGTGTGGGTGGTGATACTCGACAGTTATAGGGTCGACGCGGATACTGGCGCATGCACTGGGTCTGGCGAAGTCTCAGGAGTAATCGAGGGTTCCCTGGTTTTCTTCGTCGACGGGACCTCCGGCGTCCAGTTGAGTTCGGTTTCGCTTCCGACCGGCATCGAGGTCCTCCACCGTGATGGACCGTTGTTTCTTTTTCCATCGGGCCACGATGCAGGTTGTGTCTTTGAACTGGGTGAGCTAGATGTGAACAGCTTCGACGTTCGATTCGAATCCGACCCCAACATCGGGATCTCATCAAACAGTTCAGGTCAACGGCTGGTGGTCAGGCTCGAAGGATGACACGGATGTGATGTTTGTAGACGCAGGCGGCTGTTCGTGCGTGTGTAGTACAAAAGCCGAAAGGAAAAGATGAGACAAAGCGTGCCTCATCGAAATGTCCAACCTCGACGGCGACTTGTTTGACAGCTTGACCCGGTTTGAAGAGGACAACCAGTCGTTTGGGGATGACAGCGATGATCCGTCCGAAGAGGACATGCTCCGCGCCTGGGAGGGCTACTGGGTGGGAACGTATGACATCCAACTCGAACACATCGACCTACTGGCCGATGTGGTTGCGCCCTCGGGGTTCACGAAAGCCCACGACGACTAGTCTCGGCCTACAGGGCACTCACCCTGCACATCAAGGCGACCATCGGAGAGTTCTCGACCCTCGCCGAATGGGACCTGTTTTTGCAGTGGCTGTTCGGTGAGGTCGAGCCACCTGCCGACTTTGAGGTACTCAACACGGTCTATGTCGAGTCGTGTAGGTATCTCGAACGGGCTGGCATTGAAGCCGGATACGAGTCCAGCCTCAGCTGTCCCGAACCTCCTCCAGAAGCTGTAACAATCGATGTTCAGGTCGGTGGCCCATGGGCGGCCAGTACCAACCCGCTCCCTTCAGGAGACCTCGTTGTCGATCTGGCGTTGACCAACGTCGGCGACGAGACCATCCGACTCGCGGTAGTCATCATTTTCGAGGGCGATCCAACAGCACTGCCGGTTGTAGACGGAATCGTCGACCTGCGCAGAAGCGGGATAACCGAGATCGGTTTCACTGCTTTTGGTCTCGTATATCCCGACGATCGTGACAGCGAAAACGCTCCGACACCGGTAGCCCCCGAACTAAGACCCGGAGAGACGCTGACCGTCACCGAGTTTCTCAGTTCGAACATCATCGTCATCTTCGACAACCGGCCAGGAGAATACGAAGCAGGCAACTACATCGTCATCGAACAGGAATGATATTCCACAGACCTCGACGATCAACGATCAGCTTTATGCATGGTTCGTTGTCCGCACATAACGGCTGCCGGCTCAAGGGGCCCGCGATCCCGTCTTGTGAGCCGGTTCGGTGTCAAGCCATAGCAGTCCATGTAGCCATCAAAGAGACGTCTCAACTCTTCATGCTCTCTCAGATGAATCTATCGCGCCTCACCAGTTGCTCGCGCCAACACGATCCCCCCACCTAAGTGCCGTTATTTGCCGGCACCGATCGGGGGAGGCGGGTGGCCGGTTATGCGGTGCCGTTCCCGACCGCTCGGGGTTTCCAGAGGAAGAATTCTCGAACAGCTCACGATCCCGGTAGCTTTCGCCAATGCCAAATCACTTCAAGGCGATCGTCGGCGTGACCCTGATCGACGGAAATGGCGGGCCCCCGAAACCTGACTCGACGATTCTTATCGAAGGACAACGGATCGTGGCGGTTGGTCCAAGCTCTGGTGTTGCGGTGCCGGACGATGCCGCAACCATCGAGGGTGCCGGCAGGTATATGACCCCAGGGTTTGTTGACAGCAACGTCCATCTGAGTCTCTACGGCGCTCAATTCAAAGAACGCAAGGAGAACGCGGTGTTCTTCTATGAACGGGGCGTCGAGATTGCACTCGAAGCAGCACAAATGCATCTCAAGCATGGGGTTACTCACGTGCGGGACAGCTACGGTCAGCTGCCGCAGTTGATCGAAGTTCGGGATGCTATTGCTTCTGGTGCTGAGATCGGACCCAGGTTGCAGGTGGCTGGCAACATCGTCGGCTGGGGCGGCCCATTTTCGATCACCTTCGCTCTGATCCCCGAGGACGACTTATCACTTTGGGAGGAGCAGTTTTCGGATCACATCGCCCAAGGTGCTGGCGAAGATCTAATGGACATGTACCCCGATGAGCTTCGAGCCGCTATCAACGAATACCTCGACAAGGGAGTCGACTTCCTCAAGTACGGTGGCACCACCCACTGGGAGTTTCCCACGCTGATCTCTTTCTCACCGGAAGCTCAGAAGATCATCGTGGATGAGACCCACGCTCGAGGTCTGGTTGCAGAGACCCACTCGACGAACCCCGAGGGTCTTCGCCTCAGTATCGAAGCGGGAATCGACCTCATCCAGCACCCGGAGTTGATCGCAGATCGCGAGATGTCGGATGAACTACTGGCGTCGATCAAGGATCACGAGATCGTCTGTTCGATGCTGGTCAACACTATGACTGGAGGGGCGTGGGACGAGCACTTGTCGGACAAGGCGCATGCGGAGGAGAAGAAGACTGTGCCGTCAGAGTGGGGCCGTCTTCGTCGAAATGTGAAGCGGGACAAGACGTCCTTCGAGTTGCGCCGCGAGCAAAATCGGCTTGGCCACCATTTGGCGATGCGACGCCTCAATGCGGAAAAGATTGTTGAGGCTGGCTGCGTTATCAGTCTCGGCACCGACAATTACGTTGGTGCCTCCCCAGAGTTTGCC
>CAXMOW010000093.1:0-3178 GCA_964195235.1 uncultured Acidimicrobiia bacterium | reverse complement strand
TAAGGGACCAACGGATTATGAGTCCGCTCGTGGGCTTCGTGGTTACTGGAGTTTTTCGAAAAGCCTTTATTAATGGTGTCCGTGGAGTCCGCTAAGGTACAGGTTTTCCGTCCTCGATGTCACTTTTTGGACACCTTAGCCTTCACCAGTGTCCAGGAATTCATCTGCGTAACGTCGGTCGTAGCCCGGGACAGCACTTGGCTGCTTGAAATGCCGGGAAATACCTGAGTTCGGTCACGCGTTATGGTGGAGGAAGAACAGGGTTAGAATCGGTATCAAGCCAGACCTGCCGGGAGAGACCGATGAACAATCACGCGCTGCGAGTGTACGAATCGATGCTGGGTTTGTTGTCCGGCACCGACAATCCCACGCCGCTGGTACGACTCAACCGGGTCGCTCCGTTCGAACATGCGACGATCTACGCCAAACTCGAATGGTACAACCCGTTCGGCTCGGTCAAGGACCGTGTGGCAGCCAACCTGGTGCGTGATGCTGAAGATCAGGGTGTGCTCGGGAGTATCAAGAATCTGGTCGAGCCGACCTCGGGAAACACCGGCATGGGTCTGGCCATGGTCGCCAACGCCAAGGGCTACACGTTGACCGCTCCCCTCTCGAGTGAGATCCCGCTGGCCAAGCGGACCGTGTTGCGCTTTTTCGGATGCGATGTCATCGAACTGGAAGATACGCTCTGTCCTGCGCCCGGTGCGCCGGAAGGTGCGATCGTCATGGCCCAGGAGATTGCAGACAAACCCGACTTCCACATGCTCAACCAGTACGAGAACGAGGCCAACCCCGGGGCACACTACCTTACAACGGGGCCCGAGATCTGGAAGCAGACAGGAGGCAAGGTAACGCACTTCGTCGCCGGGTTGGGAACTTGTGGAACGATCGGCGGCACGGGAAGATTTCTGAAGGAACAGAATCCCTCGATAAAGGTACTGGGTGTGCACCCCGAAGATGGGCATGACATTCCGGGTGTACGAAGTATCCGCCAGCTGAGTCAGACCAAACTGTACCGTCCGAAGGAATACGATCAGACCATCGAGGTGCGCAACGAAGATGCATACCGACTTTGTCTGCGTCTGAACCGGGAAGAGAGCCTGGTCGCCGGTCCGAGTTCAGGGATGGCGCTCACCGGCGCGTTGGAGATGGTGTCCGACGAGCCCGGCACCGTCGTCGTGGTGATCTTTCCAGACAACGTGTTCAAGTACGCCACTTCGGTGCGGAAGCACTTACCCGAGTTGTTTCCCCCGCAACAGGCGACCCCTAACGCCGATCCAAGTCCCGGCGAGGCGCTCTTCGGCTCGATGATGGCCCACGCCCGCAGATCGCCTGACGTGATCGACGCCGGCGCTGCGGAAAAAATTCTAGAAGAGAATCGTGCTCTATTGATTGACGTTCGCTCTCCCAAGGAGTTCGCAGAACGGCATGTAAAGGGTGCGATCAACATCCCACTTGGAGAGCTTGACCAGGAGGCTGATCTTCCCGCCGATCACGACGCACCGTTGATCACCCTCTGTGCTGTCGGCCAACGATCTCTGGTGGCAATGCTGGTGCTGAAGTCGATTGGCTACCGAAACGTGAAGAACGTGGCCGGAGGGCTCAACGCCTGGGTGGATGCAGGGTTGCCAACTTGAGTACGAGCCTGGAAACGGTTCTGGCCTATCACGAACGGACTCAACACCATCCGCATCGCTACGCACGCTCTCTCGGATACCTGGACTGGGAAACTCAGCCCGACCCATTCAGGAAATACGACGGGAGCAAACTCCTTCTGCTTGACGAGATCCCTCCCGAAGCGGAACCTCTCTACGACGCCATCTTCCGGGTTGGCGGAACGACCGTCCGTCCCTTAAACCGGGCGAGTGTTTCACAGCTGTTCTACGATTCTTTCGCCCTATCGGCATGGAAGGAACTGGGCAATGCTCGCTGGTCACTGCGAGTCAACCCGTCCAGTGGCGCCCTTCATCCCACCGAGTGCTATTTAATCGCAGGCTCCATCCCCGACCTGTCTGACTCACCGGCCCTTTACCACTACTCACCGTTCCACCATGGACTGGAACAAAGAGCTGCGCTCTCGAATCACCAGTGGTCGGAACTGAGCCGTCATCTGCCACCGGGCACTGTGCTCGTCGGTCTGACCTCGATTCATTGGAGGGAATCCTGGAAGTACGGAGAGCGGGCGTTTCGTTATTGCCATCATGACGTCGGCCATGCAATTGCGGCCATTGCTCTTGCTGCCTCCGTTCTCGGTTGGCAAGCTCGCTTGATGGAGGGGTGGACCGATCGGCAACTGGCAGACCTGCTGGGCATCGCCGACCAACAAGGTGTCGAGGCTGAGCATCCGGACTGCCTGTTCATGCTCTGCCCGACTGACAAAGTGATTCCCCAAGAGTTACGTCACACGTACCGACCTACTAGTGATCTTCTCGCGAGCCTGTCCCGCTTGCCGAAGACCGGTCAACCGAATCGACTCAGCTCGGAGCATCACCCGTGGCCTGTCATCGATGAGGTCGCAGAAGCCAGTGTTCGTATGGAGCTTCCAGTGGAGGCGTACCGGGAAGTCCCCGCAAGCAACCAGCCTCACTCACCGATTCCTCCACGGCAACTCTCTGCCCGTCAGATCATTCGCCAACGCCGAAGTGCGGTGGCCATGGATGGCCAGACGGGGCTGGACCGTGACGTCTTCTACGGAATGCTTGAAAAAGTTTTGGCCAGGCCGGGTCGCGTTCCGTTCGAATCGCTTCCCTGGAAACCTGCGATCCACCTTGTACTCTTCGTACACCGTGTGGACGGTCTCAATCCGGGACTTTACAGTTTGGTCCGCGAGCCCCGATCCAAGAACGATTTAAAGACGGCCATGCGGCCGGAGTTCGAGTGGACTCGCCCGGCGGAATGCCCTGCTGACTTGCCACTTTTCCGATTGATGCAGACCGACTGTCGCGATGTGGCTCGGAGTGTTTCCTGTCACCAGGATATTGCTTCGGACGGAGCCTTCGCTCTTGCGATGATCGCCGAGTTCGAGCCGAGATTGCGCGAGTACGGGTCGTGGTTCTACAAGAGGTTGCACTGGGAGGCAGGTGCCATCGGGCAGGTGCTCTACCTAGAAGCAGAAGCGGCCGGTGTGCGATCTACGGGGATCGGTTGTTTCTTCGACGATTCCCTGCACCAGGTTGTC
>CAXMOW010000092.1:0-3214 GCA_964195235.1 uncultured Acidimicrobiia bacterium | reverse complement strand
TCGACGTCTACTTCTGCGACCCGAAGTCGCCTTGGCAGCGGGGAACCAACGCAAACACCAACGGACTACTCCGCCAATACTTTCCCAAAGGCACCGACATGTCCAAACTCACCCAAGAAGATCTCGACCAGGCCGCTTACTCGCTCAACACCCGCCCTAGACACACCCTCGGAGGGATGACACCATCAGACAAACTCGCCGAAACGATGCAATGACCACTTGATCTCGCAGCCGTTATGTGCGGCTTTACTTTTTCTCGAAGCGGGACCAGTAAGCAACTCGTAGTAATCACGGAACTTCAATCTCTTGGCGACACGGCTCGCTGGGTCGATGGCTCGACACCACAAGAAATCTCCTCCCGTTCGGTCAACGACAAATGACGTGGCGAACGGTGCCGGACAGGCGGTCGGATCCCACACCACGATTCGACAAACGCCCTTATCGAGGCCGCCGACCCACCTAAACCGACCTCCAATCAACCGGTTCGCATCACCCGCGCCTGCCACCGAGCCCAAACCTCGATCACCTCAGCCTCAGCGAATCTCCTCATAACAAAGGCCTCCGATAACAGACAACACTCTCACCGACAGGTGTTGCATTCACCCCCAGAGACACAGTCGTTATAGGCGGGTTACCGCCGTAAACCTGCTCAGTGATGGGAGGACTCCCATCCCTCATGGGCGCGGCCTAACCCCCACTCAGGGAACATCAATGGGCTCCGTCTGGGCGTACACCTCACTCCGCTCGTATCCATTCTCTTCCAGGGCGAGAGCCGCCTCCCGCGCATCGGCCAAACCGGCCGCATCAAGAAGGTTCCACGCCACCAACTCGAGCGTCTCGCCTTCGGGATCGTTGCCCTTCCATCCGACCTGAACGTTTCCCACGCCAGGTGCGTAGTACTTGACCTGAAAGAACGTCAGTTCGTCAAGGCTGAACTCGTCGACGATCAGAACATCCTCAAAACAGTCCACCGGGACACAGGTTTGGGTTCCGACCTCGAAAACCTTGCCCCGATCGGTCCACTCGACCGAAGGAGCCCAACCCTGAGGAAAGCTGGGGGTGCCAGTTTGCGGGCTTGCCGGCATATGGATTCCTGCCCTGCTTCCGTCGATCCCATGAATCCATGATGGAGCCTCCACGAACTCGCCGTCTTCGTACTCCTCCGGGTATTCACCCATGCGCCAGACGTTCCCCTCGTCGTCCTGAGCGAAGAAAGCAATTTCCGTCTCCACCAACTCACCCTCAGAAAAGTCCTGATCCCAGATAACAACGCTCTCAACACCCCCGATCATCTTGGTGAGGTCGGTAACCGTGAATATGACGCGATGCGGGATCTCCTCATCCTCATCCTTATCCAGAGTGACTCCCTCGAAAATGAGCTGGGTCCCTGGAATCAGAGGAAACCACTTGTGATCGACGTTGGTCGGGTCGCCGAAGGCACCTGGCTCGAGATCCGGGGGTTCGAGCGGTCCGTCCACCACTGGGTCCTCCGATTCCCCATTCGTCTCCTCGTCGGCGGCGGCGACCGTCGTATCTGGCTGATCGGTTGTTACGGTCCCCGCGTCGTTGGGTGGTTCCGTGGTGGTGTCGCCGGCGGAACCAGAGCCGCAGGCCGCAATGACGAGGATCATCACCATGAGGATGAGAATCAGATTGGTGGTACGTTTCACAAGACTTTCACCTCAACACACCCGCCGTCAACAAGCTCGCTCCAAGTGGTCAGTCATCACCAGTCTCACAGGGTTAGACGGTCGCCTCGACGGGCAGGGCCTCCTCGTCTCTTCGTGCGAACTGGAGATAGAGACTTGGTACTACGAACAGGTTGAGGAGTGTGGCGGTGATCAGGCCACCCAGGATCACAATGGCCATCGGGAACTCGATCTCCTGGCCGGCGATCGAACCTCCAATGATGAGGGGAACCAACGCCAGTCCCGTGGTCAGAACCGTCATGAGAATGGGCACCACGCGCTCTTCGGCACCCTGGAGGACCAACTCGGGACCGAAGGGCACGCCCTCCTCACGTTCCAGATGTTGAAAGTGGCTGATCAGCATGATGCCGTTTCTGGCAACAATGCCAAGCACGGTGAAGAAACCGACCAGGGAGCCGAGTGATATATCGCCGCCGGCGATATAGGCAGCGATGACCCCACCCACGAGTGCGATCGGCAACGTGAGGAACGACAGGATGGCGAGGCGCCAACTGTTGAACGAGGCTTGTAATAGCAGAAAGATGGCCATGGCTGCCGCTATCGCGAACAGCATCAGGTCGCTTTGCGCCGCCTGCCTCTCGGTGAACTCACCGAGAAGCTCGGCGTGGAACTCCGCCGGCCATTCGACCTCGGCGAGTGCCAGCTCCACATCGCCGACGATCGACCCCAGGTCGCGACTGTCGTCGATGTTGGCTCCGACATCGATGTTACGCGACAGGTTCTCATGGTGGATCACATTGGGAACAGCCACGATCGAAACGTCGGCGACATCGGTCAGGTGCACCTGAGAGCCGCTTGGAGTATCTATGAGGAGGTTCTGTACGTCGGTGAGACTCTGACGGGTTTCAGGTGTGCTCCACACCTGAACGTCGTAGGCCCTGCCTGCCGAGAAGAGGTCTCCCGCTTCTTCGCCCGCGATCAAATAGGCGGCCGATCTGCGTACATCGCCTGGCTTGAGACCGAAGATCTTGGCCCGTTCCAGGTCGACCTCAACCTGGATTTGGGGGATCTCCTCCTGGAATTCGACGTGGTTCTCGATCACTCCCGGGATGCCGCCCAATAGCTGGTTTACCTCGGTGGCCTTCTCACGGAGCAAGTCGAGATCAGGCCCGTAGACGCGAATAGTGATCGCTTCGCTGGAACCGGTCAGGACTTCCCTGATCCGCTCCTTCAGATAGGTCTGGACATCCCTGAACACGCCGGGATAGCCGTCGACCACCTCCTGGATCGACACTGACCCAATTCTCCCCGAACTCGATCCCGACCACCTCGTCCATCAGCAGCGCCTGGCCGATGTGAGAGCCCGCATTGCGGACGCCGGGGATCTCGAGAAGCTCCCGGTTTACCCGTTGGGTTATTCGAACCATTTCAGGCTGACCGGTCCCCGGCTTGGTGAGCCAATGCATCAGGAAGTCTCGCTCCTTGAAGTCCGGCAGAAGAGATTGGCCAAGTAGCGGAGCCATCGCGAGACCTGCAATTGTCACAACCGCCACACCGGCGTAGGC
>CAXMOW010000091.1:0-3237 GCA_964195235.1 uncultured Acidimicrobiia bacterium | reverse complement strand
CAGCTCGCAGCTCGGCCCAGACACGAGAAAACCCCCGGGGGCTGTAGGGCCTCCAAGGGTTTCCTTCGTAGCGGGGGCGGGATTTGAACCCGCGACCTTCGGGTTATGAGCCCGACTCTCAAATCCCCATGACGCTTGCGTGAAGCCTCCGTGCACCCACCACGCACCCACAGCGCCCTCCCTGGGCCTTCCTCCTTGATCGCATTCCAATGCGTGCATGGGATTCTGGCCAATTCCATCCCAATAGGCTCTCTGACTACGGATCAGAAGGTTGGGGATTCGAGTTCCTCCGGGCGTGCCAGCGAGGCCTGTAACGAAAGAGCTTCGCCGCGTGACGACGAATGGACCGTCTGACGTTTGGGAGCCATCCTGGGAGCCATTCTCTTCATTGCGATCCCAATCGCGGCACCGCGACAGGTCCAGAACCTCCTAATCCATCACAATCCGAACCGCTCTGGACGTGCCGTTACCGAGCACTCGGCGTGATGGGCGTTATCACGCAGATTCGGTGATCTGCGTTCCGGCTGTACCCGGTCCTGCTCACCCGCCTTCCGTCGCTCCCACACCTCGGCGATCTCCGCCTCCGTGAACCTCGCCACAGCAACCTCCTCCAACGAGAGACTCTTACTCTCGCCAAAGCTGTTGCATCCACCCCTCGAGACCGCAGCACTTATGAGCGGACCGGATGCGACGGTCTTTCCGCGGCTGCAACTCTCGGAGACTCGTGCTCGGCCTCGGGTAAGGTGCGACACTGTGTCGATGGGCAGGCCCATACGCTTCCTTCGCACTCAATGGGGCCGGGTTGCATATTCTGTGGTCGGGTCGGGGCGACCGTTGTTATTCGATACGGGTTGGGTCAGCGATCTAGAAGCCATGTGGGACCACGACGGCTATAGGGGCCTCGTTGAGCAACTGGCATTGTCGAATGAGGTCATCTGCTTTGACCCTCCTGGGACCGGCCTATCCGATCGAGACGCTACGACGAGTTCGATCGATGAAGAAGTGGAGTTACTCAGGTCTGTCCTAGAAGCTGTCGGGGTTGGGCCGAGCCGTCAAGTCTCCATGTTCTGTTCTTCAATCGCGGCGAGCACGGCCATCCGGTTTGCTGCACTGGAGCCAGGGTTGGTGCAGAGGATGGTCCTTTTCGGAGGAACCCTACGTGGTGATGCTCTTGTTCCTGATGATGCCCGTCAGGCGTTGCTTTCGCTGATCCGGGCACATTGGGGACTGGGTTCGAAGGCGATGCGAGACATCTTCATTCCGGGGCTGGGTTCGGAAGACTGGAAGTGGTTTGACTCGTGGCAGCGACAGTGCACCGACGGTGAGACAGCGGCTCTTCGGCTACAGATGTACTACGAATCCGATGTTTCCAGCGAAGCAGCTCAAGTCCGAGCACCGACCCTTGTGCTGCATCGCGTTGATGATCAGGCGGTCCGTTTCAGTAACGGTGCGGCGATGGCGGCTGCCATCGCTGGAGCAACCTTGGAGCCTGTTGATGGAGCTGCGCACCTTTGCTTTCTCGGCGACTGGCGTCAAGTTGCTGATCTGACGGTCCCTTTTTTCGATGTCGCTCCGGAGGCGCTGTTGCCCAAGGGGCCATACGGCGAGTTCACGGCTCGGGAACTGGATGTCGCTGAACTGACGACGCTTGGTCTTACCAATGCCGCGATCGGGGAGCGTTTGGGGATCTCTCCACGTACGGTCGAATCTCATCTTGGACGGATCCGTTACAAGCTCGGCGTGCGTACTCGAGCCGAAGTGGCCGCTTGGATGGCGAGGCGTACCGAAGTCAGTTGATCGACTGATATCGCGTGCACTATCAGCAACTGGGACGGCTTGTGGAAGCGATACAGGTCCGTCGATTGACGGATGTAGCGGACCTCACTTGGGGAGACAATGTTCTCGTGCCTGACCACGAAGGTCAGTTGGTCGGATCCCACCGACCCGAGTAAGCATATGTCGTGAGAAAGCGAGGACAGGATGTTCTATCGAGTGACTAGATATGAGTTTCCGGAAGGCCGACAGGGAGACATCGCGGCATGGGCCGACACCAAGACGGAACAGGTCCGCGCTATTGACGGTCTCGTATCCGTCGATGTCTTCAACGCTTCCTCCGGTGAAGGAGTAATCGTGGCGGCTTACGAAGACGAAAACTCGTACGACGCAGCGTCATCAACTATCACCGAGGTACTCGGCGAGTTGGCCCAGTTTCTGACCGGTCCTCCGATGACAATGGCGGGTAGTCCCTTCTGGACGACTAGAGAGAGTGCCTCGGCGACTCTCTGAGCCGAACAAAGGCCAGACTGAGACGACTTCGCTGAGACGCACCCCAAGACGCTGGACCGCCCAGCGTTGCGACGCTGGCTTGGATGAACTTGATGCACGGTCGACCTCGTAGGTCATAGCGTGAGCCCGACCCGCACACCTAAGTGCCGATATCGAGCGCTGGGCGAAGTGAGCGTTATTGCACAGATTGAGTGATCGGTGTCGGTGCCGATCGCTGCTGTCATCGGTCGCGATCGAGGTGCTTCTCGTAGGTCAACGATGATTGGAGCCGGTCGTCGGGTATGTCGTAGTAATGGCGGAGCACGGCTTCCGGGTCCGGGGACGGTCGATAACCGGCCTTCTCGAGGGCTTGGCGGGCCTTGTAGTTGGTGGTGTAGGTACCGACAATGATCCGGTCGACACCATGGACCTGTCGTTCGAGACGCTGGTGCAGCATCGATGCGATGCCTTGCCGCTGACGGTCGGGCAGTACGTAGGCATGGCGGAGGAGGGCGGCGTCACCGGCATACTCGAGGCCCATCACCGCGACGAGTTCACCTCCTTCGAACGCCCCGTACCAAGTCATCCGCCGGGCCTCTTCTGCCCAGCTGTCGAGGGTCATCTCGGGCTCGTTGACCTCTGAGGCAGGCAGGAACTCTGCATACCACTCGGCGGCGGTGTTGATCACCGTCACCGCGGCGAGCCCGTCACTCGCCCCCAGAGCCCGCACCATCACCTGCGCTTCGCCCACCGCCACCTCCCGCAGATACTCAACATCCCCACAGACTGCATCACGATCGCTGCCCAAGCAATACGTGCCGTTCCAGAGCACTCGTCGTCCTGATCGTTATTGCGCATAATGGGGGTGATCGAGGTCACTCGCCGAGTCGCTTGTCCCGACACGCGGCGCCGACCGAGCCATCATCCCGCGGCCGCTGGATGTCGATTCCGTAGCCCGTTCGTAAGCGGTCG
>CAXMOW010000090.1:0-3268 GCA_964195235.1 uncultured Acidimicrobiia bacterium | reverse complement strand
GATCGAGAAGTCGTCGTTCGCGCCTCGCGGCGATATCTACGACCGGAACGGGAAACTCCTCGTTACCAGCCAGCTGGTCCCGGCGGTGGTGATTGACCGCACCTTCGTTCAACCCGAGCAGGAGGACGGGCTTGTGCAGCGTCTGGCGGCCATTGTGGGTGTTGATCCGATGGAACTCGGTGAGATGTACGAGGAGGCCGGAATCAACAGTCGTTTCCAGGTTTCAACAGTGTCCGTCGAGACCGCATACACGATTACAGAGAACCTCGATCGGCTTCCCGGGGTCGAGGTTGTGACCGTGCCGGAGCGGGTCTATCTTGCCGGCCCGACGCTCTCACATGTGATCGGCCACCTCGGTCTGCCGAGCAAGGAAGATCTGGAGGAGCATCCGGACCTGGACCCAAATGTTCGGATCGGGAAACTCGGCGTGGAGAGCGTGTATGACGAGTATCTCCAAGGTATTTCCGGCCTAGTCGAGTATCGGGTGCGGGAAGGCGAGATCATCGATCAGCGTCCGCCACGGGAACCGGAGCCTGGTGACTCGGTCGTGCTCAACCTTGACCTTGAACTTCAGGAACTCGTTGAGCTCGCCCTCGAAGAGGCCGTCTCTTTGTCCAACTCCGTCAAGGATGTCGACCGCGCCGAAGGTGACGAGGTGTTCAGCGAGACAGAGCGGGCAGCAGCCGTGGTCCTTGATGTGAACACTTTTGAAGTGTTGGCCTTGGCTTCGTATCCGGACTTTGACCCCCAGCTCTTTGTCACAGGCGTTGACGACCTGACCTTTGAAGCCCTTACGGAGACCCTCGCCTTCAACAACCTCGCGATCAGCGGTCTCTATCCACCAGCGTCGACCTTCAAGGCGATCACCTATACGGTCAAACTCGAGGAAGACCTGCCGTTCGATTCTGAGCGCGACGACGTTGATGCGGCGAACGGTTTGGTGCATTGTGACGGGACTTTCGTCGTGGCCGAGCTCGAGGATGGATCACAGCAGGTCAAGAGAGATTGGTATTACCCAGGAGAACTGGGATGGCTCGACATCCATGGTGCTCTTCAAAACTCATGCAACATCTACTTCTGGTCGGTGGCACTGGGGACATGGCAGGCCTACCAGGGAAAGGCTCAGGAGAACGTGATCCAGGATTGGGCCAAAGATCTCGGATACGGCTCCCAAACCGGCGTTGACCTGACTGCTGAGGCGTCTGGGATCGTCCCGACCCGCGAGCTTTTCAACGAATGGGCTGCCTACCAAAGGGAAAATCCAGGCACGAGATTGCTCGAACCATCACGTCTCGAGCTCGCCTCGCCATGGCTAGGCGGAGACCTGATCGACTTTGCGATAGGCCAGGGTGCCTTCACCGCAACCCCGCTGCAGGTGGCGACCTCGTATGCCGTTCTCGTCAATGGGGGCCAGGTGATGGAGCCCCGTGTCGTTAAGGAGATCGTCGACTCTGACGGGAATGTGGTGGTCACGACCTCTCCGGAATTGGTGCGCACAGTCGATATCGATCCAGCTACTCGCAGCTCACTGCTCGCCGATCTGAACCGGGTGGTCAACAGTGGAACGGCATCGAGAGCGTTCGCCGACTTTGGAGAAGGCGTTGAAAATGTTGGCGGGAAGACAGGAACCGGACAGTCTTCGAAGAGCAACGACAACCATGCTTGGTTCGTTGGCATCGCTCCCATCGACAACCCTCAGTACGTTATCGTCGTCTTGATCGAGGAAGGCGGGTCGGGTGGTCGAATAGCGGCGCCGGTCGGTCGGCACATCATGCAGTATTTGATGGGCAATGAGGTGACCCCAATCGTCGAAGGTGAGAAGGCCCAGTAATGGCGGTCCTCACCAGAATCAGGGAAGTCACGGTCGACCGGCGAGAGAACAGGCCGGATCGAATTCTGTTCGCGACGATGCTCGCACTCTCCGGGTTTGGGTTGCTGATGATCTACTCCGCGACCAAGAACGCGGGTTCGTACGGCATGGAACGGCAGATGATCTTCGTCGCAGCGGGTCTCATTATCTATTTGGTCACTTCCAACATCGACTACCGGGAGTACCGGAACATCATCCCGTGGATATCGATTGTGCTGCTGGTTGCCCTAGTGGCGGTCTTCTTTTTCGATCCTGTCAATGCCGCTCAGAGATGGATCCCCCTCGGCTTCTTCAAGCTTCAGCCCGCCGAGTTCGCCAAGGTGGGTGTCATCCTGGCCCTCGCCGCCCTGCTCTCACCGATGAACCGGGATGAGATGGGGAGGCGCAACATCACCTGGCTGGAGATGCTGCAGGCCGTGGCGGTGGTGGCGATCCCCGGCTATCTGATCCTGCGTGAGCCCGACCTGGGGACCATGCTCGTCTTCGGTTTCATTCTCTTTGCCATGCTCTTCGTGGCTGGTGCGACCTGGCGACAGTTGGTGGCTCTTGCCTCCGTGACCGCCGCCGTCATCATGACAACGCTTCAATTCGGCTGGCTGAAGGACTACCAGCTCGATCGGCTTCGAGTTCTGGTCGATCCGACTATCGACCCCCAAGGAATCGGATACAACCTTCGCCAATCGAAGCTTGCCATCGGGTCCGGCCAGTTCTTCGGGCGAGGCCTCTTCCAAGGGACTCAAACCAACTTCGAGTATGTGCCGGAGCAGGAGACCGACTTCATCTTCACCGCCGTCGGGGAACAACTGGGTTTCGTCGGGGCCATCCTGGTTCTGGCCGCTTTCCTTGTGATCATCTGGAGACTGTTGGTGATTGCAGCCAACGCGAGGGACCGGAACGGCGCCCTCATCGCTTCCGGAATCGCGGCGATGTTGGTATTCCATGTCTTCGTCAACGTCGGGATGACCATCGGAATAATGCCCGTCACCGGACTTCCCCTCCCCTTCCTTTCGGCAGGTGGCTCGTTCTACCTGGCGATGACCCTCGCCCTGGGAATAGCCAACTCGGTCTGGCTCCTCAAGACACCTGTGCCGGGAGAGAATCAGCTGTAGGAGTGGCCTGCGCTCCTGAGGGCTTTGCCACTCGGAGACCGTTAGCCTCCCCCGGTGATGTTTCGCCGGAATCACGATGGGTGGGTTGAGGTCATCTGTGGCCCGATGTTCTCCGGAAAAAGCGAAGAGCTGATCCGCCGGGTGACTCGCTCCAAGATTGCCCGGATACCCGTTCAGACTTTCAAACCCCGACTCGATGACCGGTTCTCCGCCGACGAGGTTGTCTCCCATTCGAGCCTCAGAGTCGAGGCAACTCCGGTCGAGACGTCTTCTGATTTGCTCCGAGCGA
>CAXMOW010000089.1:414-3389 GCA_964195235.1 uncultured Acidimicrobiia bacterium | reverse complement strand
CCCCGCAGACCCTGAGCAACGAGGTCGCCAATCCTTTTCCCTCGACCATGAAAGAAGTGGTCTCCTGGTGTGATCAGCAGGTCGATGGCGTGGTCGACCGCGTAGGTCTGGAGTGCTTCGGTGTCGATGACTTGGTCCCGGTTGCCCACAATCACCCTCTTGTGGCCGGACGGCAGCTCGGTAGGAAGCTCGTCGGCCGGGGGGGCGATACCCACGTAGGGCATCGTCGAGTCAGTATCCGCCAGCCAGCGAAGAGCGGTGGACGCTCCAAACGACCATCCCGTCAGAGACAACGGAAGTCCTCGCTTTTCAGCCAGGTCAAATGCGGCAGTTATGTCGTCCAGTTCAGCGCGGCCGTAGTCGTGTTCCCCAGAGCTAGCTCCAGTTCCTCTGAAATTGAACCGGAGCACCGAATGACCGCTTTCAACCAATTGACCGGCGACAGCGATCATTAAGGGCGCATTCATCGACCCGCCGTGGAGTGGATGGGGATGACAGAACACCGTGAATCGTTCGGGCTGGCTTGGGGAATCGATCCGTGTCTCCAGTGTTACACCGTCTGATGTAATGAGATTGAGTCGCTCGGTCATGTCAGTAGACGGAGTAGCCAGACGGCGGAAGCGGCCAGGATCACCAAAGCGAGGACGGCCGAAGCGAGAAGTAGCCAGCGGGTTTGCATCGGCCAGGGAGGGTAACTGCAGGTCGAACTAGGCTCGGCCTCCAGCCAGTTGTTCTGATATATGGAAGGTCAAACTTGTACGACATAGTCATCGTTGGCGGCGGGCCCGGTGGCTACGCCGCCGCGCTTTACGCACACAACTTCGGTCTCTCGGTGGCGTTGATCGAGAAGGATCGACCAGGTGGAACTTGCCTCATCAGAGGATGCATACCGGCCAAACAATGGCTGCACATTGCCGAGGTCTACAGCACCGTGAGTCATGCCGCAGAGTTTGGAGTCGTCACATCACAGCCACAGATGGACTGGTCGGCAGCCCTCGCCAGGAAGAACCAGGCGGTCGAGGGCCTAGTTCGAGGACTAGGCGGGCTACTCAAAAAGCGTGGTGTGGATGTCATTCAGGGCTTCGGCAAGCTTGCTGGACCAGGCAAGGTCGACGTGTCCAACGGTCAGACAGTCGAAGGACACTCCATCATCTTGGCAACTGGCTCACATGCTCGCACCATCCCCGGATACGAGATTGATGGCACCCGGATAGTCACATCCGATCACGCACTGGATTGGGCGCACCAACCACAACGGGTTGCCGTCATTGGTGGCGGAGTAATCGGCTGCGAGTTTGCCTCGTTCCTGGTTGAGCTAGGCAGTGAGGTTCATGTCTTCGAGATGCTCGACCAGATCGTTCCCGGCACCGACCCTGGAACTGCGAAGGTGTTGCAGCGTCAGCTTCAGAAGCGGGGTGTCAAGTTCCACATCGGTGTAGGGGTTGGACCGGCTGAGAAAGGCATGTCCGGTGTTTCGGTTCCCTTTGGCGACGATAAGGTGGATGTAGACGTCGTGTTGGTGTCGGTTGGTCGTGGGCCCAACACCGAAGGGGTCGGTCTGGAGACAACATCAGCGGTGGTCGACCGAGGTTTTGTCGAGGTTGACGCCAACATGGAGACCGTTGAAGAACGTCTCTATGCAGTCGGGGATATTGTGGCCGGCACACCCCAATTGGCTCATGTCGGGTTTGCCGAATCGATCACCGCGGTCACACATCTCGCCACTGGAGAGAGTCAGCCGGTCAACTACGACGCCATTCCCCGCGTTACCTACACCCACCCTGAGGTGGCCGAAGTGGGCATAACTGAAGCCGAGGCTGTTGTGCGAGGTCTAGAAGTAGAAACTACGACACATGCCTTTAATGGAGTCGGTCGGGCAATCATCATCGGACAGAATCAAGGCCACGCCAAGATCGTTTCAATACAAGACGGTCCAATTGTGGGTGCCAGTGTCATCGGCCCCCAAGCCGGCGAGATGATCCACGAATTGATGTATTCGGTGGGTTGGGAGGCTCTGCCGGCCGAAGCTGCTGCTTTTATCCATGCCCACCCCACACTTTCCGAAGCGATCGGTGAGACACTGATGTCGGCTGCGGGCAAGGGCCTGCACTGAGAGGAGAAGTTTTGGCCACGACGGTATCGATGCCCCAACTTGGGGAGACGGTCACGGAGGGGACCATCCTCAAGTGGGCGAAACAGGTCGGCGACACGATTGGCGAAGACGAAGTACTCGTCGAAATCTCCACCGACAAGGTGGACACCGAGGTGCCCTCCCCGGTAGGCGGGACAATCCTCGAGATCCTCGTATCAGAGGGTGACACTGTCGAGGTTGGTGTCGATCTGGTTGTCATCGGTGCTGCCGATGAATCAGTCTCATCTTCTCAACCCGAATCGGAACCGGAGCCCGTTTCCGAGCCGATGGTTGACCCACATCCTGCCTCGGAGACACCCGCCGGCCCCGACACCGGCTTTGAGGTGTCGGCGGATTCCGGCTTCACCGGCGCCCCTCCCAGCGACCCGGTAGGCGAATCGTTAGATGAACCGCTACGCGATGACGAAGTCGAGGCCTTTTTTGCCGAGCCAGCCACGGATGAAACGACCCCTCAGTTGCTTTCTCCTGTGGTGCGACGATTGGTCCGTGAGAACCAGATCGATATCGCTCAGATCCAGGGGAGTGGGCAGGGCGGTCGGATCACACGCAAGGACGTAGATGCCTACCTCGAAGTTGGGTCTCCCATCGAACCGACACCGATCGTCGAGTCCGAACCCGAGGCTGTCCCCGAGGTGAAGACACCTCCCCCGGCCCCGGATCTCAAGGCAAAACCTGCAGTCGCAGCCCCTGTTGCCTCCAGCAGCGAGACCGTTGAGCTTGATCGTCTCCGGGTCCGCATCGCTGAGAACAACGTCAGGGCGAAAGCAACTGCCGCTCACGTATGGACTTCGGTGGAGGTGGATTTCGAACGGGTCGAGCGGGT
>CAXMOW010000089.1:0-404 GCA_964195235.1 uncultured Acidimicrobiia bacterium | reverse complement strand
TCTCAAGGGCGACGATCGATGCGCTCAAGGCGTTTCCAGTGGTCAACAGTTCGTTCAATCTCGAAGAGAAGACGGCCACCTTTCATAAGAAGGTCGATTTGGGTATCGCCATCGACCTCAACCAGGGTGGTCTTGTCGTTGCACGTGTTCGCGATGCCGACGGATTGCGTCTCGTCGGAATTGCTCGTGAGATTCGAGATCTGGCGACTCGGGGACGCTCTGGAGACCTTGGTGTCGATGACGTGATTGGCTCGACATTCACTATTACCAATCCGGGTCCATTTGGTTCATTCATGTCGGCACCGATCATCAACGTGCCCAATGTGGCGATTCTGTCCACGGACACGGTGACCAAACGACCGACAGTTATTACGAGCCCGGATGGGCAGGACATGATCGCCATT
>CAXMOW010000088.1:0-3461 GCA_964195235.1 uncultured Acidimicrobiia bacterium | reverse complement strand
TGACTGCGAAGGTTCCGAATGTTGACAATGATGATCGGCAGCACGACGATCATCAGAACTACTGCGAGGGCGCTGGCGCGTCCAAAGCTGCGAAATTTGAACATCTCGGCGAACATCCGGTTTGCGATCACTTCGGTCTCGAATCGCCCACCAGTCATCACGAACACGATGTCGAAGACTTTGAGGATGGCAATGAAAATGGTCGTAGCCACCACGATCATGGCTCCTCTGATCGAAGGCAGGACAACCTTGAAGAAGAGTTGGGTTTCGCTTGCCCCGTCGATGCGACCCGCTTCGATTATCTCGGTTGAGACTCCCTTGAGGGCAGCAGAGAGGACCACCATCGCGAACCCGGTCTGCAGCCAGATCATGATGACTATTAGGAATAGGTTGTTCCATGGTTGGACCTGGAGGAATGGGACGGGCTCATTCCCAAAAGCAGTCAAGGTCGCGTTGATGATCCCGATCTGATCGCTACCTTCTGGTCGCCACACGTAGACGAATCTCCAGATGACCGAGGCGCCCACTAAGGAGATCGCGAGGGGCAGGAACACGAAGGTCTTGGCAAATGCCTCGCGACGTACCCGGTCGACAAGAACGGCGAAGAGCAGGCCGATTACGACACTCCCTGTCGTCCCGACCAACAGCCACAGAAAATTGTTCCGCAAGGCGATCTGCATCTCAGGATCGGTGAATACAAACGAGTAGTTGTCTACAAAGCCACCGTCTTCTGTAAAGCTGAGGATCACTGTTTGGATGGTCGGAAAGATCAGATAGACCCCAAGAATCAATACCGCGGGCAGGATGAACACCCACGGGCGGAGATGTGGCTGCACCTTGTACGGGGCGAGGTCGATGACCTTGTTGAAGGCGGTGAAAACCACCCACACCCCACCGACGCCGACTATGAGGGCGAAGATTGCGATGGCAGCCCGGGTGATGCCGTCTTGCAGGCCGCGATCCCGAATCGCCTCGGCCTGAGCATCGAGGCCTAGGAAGTCATAAAGGTTGAGAATGATCCGCTCGACGGCCTCAGAATCGAGCAGGATCGTGATCCCGACCCACAGGAGGCCGAGAGAAAAGACTCCGATCACACCAAACAGCAGTGTCCTCAGGAACTGGGTTCGCCGGCTCTGGTACTGATCGGCTCGAATCTCGGTCATTGGGTGTTGGATTCACTCCCGGGTCGGGAGACCCGGGAGTGAACCTAGTGCAAGCGAAGGTCAGCCGGTCGGCCAGCTGTCTTCGATCTTTTGGAAGATCTCTTCCGTATTTGTGCCGTCGGCGGATACCCAGTTCACCATCTCGGACCAGAAGGTCCCAGCTCCGACCTCGGCCGGCATGGCGTCGGATCCGTCGAACCGGAACACTGTCGCAGCGTTAAGCATCGCTGCAAGCTGGTCGTTCGGATAGTCGGTGTACCAATCAAGAGGCACCGACTGATTGGGTGACATGAACCCACCAGCATCGATCCAAGGCTTGGCTGCCTCAGGTGTTGCCAGATACTCCATGATTGCACGAACCTCAGGGCGATCGTTGAACATCATGAACATGTCGGCGGCGCCCAAGACCGGGCTGCCTTGCTCGGCCTTGATCGGCGGAAAGTAGAAGAAGTCAACATCTGTAGGGAACTCGGTTCCCTCGGTGAAGAAGTCTCTGATCCACGCCGCTTGCTTATGCATCCAGCACTCGGTGTCTCCATCTGCGGTGAGCAGAGGTATTGGTATATCGGCGATATTCGTCGCGTTGATTCCTGTACTTCCCCCCCAGGCGTAGTCCTCGGTGAAGAAGAGCTCGCTCATGTATCCAGCAGCCTCGAGGATCTGAGGATCGTTGAACGGAATCTCGTGATTGACCCATTGGTCATAGACCTCGCCTCCGGCCGTCCGAAGGACGATGTCTTCCATCCAGTCGGTTGCGGGCCAGCCAGTGGCATCACCCGACTCGATTCCGATGCAGAATGGATTTCCGTTTCCATCGGCGACTATCTGGTCGCTCAGCGCGATCAACTCGTCGTAGGTTGCCGGAACCTCATAGCCGTTGTCGGCGAATGCATCCACCGGGTACCAGACGATTGACTTCAGGTCACCCTTGAACCACACCGAGTAGGTGCCGCCTTCGTACTCAGAAAGACTCAAGAAGGAGTCGATGTAATCCTCCGCCAACTGGTCCATGTTCATCCACTCGGAGAGATCCACCAGCTGGCCTTCGGAGGCGAACTGGCGCATCTTGCCCGGCTGGGCGAGCTGGGCGATGTCCGGAGGATCCCCACCATCAACTCTGACGGTGAGCACCGTCTCGTGATCTCCTGTGATTGCCTCATGGAGGACGCTGATTCCAGTCTGCTCTGTGAACTGAGCAAACACCGCGTCAATCTTTTCCTTTTCGGACTCGAGCCCCCACTGCGTCTGGACCGTTACTTCGGCGCCGGCGTACTCGCCGCCGATCGCCGCATTCAGGTGCTCGTAACCTGTGTCGCCGGCTTCGCCGCCTGTCGCCGTGGTGGTTGTCTCCTCAACGTCTGCGGCTGTGGTAGTTGTGTCGCCTCCACCGGCCGCGGTGGTGGTTGTATCGCCGCCCTCCTCGGCGGTAGCACAGGCTGCGATGATGAGGGTCATGGCCGTCACCACCGCAATTAGCCATCGTTTATTCATGGGATGGTTTCCTCCTCCCAAATTGCTTGTTTGGCTGTCTGCCTGACCGACCAACATGGCCGGTCGGGACCTCGAATTCTCGATTCAGGGTAGATGTCAGAACTCACCATACGACCCGTATCTGCGACGAGTGGAGGAGAGGACGAAAAATGGTGGCCGTTCTGGCCTTCCCGAGACACAGTGGGTAGCGAGGGGAGGTGTCGGCTGGTCGGAAGAAGGTGGTCGCTGCCCACCCTCTCTGCCGCTAGAGATGCCCCGATGGCGGATTCCCTACCTAGCCTGGATCGAATGACCGATTCTCTCATCAATGGCCCTCAGTGGTGGCGCCATGCCGTGGTCTATCAGATTTATCCGCTCAGCTTCGCCGACGCGAACGGCGATGGATTCGGCGATCTGGAAGGGATCATCTCCAAGCTCGATTATCTGAGCGACACGCTCGGCGTCGATACCGTCTGGCTCTCGCCTATCTACAAGAGTCCCATGGATGATTGGGGATACGACGTTGCCGACCACGCGGACGTCGATCCCTTGTTCGGGGATCTGGACACGGCCCAGCATCTGATCACAGAAGTTCACGCCCGTGGCATGAGAGTCATCTTCGACTATGTGATAAACCACACGTCATCGGAGCACGAATGGTTCATCGAGTCCCGTTCCTCGCGGGACAACCCGAAACGCGATTGGTACGTGTGGCGAGACACGAAGGCCGACGGCTCACCACCAACCAATTGGGTGAGTGTGTTCGGCGGCCCGGCTTGGAGCCTCGACGAGACGACCGGTCAGTACTACCGGCATACCTATTTACCG
>CAXMOW010000087.1:0-3463 GCA_964195235.1 uncultured Acidimicrobiia bacterium | reverse complement strand
TCCCGTGCCGATAGCCCAGACCGGCTCGTAGGCAATTTCTAACTTGACGATCGATTCTCTATCCAGGCGCGCTAACGCTCCCTTGATCTGGCTTTTCACGACGGATTCAGTTTCGCCGGCTTCGCGCTCGTCAAGTGTTTCCCCGATGCAGACGATCGGACGCATCTCGGCCTTGAGCACAGCCCTCGTCTTCTTGTTCACCATCTCGTCGGTTTCACCGAATAATTGACGACGTTCCGAATGCCCGACGATCACGTGTGTGACTGCCATCTTGGCGAGCATCGGTGCGGACACCTCACCGGTAAATGCACCCTTTTCTTCCCAGTGAGCGTTCTGGGCGCCGAGACCAATCCGCATGTGGTCAGTCTCAATCAGGATCTGAATGGAGCGCAGCGAAGTGAACGGTGGAACGACCACAACCTCGACACGATCAAAGTCGTCGAGGTCGAGTCGGTATGACAGCTTCTGAACCATCTGGATCGCTTCGAGATGATTGGCGTTCATCTTCCAATTCCCGACGATAAGAGGTGTCCGATCGCTCATGGGACCCATCTTTCCAGAACCTCTACTCCTGGCAGAACTCGGCCCTCGAGAAGCTCAAGACCGGCGCCGCCACCGGTCGAGAGATGAGAAACGGAGTGCTCCAGTCCGAGAAGACGCAGGGCAGCCGCCGAGTCACCTCCTCCTACCGCAGCGAAACCTTCACCGGCAGCCATGGCCCGGGCCACTTGTTCGGTTCCGTAGCGAAACTGTTCCCATTCGAAAACACCCATGGGTCCATTCCAGAACACGTTTTGAGACGATGCAATCAACTCCCCGAATCCGGCTCCGGTATTCGGGCCAATGTCGAGACCGATGCCATCCTGGGGGATCTCCTTCACGCACACCACCTGAGCGACCGTGTCTTCCTTGAATTCCTTCCCTGTGACGATGTCGACCGGAAGCATGATCTTGTGACCGTCGGGCCCGTCGAGAAGACTTCGGACCACCTCAACCATGTCACTTTGAACCAAGGATCGACCTACCTCGAGTCCCTTGGCGAGCAAGAAGGTGAAACACATCCCACCACCGATCAACATCTGATCGACTCTGGGAAGCAGGTTCTGGATTACGGCGAGCTTGTCGGTGAGCTTCGCTCCTCCCAACACCACTGTGTACGGGTGCTCCGGCTCACCGAGGAATCGACCCAGGGCCGCCAATTCGGCGTCAAGGAGGGGGCCCGACACTGATCGGAGCCGTTCTGCGATCCCTACAGTGGAAGCATGGGCTCGATGGACGGAACCAAAGGCGTCCTGCACAAATAGCTCATGCCCATCGGCGAGCCTGGCCGCCGTTTCGGGATCATTTTTGGTCTCCCCAGGGTCGAACCGTGTGTTCTCGAGGACGGTGATGTCACCGGCCGATTCGAATCGGACGTCGAGCTCACTGAGAGCGTCCATTCGTTGGGCGGCTGGTCGCAACGACAGATTCGGTTCCTCCCCAGTGGGTCGCCCCAGATGTGAGCAGACCGTCACGGCGGCACCTTTGCGAACTAGATGTTCCAGTGTCGGTAGGGCAGCGTGGATCCGAAAGTCATCAGTTACTGCACCGTCACTCATGGGAACGTTCAGGTCGGCACGCACCAGGACCTTGAGACCGGTGACGTCGACATCAGCCAACGTGAGATATCGAGACAACGTTCAGCTTTCCGTTCTGGCCAGGTTCTCCAACACACGCCCCAATTTCAACGGGTCATGAGCGGGCCAGTCTGCTCCTTGGTCTGCAACGTCTGCAAAGACGACCCGCCATCCGAATCGTGCCGCCGATTCACCGTCCACTGTGACCGCTGCGTGACCATCCGGGACCCTCAGCGGCCCGTCGTGGGCCACCACCACCCCAAGCCCCTCCACACCGGCGTGACGCTCGAGGGCTGCAAGGTGGTCGTCTCCGTTCATCCCGAACGTCTCGCCGTCCTGGGTCACGAGGTTGAGGACAAACACCCGCTGTGCGCTGGATGCCATGATTGCGGGCGCCAGCATCTGCACCTGAAGCGCCGAAAGGAGAGACGTGTAAAGACTTCCGGGCCCCAGCACGATCTGATCCGCACCGGCGACCGCTTCTAGTGCACTGCGGCTGGCGGCCGTGTCAGCAGGTTCGATGGTGAGATCAGATATCGCGCCCCGAGACATCGCTATCGCCAGCTGACCAACAACATCTTTCCCCTCGATGGTTGCATGGAGAGTCACCGGATCGTTGGCCACCGGGATCACCCTCCCCAGGGTTTCCAACATCATCTCTGACGTTGCAACTGCACTGGAAAAGTCGCCAAACATGTCGGTCAGGGCCACAAGGATCAGATTGCCGAGCGAGTGCTCGTCGACATCACCACCCTGGAATCTGTGAGCAAACAGCTCAGACCAAAGTGATGGTTCTGATGTCAAGGCAAGCAGACAGCGGCGAACGTCGCCCGGAGGAGGGATACCCAATTCGGTGAGTCGACCTGATGATCCACCGTTGTCGGCAACTGTCACCAGAGCCGAAATCGCACCCGCGTATGTTTGGATCGCTTCTAGAGCCGCGGCCTGACCATGCCCTCCTCCAACGGCCGTCACCACGGGTCCGTCGGGATCGAGAAGGAGAGGCTCGAGTGCTGTCTCGGTCTCCGGTTTCACTTCGGTTTCAACGGCTGATATCTCGGTGACGAATGGCTGCCTTCACACCATGTTCAGTAACCCGATGTTGCAACTCTTCAGCAATGGCGACGGACCGATGGTGTCCGCCCGTGCAGCCAATCCCGATTGAGAGATAGGACTTGCCTTCAGCCTGAAACCGCGGGATGAGGAATGCCAACAATTCGTCGACGCGATCGACGAATTCCTTGGCGCCCTCTGACTCGAGTACGTATTCACTTACAGCCTCATCAGTCCCACGCAGGTCTTCCAGTTCTGGCACCCAATGAGGGTTGGGGAGAAATCGAACGTCGAAGAGGAGATCGACATCCCGAGGAGCACCATGCTTGAACCCAAATGATCGAATTGACACCCGCATCGGGCGGGCCTCCTCGTCCTCGCTGAACTGCGTAGTGAGCCTTTCTCGAAGCTGGTGAACAGTGAGATTGGAGGTGTCTACAACGACATCTGCCATCTCCCTCAAGTCGGACAACAATTCGCGTTCGGCGGCTATCGCCTCGGAGATGGTGTCCCGGCCCAGTGGGTGAGGTCGGCGGTTCTCCTCGTAGCGAGAAACGATCACATCGTCGTCGGCGTCGAGGAACACCACCCTGGTGAGCACACCTTCGCGATCGAGTGCCAACATGGCATCTTGGAGTTCTTTGATCGGCAAACCGCCTCGAGAGTCGATCACAACAGCTAGGTGTTTGTTGGCCTCAGGAATATCATGGGCCTGCACCGCGAGTTCAAGCAGCATCGGTGGAAGGTTGTCGATGACCGTGAATTCGAGGTCCTCGAGGATTTTGGCGGCTGAA
>CAXMOW010000086.1:0-3469 GCA_964195235.1 uncultured Acidimicrobiia bacterium | reverse complement strand
GCAAGGAGCTGCTCGCCGCTGGAGTGGACGAAACCTCATTAGATCGAATTCACGTGCCTGTGGGGATAGAACTCAATGCGGAGACGGTCGAGGAGATCGCCGTGTCGATCTTGTCAGAAGTGATCCAAGTGACTCGCGGGTCGATGGCCGAACAACCGGACGATGACTGATGCTCTTCGGTGATCGGCTGGTGGTTGTGCGCGGGGGTGGCGACCTCGCATCAGGAGTCGTCTACCAGTTGCGTCGAGCGGGGTTTCCGGTGGTGGTGCTCGAATTGGAGCGACCAATGGCAATTCGAAGAGCAGTCTCCTTTGCCACCGCAATCGAGGAGGGGAGTGTTGTGATCGAGGGCATGAAAGCCGTGCGTGCTGCAAGTTCTAACAATGCGGTCCGACTGGCGGCCGATGGAACGGTGACAGCTCTGGTCAGCCCCTCACTGCTGGGCTTCACGCCAGCCCCCACCATCGTGGTAGATGCTCGAATGGCAAAACGGAATATCGACACCACCATCGACCAGGCACCACTCGTCGTGGCTCTCGGTCCCGGCTTCGAGGCGGGGGGCGACTGTGACGTTGTGATTGAAACCAAACGTGGTCACCGCTTGGGAAGAGTGATCCGGAAGGGCGCTGCCCAAACCGACACAGGGATTCCGGGTGTGGTCGGTGGAAAAACAGGCGAGCGATTGGTTCGTGCCCCCGACTCCGGAATCGTCAGTTGGGACATATCAATCGGTGACATGGTGGAATCGGGTCAGATCCTGGGCACCGTTGGAACGGCAGAGGTCGTTGCTGCAGTCGGTGGTGTGGTTCGTGGACTGATTTCGCCGGGGTATGAGGCCTCGAAGGGTTTGAAGATCGGTGACGTTGACCCCCGAGGAGACCGGTCGGCTTGTTTTGAAGTCTCTGACAAGGCCCGACTTGTCGGTGCCGGAGTACTCGGTGCTGCCCTCGAGTGGCTCAACGTGGAGGCTGCATGAGTCTTATCGGCGACTTCGGCCTTGGTGACAAAGAGCTGGTCGCCTTCACCGGCGCTGGGGGCAAGACCACACTGCTGCTGGCGTTAGGCGAAGAGCTGACAGCTTTGGGAAAGCGAACCGTGCTCGGCACAACCACCCGGATGGGAATCGATCAGATTCCATCGTGGGCGGACGTTGGTCCACCGGACAGACTTGGACCGGCAACCACTTTTGTCGTCGAATCCACCGATGGACCAAAGGTCATTGGATCGAAGCCAGAGGTGTTCGATGAGATGTTCGAATCCACCGACTTTGTCTTGATCGAAGCGGACGGTGCTCGCCGCAAACAGATCAAGGCACCTGCCCCACACGAGCCGGTGATCCCCTCGAGAACGACAACAGTTGTGGTGGTCGCTGGTTTGAGCGCACTTGGCCGTCCAATCTCGGAAGTGGCGCATCGGCCCGATCGGGTAGCCGAGGTCGTCGGCATCCGACCAGACGACATCGTGACCCCGGAAGGGATGGCGACCCTGATCACGAGTTTCAAAGGCGGTCTGGCCAGAGTTCCACATGAAGCTCGGGTGATTGTCGCGCTGACCGGTGATGACAATGGCTTGGCGCAAGCTGAGCAAGTGGCATCGACGATTTCGACCAACCGGCGGATCGAACGGGTGGTTGCCCATATGTCCTCGAAAGAGGAAGCCTCCTCTTTCGAGGAGATTGGAAAATGAGACTCGAGGAGGTCAGAACAAACGGACGCAATTCCGGGGTTTCCGTTCGACTTCAATCCCTAGAGTCCGACAAGAAGTGCTCTGTTGAAGCGCTCGATAAGGAGAAGAAATAAATGAAACAGAAGAGATGGCGTTGGCTGGCGTTACTGGCTGTGTTGGCGCTCGTCATCGCAGCTTGCGGTGACGATTCGGGAGACGGTGGCGATGGCGACGTCTTGAAGGTTGCGTTCGTCCACGTCGGACCCACTGCTGACAAGGGGTGGTCATGGGCCCATGATCAAGGTGCCCAATACCTCAAGAGCGAGCTTGGAGCTGCGGTTGAGATAACGACACTTGAAGTCATTCCAGAGGGATCTGACTCCCAACGTGTGTTCGAGGACCTTGCCGAGGATGGCAACACGCTGATCTTTGGCACGTCCTTCGGTTACATGGAGCCAATGCTGGCTGCGGCCGAGAACTACCCGGACGTCACGTTCATGCACGCCACGGGGTTCATGGTTTCCGACAACATGGGTAATTACTTTGGTGCTGCCGAGGAGGCTCGGTATCTCAGCGGTATGGCTGCGGGTGCTGCTACTGAAGCCAACTTGATCGGCTATGTGGCTGCCTTCCCGATCCCCGAAGTGTTGCGTGGCATCAACGCCTTCACACTTGGCGCTCAGGAAATCAACCCCGACGTCGAGGTGCAGGTTGTCTGGACGTCGACATGGTTTGATCCTCCGGTAGAGGGATCAGCCGCCGAGGCGCTGCTCGATGCCGGCGCAGACGTGATCGCGATGCATCAGGACTCTCCGGCACCGGGTCAGGCCGCCGAGGCCGCGGGTGCCGGCTGGGTCGGCTACAACACCAATATGAGCGAGTTCGCCGAGAATGCCTGGCTCACCGCCGCTATCTGGGACTGGGGTCCGTACTACCTGGCCACGGCCCAGCAGGTCATCGACGAGACCTGGGAGCCGGAGTTCTTCTATGGAGACATGGCTGGAGGCATGGTCCAACTCGCTGCCTACGGCGATTCGGTTCCCGCCGATGTCATTCCGACGATCGACGAGAGGAAGGATCAGATCATCGACGGCAGCTTCTCGGTTTTCCCCGACCCGATCATCGATCAGGATGGCAATGAGCGTGAGCTTGGTGACATATTCACGATGGACTACTTCGTCCAGGGTGTCATCGGAAGTGCCAGCGGCTAAACCAACCTGGTGAAAGGGAGCCCATGTGGCTCCCTTTCACTTCTAGTGAGAGGAAATTTTGGCGGAGAAGGACGCACGCCTGGCAATCGAGTTGCGTGGGATCGACAAGACGTTTTATGGCGTCCATGCCAACGAGAACGTCGATTTTCAGCTCAAGGCTGGAGAGGTGC
Organism: uncultured Acidimicrobiia bacterium; assembly: GCA_964195235.1. Classification (GTDB taxonomy): domain Bacteria; phylum Actinomycetota; class Acidimicrobiia; order Spongiisociales; family ZC4RG35; genus CAXMPK01. Next base: position 423 of record CAXMOW010000086.1, on the reverse strand, counting down.
ACGCCCTTCTAGGGGAGAACGGTGCCGGCAAGTCGACCTTGTGCTCGATACTCGCCGGTCTCTATCGACCAGATTCAGGTGAGATGCTGCTCAACGGTGAGCACACCGTCTTTCGCACACCCAAGGAGGCCCTCGCCGCTGGTGTGGGGATGGTGTATCAGCACTTCCGTCTCGTGCCCAATCTCACAGTGGCCGAGAACCTTGCTCTTGGCCATCCGGATTTGGGTCAAAAACTGAACCAAAAAGAACTGCACACCGCCGCAGCCGACCTGGGAGAACGTTACGGGCTGCCGGTTGATCCATCGGCGAGAGTCTGGCAGCTCTCAGTCGGCCAACAGCAACGAGTCGAGATCCTCAAGTTGCTCTATAGGGATGTGAAGGTGCTCATTCTCGATGAGCCAACCGCCGTCCTCACTCCCCAGG
>CAXMOW010000085.1:0-3643 GCA_964195235.1 uncultured Acidimicrobiia bacterium | reverse complement strand
TGCTCGCCCCCGGATAGTTGTTCTGGTCTGTGATCGAGACGGTCGGACAACCCGACCAGCTCCAGCAGTTCGGTCGAACGCTGGTGCCTGTCGTCGGCCGCCATCACACCGAGGAGCATTGGCGTTTCCACGTTCTCTTGAGCGGTGAGGTAGGGGAGCAGGTTGCGATCGGTCTGCTGCCAGACGAACCCGATGGTGGATCGTCGATAGGTAGTCCGGTATTTGTTCGATATCCGGAGGAGGTCGTACCCGGCAACAGTCACCCGGCCTGCCGACGGTATGTCGAGACCTCCCAAAATATTGAGCAGGGTCGACTTGCCCGACCCAGAGGCGCCGACGATTGCGACGAACTCACCCGCGGCGACGACCAAATCGAGACCTTGGAGAGCAACCACTTCGAGGTCGGCGACCTTGTAGATCTTGACCAGGTTGTCACAGATGATCAGCGAGTTACTGCCGAAGGGTCGTTGTTCAGCCCCGGACTTGTGGGCGGTGCCGGTTCTGCTGTCGACTGTCATCTACTCATCTCCAACTTTGACCAGATTCCCAAGATCCTGGCGCCGATCGAGGATTGCAAAGATAACCACCGATGCGGAAACCACTCCGATCAGAACGAGACCAGTCGTGGCGATCAGCAAAGGGTCTGTTCGAATAGTCGCCGTTAAGCCAGGTCCGGTGAAGGCTCCAATGTTGATGGTCGGTTCCAGCAATCTGGCAGTAGCGACACCAAGCAGGGTGCCCACAATTGTCGCGATCAGCACTGGCGGCATCTGCTCGATCATGGTCAAAGCGAGGCCCTGATTCCGGTTGAGACCCAATGTTCTCAAATATCCGAAGTCACGGCGGCGAGCGTCGGCCATCAATGCCAGTGAAGAGACGGCGGCGACCACCGCGAAGCCGCTGCAGAGCAAGAAAGTCAGCCTGAGAGAATTCTCCACCGTACGAGCGAAGGGCTCGTCATGAATCTCATCGAACAGAATCTGTTGCGAGGTCAGCTTGACCACGGCGTTCTGCGGCCCCAGCGCCTGAGTGAGTTCTTCGGCGGCATCTGCCTTTGCCCTGACGAACACGTCAGTCGGTCGGGCGGCGAGGTTCTCCACTGCCCGAAGATCGTTGAGGGGAGCGATCACCGTCGGCGTGACACCCGTGACACCGGGGAAGGATGAGCGAAGCTCTCGCACAACGAACATTGGTCTCACTGTGTCGAGGCTCAATCCGAAGGTGGTTCCAGGCGTTGGTGACTCCTGTGAGCTCCACCGTCCGACAATGATCACCGGTATCGGGTGTTCCTCGGATCCAGAATCCTCTGGTGCTTGGCCGAGGAACCACGGGGGAAGTTGTGGGTTCGCCGGAGTGCCTGCGGTCACTGCGACATAGGCAGGTCCATCGATCGCGATCAAGTCGGCGATTCGGGGAGAATCCGGTAGTGCGTTGACCACGGTGGCGCTGGCGTACTTCGCGGCCTCCGCGGTCTGTTCAACGGATGGTGCGTCGAGGTCGAGAGAGGGAAGCGCTAGACCGGGCGTTCTAGTTGTGACCCGGTGCGCCGCACCAACGGTTTGCCAAGTCGACGCAACTTGACCGTCGACGATCGATGCCTGCATCACAGAAGCGAAGACCGCCATCGCCGCTGCCAAAAGGATCACGGTCACTGGCAGACGGGCGGTAGGAGCAAGTTGAAGGATTCTCTTGAATCCCACGAAGGTGACGATGCCCTTGAGCCTGGCTCCGACCCATGCGACGGGCCTGAGCAATAGCGGATATATACGAAGAGTGAGAATCGCTACGGCGACTGCAAGGAGAGCCGGGCCGGCGGCAATGAGAAGATCGAATGAGCCGCCTTCATCATCGAACCCCCTGCGACGCAGGACGAAGACGGCGAGAATTGTCACAGTAACGACCAACAACTCGACCACAACCCGTCGCGGTGAGGTTGTTCTCGACCGGTCGACCTCCCGTTGCAACGAGCCCAGGCTCTTGAAGACGTAGGAGGCTCCGGCGCCGACCATCAATGTTGTCGCCGCTGCAACGAGAGCGATGGATGCTTGAAGTGGCAGGCCGGATTCACTGGGGACGATGACTATCGCCGCCAGATATGCGACTGCCACCGCGGGCGTTGACAACACAACACCTTGGAGAGCGCGGGTGACTGTCAGCTGTGGCTTCGAGGCCCCCCTGCTTCGCAGGAGCACGGTCGAGCGTCTTTGGCGGTTGGCAGCAAGCACAGCGAGCAAGAACATGACACTCAAAGACACAATGAACAGGCCTGCCAAGGTCACCGAAACCGTTGACACCGTAAGCTGGCGACGTTCGAGATATTCGTCGAGAAGCTCGGTGAGACCGGTGTGCAGGGTGAACTCGCGAGAGCCGATCTGGGCGATCGTCTGGACATTGGATTCGAGACCGCGTAAGTCCGCTGTCAAGTCCTCGACGTTTTTGGGGGTGATTTGGTCGGCGTCCACAAGGTAGCGAAACGAGTACTCCCAGAAGGCGAGTCCGGTGGCCAACCCCATGTCTCGATGAACATCGGGTGACATCAGCGCGGTGGGAAAGAAGTCGGTAAAGTCGGCGTTGGATCTCAGTCTCGGTCGGTGAAGCGAGCTGTCTCCAAACCAGTATTCGCCAGCTACGTCGCTTGGTTCGATGATGCCGGATACCTCAACAATCACTCGGTAGTCGAGACTCGATGCGGGCACCTGTCCGAACAACTGGTCGGTGGCGTCGGGGCTGATGATGATCCGATCGCCAACTCCTACCTCGAGGGCTTCGAGAGTGGGTTGTGACACCGCCACTTCAAAACGTCGGACATTCACGTTCCTGCATTCGATCTCCCCGTCATCGTTGAGGTCTCGGAGCAGAGAGGGATTGGGTGCGGTTGGCTCTTGACCCGGCTCGACCGGTGGGCAGTCGGGGCCCGCCCTCATGGCCACTGGCTCGACCGGTTCGGGCATTCTCCCACTGGTCAGAATCACGTTCTCCTCGATGCCGTCCATATAGCGAAGAGTGAGAAACGCCGGAAACCGTCTGGCATCAGCGCCCGGGAAGGGCGACACAACGAATTGTGGCGTGTCGGCGACGAATATCTCGTCGTAGATCAAAGATTGCACCGAAGACGGAATCTTTTCTTCTCGGAATTCGACCATGGCGTCGCGAACCGGACCGTAAGGATCGTCGGCTCTCGCCGAGCCATATCGGGTGAGGATGCCCACGTCGAGATTTCGTGTTGTTGGCGAAGCGGCGGACAGTGATTCGTCGAGCGCATCTGCTGTCACTCGCTCGAACAAGCCGGGGGTGAGTGTGAGGAGTAAACCCGTGAGCAGCACGGCGATGAAGAACGTAACGGCGACTGTCGGGTCACTGCTGAGCTGTTTCATCGTCAGACGGAGCCCAATGGTCGTTGAACCCGGTTGGGGCTCTGTCTCGGTTTGGACGACTGGAGAGGGCATGTCAGTCGTCTCCGATCCGAAGAAGAGAGCCAAGTCCCAGCCGGCGGAGGGCGAGAGCTAGGCCTCCGACAATGAGAATCAGTGTTGCCACGACGATGGCTTCCAGGCGGGCGATCGTCGCTATCGGGATGATCACGAGAGGCATTGGAACCGCGGCGACACCTCCTTGGGTCAGCGAAATCAGCGGCAATATCAGG
>CAXMOW010000084.1:0-3651 GCA_964195235.1 uncultured Acidimicrobiia bacterium | reverse complement strand
AGCTCCCATACGGGCCATCTCCCCGACGTAGCGAAAACGGGCGTCATAGAGGTTTTCGGTAATGACAGACGTTCCAGAGGCAACGCTGAGAAGAGCCACCATCTGTGGGTGCATATCAGTGTGAAACCCGGGAAACGGCAATGTGGCAAAGTCGATGGGTTGAGGACGATCGGGCCCACGAACCCGCAGCCAGCCATCGCCGCGTTCGACGTCACAGCCTGCCCCTTCGAGCTTCCGCAACTCCATGCGCAGATGCTCGGGCAGGCAACCGGTGACCGTGACGTCACCGGAAGTAATGGCACCAGCCACTGCATAAGTGCCCGCCTCGAGACGATCAGGAATCACGTGGTGCTGAACCGGATCGAGGCGCTCCACCCCTCTGATGGTGATCAAAGATGTCCCGCCCCCATCGATCTCTGCACCCATCGCCGAGAGCTGTTTGATTAGATCTTCGATTTCCGGCTCACGCGCCGCGTTGACTATCACCGTCTCGCCCTCGGCAAGAACTCCAGCGAACAGCACATTCTCGGTGGCTCCAACAGAGGGGAACGGAAGCTCGACCTCGGTACCCTTGAGACGTCCGTCGACCCGCCCGACTAACTCGCCGTGCACGAGGTCAAATGTGGCACCCATTTGTTCCAATCCGCCCATGTGCCATTCGATCGGCCGGGCACCGAGGTCGTCACCACCGGGCAATGCCACCCTTGCTTCTCCACATCGGGCGAGGAGAGGGCCGAGGACGACAATCGATGCGCGCATGGCCCGAACCAGGTCGATCGGAGCCTCCGGTTTGAGATCCTGAGGGACAACGATCCACAGCTCCCGGTCTCCCTGTTCCACTTTGCAGCCGGTGTGTTCCAGGACCTGACACATCAGCTCGACATCGAGGATTGAGGGGACGTTGGTGAGTCGATGACGACCGGGTGCAAGAAGAGCTGAGACCATCTCCTTGAGGACAGCGTTTTTCGCTCCAAGCACCTGAACCGTGCCGGACAACGCCTTGCCACCCTGAACAATGATCTTCGACATCGATGCGAATGTAGTTGTGGCTGACGTCAACCCACGGTGACCTGGCTGGCCGACGACGGACCACTAACCTGCCGCCGTCATGAGAATCGCCTTCGGATCAGACCACGCCGGCTACCCATTGAAGGAACATCTCGCCAAATGGCTGGCCGAGACCGGTCACGCTGTTTACGACCTTGGAACACACTCGACTGACCCAGTCGACTACCCGGACTACGCCGCCTCGGTTGCCCAAGCGGTCCTCGACGGGAGGGCAGATCGCGGGATTGTTGTCTGCGGTTCAGGCGCAGGCGCTTCGATCGCTGCCAACAAGCTGCACGGCATCAGAGCCGGTGTGGCCCACGATGCCTACACCGCCCATCAAATGGTGGAACATGACGATGTCAACGTGCTTTGTTTGGGATCCCGCGTCATCGGCGAGGCATTGGCGGAAGATCTGGTTGGCACTTTTATCAATGCCAAGTTCAGTCGTGAAGACCGCCACGTCCGCAGGCTCGACAAGATCCGGGCTCTCGAGGCTTAAACCATCGATCGACGTCTCGTTGCTATAGCAACAGGTCGCGGATTCCGCCACGCGGTGCACGCGCAACTCGCGAGGTTCAGCCGTCGATCGAGGCCTGAGCGATCGCAACCATTTGGTCGAGTCCAGCGACCCCAATCTCACCAGAGATACGTCCTAGATTGGCGTTATCGCCGTCCAGTATGACGTAGAACGGTGTACCCCTCATTCCGTAGGCAAACACAATGCTCTGCTGCTCATCATCCATGATGACGGGAACGGTCCAGCCTTCGTCCTCAAGCCAGGTCTGGGAAGGCCAGTTGGGTCGGAACCGGTCAGAGAGCACGGTGAATGAGTACATGTCGACGTCATCGGGCAGTCCCCCGGCGTCGAGCCACGACTGGACCACCGGAACCTCGGCCTGACAGTGAGGACACCAATGGGCGAGGAAGATCAGGATCTTGGGTCGACCGTCCGCCTCGATCGTCGAAGGCACATCGTTCCAATCGACCCCGCTGACCGTGGGGGCCGTGAAACCCAGGGCGGGATCACCTGATGTTGGATCCGCCATAAACGGAAGGGGGTCCCCAACCACAGCCACCTCGCCAAAGGCGATGGAATCTTCGACCGTTTCTTCGCCGGCGATCGAGGCAGCAAGGAGCACGATCAGGGCGAGACCGACCACACCACCACCGACCCAGAGGATCTTCTTATTCATAGTTGGAAGCTCTCACATAGAAGGCGAGTAAGACAGCGATCAGCGTAAACCCGGCACCGGCCATAAATGGGATGCTGGCGAAGCCGAACATGTCCACATACTTGGCGGAACATGGGTTGAGCGGATCACACGAGCTGCCTTCCAGACTGGGAAAGGTCTGAGTCAGGTAGTGCCAGATCGAGATGGCGAGCCCACCCAATGCAAATGGCAACGCATAAAACCTGACCTGCGCCTCTTTGCGAATGGCACCGACCAACAGGATCACCGACATCGGATACATGGCAATCCTCTGAAACCAGCAGAGCCGGCAGGGCAAGAAATGGACTACTTCGGAGTAGACCAATGATCCCAACGTCGCCACGACAGCAACACTCCAGGCCATCCACAACGCCGAAGACCCGATTGAGGACACAGCGTCGGGCCCACGAAAAGCCCGATAGCTCACCAGGCTGACTGCCGAAATCAGCGCGACAAGAGAAAGAATGGCAAGCAATGTGTTGTAAAAATTGAGGGTCTCTGGCGACATTCCGCGGGACGTTATTGGGTTCGGTGGATTAGACGAGTGACCGTTGGGGAGATGAGTGCCGATACGCCCAGCAATAAGTCATCGCGCGCGTCCTATCTACACACCCGCGGGCCGAAGGATCGTTTTTGCAGCCCCACCGGGTTGAAACCGGCGTTTCCGGTTTCAAAGGCTGGTGCCACATCCATCGCCTGATCGAAATCCTCAGACGCGGTGAGCCCCTGTCGTTCTGAATCGCGACGCCCGAAACGACGCTTATGGGGGCTCAAGTACAGGTACCCCGAAAGCGTGAGGATCTTGGTGGTCTTGTTGCTGCCGGGTATGGAGCGTTCAGGCTCACCCAGCTTCACAAAAATGACAGCCCTCACCCAGACTGACCGACAAGGCAGCCCATTCACTCGACGGACGGCCTCGACACACCCTCGGAGGGATGACGCCATCAGAGAAACTCGTCGAAGTGTTGCAATGACCCCTTGAGCCGGCAGGCATTATGTGCGGCTGCTCAACCGCGTATGTTCGGCATCCAGCCTCATTGCCATGCGGTTGAACCGACCCCTCGCAGGCCGATGGTTCGCAGTGTTGAATCTCCTGTCAGCGAGGGGTTCACTAACAGTCGCCTTCAACAACGGAATTAGGGTGTGCGACGTGGACTCCAAAGAGTTTCATGCGAGGTCGTTCCCTCTTCGTGGCGGCTTTCGTCTTGGTTGGAGTGGTTTTAGTGTTGCTGAGATTGTCTTGAGGAGCAGCATCTCTGTTTGATGTCGGCGACGCCTATTAGCGGCCGCCCCGGTTCGGTAAAAGAGGGAGAATGTGTCTGGATGAGTGAAAGCATTGTTATGGAGTCCGGTTTGAAGTACCGGGTGACGACTGATTCGAAGGTGTTCA
>CAXMOW010000083.1:0-3711 GCA_964195235.1 uncultured Acidimicrobiia bacterium | reverse complement strand
CGGTCGCGGTTCGCACCCGCTCAACACCGTTGCCATCTTTCGCGTTGAACGCTTCATGCGCGCCGAGCTGTAGGGCCAGCTGGAGCTTGTCGTCATTGATATCAACGGCAATGACGCGGCCGGCACCCGAGGCGATGGCCGCCAGCATCTGAAGCCCCGTATCGTGCAGACTCACCTCGGTGGTTTGACCCCGGCCTGTTTGCTCTCGTGATTGGAGCGCCGCCAGGATTGAGATAGCTGCCATCAGCCCTGCGCAGTAATCGACGATGGCCACGCCGAGCTTCATGGGATCGCCATCCGGCTCGCCGGTTATTGCCATTAGACCGCTCTCTGCCTGAGCGATGAAGTCGTATCCGGGGATCCCCGCCCCGGGACCCGTGGAGCCGTATCCAGAGATTGTGCAAACTACAACATGGGGCGCGTGCTCTTGAAACCATGACTCGTCGAACCCCCACTTTGAGAGGGTTCCCAGTTTGAAGTTCTCAAGTACGACATCGGACGACGTGATCAACTCGGCAAGTATCGACCTCCCGGTTTCTGCCTTCAGGTTCAGCGTCAGGCTTCGCTTGTTTCGATTGACATGGAGGTAGTAGGCCGATTCACCACCAGCAAACGGCGGACCCCAACCTCGGGTGTCGTCACCCCGATCGGGATGCTCCACTTTGATGACGTCGGCACCAAGATCTCCGAGCAACATCCCACAAAGCGGTCCGGCCAGGACACGGCTGAGATCGATCACTTTCAGACCATCGAGGGGGGTTTCTGTCATTGCGCTCACGTCTTTGGGCTCTTCACGGTATCTTCGCTGGCGGATCCTGACAGGTAAGGAGCCTCCAGAACATGACTGAGACGAAACGGGAACACCAGAAGATCGAGGGTCCATCGGCCTGGTATGGCTCCGAAATGGTGATGCGATCTGATGAGTGGACCTATCAACTCGGGCAAGACGATTTGGACGAGATCCAATCCGCGGTAGACGCGGTTGGCACGGCGGGTATTTCGATATTGGGTGTGAACAAGGACGACTTCCCGCTGCGAACTCTGGGCCCCACCCTCCAGCGCATTCAGGGTGAGGTCGTGAACGGCAGAGGATTCGTGCTGATCCGGGGTCTGCCCGTCCAAGATTTCACGACCGAAGAATCCGCCATCGCCTACTTCCTCATCGGGTCCTATTTCGGGTGGGCCATTCCCCAAAACGCAAAGGGCCACGTGCTGGGCCATGTCCGGGACATCGGCCTCGACCCCTCGAATCCGACGCACCGTCTTTACGGGACTACCGCCCGACAGCTCTATCACACGGACTCTTGCGACATCGTGGCCCTCCTCTGTCTTCAGAAGTCAAAGGAGGGGGGTCTCAGCAAGATCGCGAGTTCTGTCACCGCCCAAAACGAGATGGTGTCGCGGCGCCCGGACCTGGTCCAAATTCTGAGCGAGCCCTTCTACTTGGATCGCAAGGGCGAGATTCCGGAAGGCAAGGGGCCGTACTATCAAATGCCGATCTTCCATCAATACGGCGGATTCCTCACCACCACATACAACCGGGATTTCATCACCGCGGCCCAACGTTTCGACGACGTGCCAAGGCCGACCGATCAACAGATCGAGGCAATGGACATGCTTGACGACCTCGCCGACAGCGACCACATCCGCCTCGATATGGACTTCCGACCCGGCGACATGCAATTCATCAATAACCACCAGGTTCTGCATTCCCGGACCCCATATGAGGACTACCCCGAGTCCGAGCGAAAGCGGCACCTCCTTCGTCTCTGGTTGACGCCACCCAACGCCCGGCCCCTCCCGCCCGTCATGGCCGAACGCTTCGGCAACATTGAGGTTGGCCCGATGCGGGGCGGCATAAGGACTCCGGGCCAGACTCTCAGCGCCCCTCTCCAGCCGGAATAGTGGACACTGCTCCCGGCGAAGGTTCACTTGGACCAGTAGCTGGCGACGACTGGTCTGAATGACAGAATTGCCCTGGCGTCGACTTGCGTTGTCGATCCTTATCGTCGCGCTGAGCTCGCTTCCGGTGTTCCTGGTCGGGGCTACGTTCCTTCAACTCGAGCGGGAAATCGGATTGACCACCACAGGTCTTGGAGCCGTTACTGCCCTCTTCTTTCTCACCGCGGCGATTACCTCGGCCCCTCTGGGCCGAGTCATCGAACGAATCGGATGGCGGACCTCTTTTCGTGTCAACTCGGTATCTTCTGCGCTGATCCTCGTTTCGATCGCGTTCGCCGCCAAGAGCGTCATGTCACTTGCTCTCCTCCTGGTCGCAGGGGGTGCCGTTTACGGTCTGGCGAACCCAGCCGCCAACAAAGCACTGGCCGAAAGGGTGCAACCGGAGCGTCGAGGCCTCATGTTTGGCCTGAAGCATGCTGGGATCCCGTCATCAACGCTTCTCTCGGGCCTGGCGGTGCCGACTCTGGTGTTGACAGTCGGATGGAGGTTCGCATTCGGTTTCGCTGCTCTCCTTTTCCCTGTTGTCTGGTTTCTCCTGGCCTCGGACCGCGATTCTCCTATCGATTTCGAAGAGATCGAGAACCGCTCCGGCGGCGTACAGCGGATGTCCATCCCTCAGATAGTGGGCCTGGCTGGAGCGGCCGCCCTGGCCACCTGGGCGGCGGTGTCGCTGAGCACATTTCTCGTCGCCGCTGCTGTGGACGCCTCACTATCCGAGGCCGGAGCAGGGTTGCTGCTGTTTTTTGGATCGCTGACGAGCATCGGCACCCGGGTCGTGGCCGGGATAATCACTGATCACAGACGCGCTCGAGGCTTTGCCGGCCTCGCCGGGTTGATGGGCGTCGGAAGCCTCGTGTTTGTCGCATTGAGCGGTGCCACCGGACCCTGGTTCGCCGTGCTCGTGCTGGTGGCGTTTGCCACCGGCTGGGGTTGGCCCGGGCTCATGACCTATACGGTGGTGAATGCGAACGTTGGAACCCCGGCAGCCTCATCGGCAGTCACTCAAGCCGGCATCTTCCTCGGAGCGGGAGTAGGACCCATCGTGTTGGGCTGGCTGATCGACAACGTTTCGCGTTCCGCAAGCTGGATGACCGTCGCTGTCTCGCTGTTCGTCGCCTCCATGATCACCCTCGGCGTTGCGCGAGCGACACGGGTGCCATGAGCTGCTGGCGTAGGAGTCGAGTTGGCGGCGCCTGGAATCAGGCGTGTGTTTGATAGGTCGACTTACGCCGTTTCCGTCTCAAACGGACTGATGTCAAACGGGAACGCTGAAATCTACGACTTTGATGCGATCTGGGCGACGCGTTGATACGAGATACCGGTCATCGTTGCGATATCTCTCATCGAGAGGTCGTGGTTTCGCCCCTTCTCAATCGCCATTCGCAGGGCATCGTCAGCCTTTTCTTGGGCTTCTTTCAACCCCTGTCGTGCATCGCGAGCGATCCGAAACACGTTTGACTCGCTGCTATCCATACCGTCGACCTGGTATTCGGCATCCAAGGCAATGGTCTTCTCGGCGCCCGCAGGCAGGTCGAGAACGAGGGCGATGGCTTCCTTGATGTGTTCACTCGCACTTCTGAGGTTGGGGCCCCAGCTGTAAGCCGGGTGGACATTGGGCGCGACCACCGTCCATTCCTTGCCCTCTTTGGTGAATACCACTCGGTAAGTCATGGGGTCATCCACTTCTTTCCCAGACACGGTTCCAAGTCCTTTTCAATCTTTCGCAATGTTTCCTTGGGGAGGTCTCCG
>CAXMOW010000082.1:0-3779 GCA_964195235.1 uncultured Acidimicrobiia bacterium | reverse complement strand
TTTTCCTCGTTTGGAGTGCCAATGCCCGTCGCTGTCGACAGCGCCCTACGGACGCGGAATCATGAGGAGTTTGGGGAGTTCGTCAGGTGTCACGGGCAGCTCCTTGATTGGCGACCGAGTTCTTGTATGGCAGTCGAGTCGCAAGCTCAATCAGACCGTCGTGGGAAACTGGATTCCCTCTTTCTAGGATTGCTCGTCAATGGAGGACCGCCGCCGATCAGAAACAATCCTCGGTATTGGTGTGTTAGCGGCTTCGGCCTTTTACCGACCTCTTGTCTTCTGGTCTGACAACGCATGGGACCTCTCATCTCCGATCAAGCCTCTGATATACGGTGTTGCGCTTTTCCTCCTGGGGATAGTTGCCTACGCCGTCCTCGTTCGAAGTTCCGCTAAGCCTGTGGGGGCCGCCGTAGCAGTGGGATTGGTGCTACTAGTTCTCGTGCATTGGAATCGGGGACCACCGGGCCATCCGGTGTTTTGGATCGGGCTTGCTGTGGCAACGGGCCTGGGATTGAATCGTCTGAATCACAGGGTCAATCGCGCTTTCGCTGTCATAGCAATCGCTGTCTTGGGCCTATCCCCGATTGTGCAACTTGTGACCTCTCACATCCGTGCCTCTGAGAGATACCCCATTGTCGAGCTAGCACCCAGAACTCAAGTGCAAGCGACGGGGTTAGTTGAGGATGTCTTGTTGGTCGTGGTCGACAGCTACCCGGCCCTAGCGATCGCAGAACAACGGTTTGAGCACGACGCCTACGGTTTGCGATCGACTCTCACAGATCAAGGATATGAGGTCGCCGATGTGGCTTGGTCTCAACACACTTTCACAGGATTGGCGATTCCGAGCATCCTCGAGCTCAAGCCAGTAGCCGATGCTGGTCCGACGTCTCCATGGGGCAACCGTCTCTCAACATATGAGCTTCTGAGGGGGGACAACCTCGTCGCCTTCAGCCTACGGTCGGCCGGCTACGAGTATTTTCATATCGAAAGCGGGTGGGACGCGAGTGCATGCGGCAACGTTGACGTTTGCGTGAAAACCCAATGGTTGGACGAGGTCACCTGGAACCTACTGCTGCCGTCAATTCTCGGCCGATGGCTTGTTTCGAACTACGGCAGCTACTCCGTGCCGGCGACTCTCGCCGCCACCGAGAGCCTGCTAGATCTCGAGGATCACTTCGACGACGGAATGCAAGACTATGTGTTCGCCCATCTTCTTCTCCCTCACACTCCCTTGGTCGTCGACTCGGAGTGCGAAGTCATAGATCAGTTCGATTCGGAACCCCAGGACTTCGAAGCTGAAGGCAGTTCAAGCCTCGGGTCAGGTGCTTACCGGTCACAAATGCTTTGTGTTGATGGGTTGATTCAAGATCTTTCGACTGTTGCAGGTACTCGTACAGCGGTGATGATTACGTCCGACCATGGATCGACAAGCGGCGGCCAAGTTGGGTCCCCTCCGGAGACCTGGACGGACGCCGACATCGCCGAGCGTTTCGGAATCCTTCTTGCCTATCGGCTTCCCAAAGGGTGTGCTTCTCCCGACGCTGCCACCAACATCGCCGTGATGCGAGCGATCATGGTTTGTGCGGTGGACATGGATATGCCCGAGAACAACGGGAGGTATCTGATCGGCGCCACAGATCCTGAGTGGGTGGACCTAGATCGAATGGACGCAATTCAGGACTCTGTAGGCCGATAGCCCAGACAGCGTCGGAACCCCCTTCCCATCACCTTATCTGGTTAGGACCCGACCATTTCCCTGAGGAATTTTCCGGTGTAGCTCTCCCCTACCTGGGCAATTTCTTCAGGTGTGCCTTGTGCGACGATCCGCCCTCCCCCGCTACCACCTTCGGGTCCGAGGTCGATTATGTGGTCGGCGCACTTGATCACGTCGAGGTTGTGTTCGATCACCACCACGGTGTTACCGGAGTCAACGAGACGTTGCAGGACTTGAAGCAATTTCCGAATGTCCTCGAAGTGGAGTCCAGTGGTCGGCTCGTCGAGGATGTAGAAGGTCCGACCCGTTGAGCGCTTCCCCAACTCTGAAGCCAGTTTGATTCGTTGCGCCTCGCCTCCGGAGAGGGTGGTTGCCGGCTGACCCAGGCGGACATATCCCAATCCGACGTCGTAAAGGGTCTGGAGGACTCTCACGATCTTGGGCTGATTCTCGAAGAACCCGAGAGCCTCCTCGACCGACATCTCAAGGATGTCGGAGATGTTGTGGCCTTTCCACAGAATCTCCAGTGTCTCCCGGTTATACCGCTTACCAGCACAGACCTCGCACGGTACGTACACATCGGGAAGGAAGTGCATCTCGATCTTGATCGTGCCGTCGCCTTTGCAGGTTTCGCACCGCCCGCCCGCCACGTTGAACGAAAAACGACCGGGTTTGTAACCCCGGGCCCTCGACTCTTCGGTCTGAGTGAACAGGGTGCGGATATGGTCGAAGAGCTTTGTATACGTGGCTGGATTGGACCGCGGTGTCCGTCCGATCGGTGACTGATCGATGTCGATCACCTTGTCGATCAGTTCGATTCCCTCGACCTTCTTGTGTCGCCCGGGCACTACACGGGCCTTGTTCACACTATGAGCAAGTGACTTCCATAAAATTTCCTCGACCAAGGTGGACTTCCCTGACCCGGATACACCGGTTACTGCGGTGAACAGACCGAGTGGGAAGTCGACGTCGATTCCCTGAAGGTTGTTTGCCGATGCACCCAGAACCTTGATGGTTTCAGGACCACTAGGTCGACGGATCAAGGGGATCTCGATCTGTCGGCGTCCTGCGAGATAATCTCCGGTGATCGAGTCGGGGTCGCCTGTGATCGTCTTGAGAACACCCTGGGCGACTATGGCGCCACCGTGCTCTCCGGCACCCGGGCCGATGTCCAGGATGTGGTCTGCAGCTCTAATGGTCTCTTCGTCATGTTCGACCACGATCAGGGTGTTGCCCAAATCCCGGAGGCGAAGAAGCGTCTCGATCAGACGCTGGTTGTCACGTTGGTGGAGTCCGACCGAAGGTTCGTCGAGGATGTAGAGAACGCCCACCAAACCCGAGCCAATTTGAGTGGCGAGACGAATTCTCTGGGCCTCTCCCCCGGCCAATGTCGCAGCTGAGCGCGACAAGCTCAGATAGTCGAGTCCTACGTCGAGGAGAAACTTGATCCTGGCCCGGATCTCTTTGAGGACACGCTCAGCAATGTGAGTGTCCCGATCGGAGAGCTTCAAGGACTCGAAGAAATCTCGAGCATCACCGAGACTCAGATCTGATATCTCGGCGATGTTTCGGTTATCGAGGGTGACGGCCAGCGAGATCGGATTGAGGCGCCCACCACTACAACCATCGCAAGGAACGATGGCCATGTACTCCTGGTAATACTCACGCGCCCCATCAGACTCAGCCGACTCATGACGTCTTTTGAGGAAAGGAATGGCTCCCTCGAAGGTTGCATCCCACTTTCGTTTGCGTCCAAAGCGGTTTGTGTATTCGACCGTAATCCGCTCCTCACCGGTTCCGTAGAGGATCTTCTGCTGTATTTCCTCCCCAAGATCGCTCCACGGATCGTCCATCGAGAAGCCGAATACTCCACTGAGGCCGGTGAGAAGCCGGTGGTAATAGCGCATCCGGTTGGAAGACCACATAGCAATGGCGCCCTCATTCAATGAAAGGTCGGGATCGGCCACCACCAAGTCGGAGTCAACCGTGTATTTGGTCCCCAGGCCTGAGCATTCCTGACAGGCCCCGTAGGGACTGTTGAAGGAGAAGTTTCTGGGTTGCAGGT
>CAXMOW010000081.1:0-3790 GCA_964195235.1 uncultured Acidimicrobiia bacterium | reverse complement strand
ACTTCGGAGCCCATACTCTCGAAAATGTGAGTGAACTCCACTCCGGTGACACCTGACCCGATCACCACGACATGCCTGGGGACCTCCGCAAGGTCATAACAATGGCGCGTGGTCAAGACCCTTGTACCGTCGACTGGCGCCCAGTCGGGCACCCGGGGGGCCGAGCCGGTCGAGATCATTGCTTTGTCGAAACTGATGACTCGTTCGCGCTCGGCGGTCACTACCGCTACCTCTTTGGGCCCAACAAACCTGCCTGTGCCGTAAATCAATTCGATCTGCTGGGAGTCGAGCAGATCGACCCAGTTCTCATGGATGTCGGACGTGATCTCGACGATCCGTTTGCTCAGACCGACGGGGTCGACCTTGCCGGGATCGTTGATGAGACCGAGCTTGGCGGCGTTTCTAACCGAGGTATGACGCAGAGCGGACGCAGCCATTGTCTTGGATGGGATGCAATCCCAAAGGTGGGCCGCGCCACCAACGATGTCCTTCTCGATCATGGTCACGCGGGCACCCTTCATCGCCGCTGTTGTCGCGGCCTGAGTGCCGGCGGGACCTCCGCCGATAATTACTAGATGCGTTCTGCCGTCTGCCATGGATTTGGCGGGACGCTAGTGGTGCGACCGGTACTGGCCGAAAACCCCTCGCAAGGCGTCTGAGACTTCTCCAACTGTGGCTCCGGATGACAAAGCATCCTTTATGACCGGCATCAGGTTTTGGGTAGTTGCGGCCGTTGAGGCCACAACTTCGATAGCCGACTCAACCGCACTCTGGTCCCGAGCTTCGCGCCATGCCGCCACGACGAGCCTCTGGCCCGCCTCCAACTTCGGGTCGACCTCCAAAACGGGAAGCGGCTCGCTTTCATCGGCCGTGAAACGGTTGACCCCGACCACGACCGACTCACCATCGCTCTGTCTCCTCGCATCCCGATATGCCGAGTCTTCTATCTGCCCTTGCATCCAGCCCTGTTCGATAGCAGTGACGGCTCCACCCATCGAGGCGATGATGGTCAAGAGCTCTTCTGCTTTAGCTTCAAGCTCGTCGGTCAACTCCTCGACGAAATAGGACCCTGCCAATGGATCGACAGTGTTGGCGACCCCCGACTCATGCGCGAGGACCTGTTGGGTCCGAAGTGCAAGCAGCGCACTCTCGTCAGTGGGGAGCCCGAGCGCCTCGTCGTACGCGTTGGTGTGGAGTGATTGGCTTCCCCCGAGCACTGCGGCCAGTGCCTGGACCGTGGTGCGAACCACGTTGTTGAGAGGTTGTTGCGCAGTCAGCGTCGATCCCGCCGTCTGGGTGTGGAAACGCATCAGCCACGATTTTGGGCTCTGAGCACCCACCTCATCACGCATGTGCCTGGCCCAGATCCGCCGCGATGCCCGGAACTTGGCGATTTCCTCGAAGAAGTCATTATGCGCGTTCCAGAAAAAGGAGAGACGTGGGGCGATGGAGTCGACATCAAGACCGGTTTCAACGGCCGCCGCTACATAGGCCAGCCCGTTGGCAATTGTGAAGGCCAACTCCTGGGCGGCCGTGGACCCGGCCTCGCGGATGTGATATCCGCTGATCGAAATCGTGTTCCACTGCGGTAGGTGTTCCTCGGCGTAGCCGAAGACGTCGGTGACCAAACGCATGGATGGACGTGGCGGATATATGTAGGTCCCTCGGGCAACGTATTCCTTGAGAATGTCGTTCTGGACCGTGCCTCGGAGGTTCGTTGAGGCGACGTTCTGCTCTTCGGCCACAAGCTGATACATGAGAAGAAGGATCGGCGCCGTCGAGTTGATGGTCATCGATGTCGACACTTCCCCGAGCGGAATTTCGTCGAAAAGGCGGCGCATATCGTCGAGACTGTCGATGGCCACACCGACCTTGCCCACCTCACCAGCGGATAGTTCGTGATCGGAGTCCAGACCCATCTGGGTTGGTAGGTCGAAAGCAACACTCAGCCCGGTCTGACCGGCACTCAAGAGATCCTTGAACCGTCGGTTGGTTTCTTCAGCAGTGCCAAAACCGGCGTATTGACGCATGGTCCACATGCGACCCCGATACATCGTTGGATATGGGCCCCGCGTGTACGGGTACTCCCCCGGCTCACCGATTAGCTCATGGTCAGCAGGCCTCTTGTAAACGGCTTCGATCTCGATGTCACTCGAGGTGCGACGGGATTTAGTCATTTCCTTTGTATCCTGACACTCTCGGGGATCGTAGGTCGGGAACTAACCGACACCCCGTGACGTCGAATACCCCTAGTGACAGACCACTAGATGGCCAGAAAAGCCCTCATCCACCAGATCGAGGCGAGGGAACGGCGCGGCCGCTGGTTCGGCGCGCTGGCCACCCTCCTCTCAATGTCCCTTCTCCTTTCGGGTTGGGTCGGTCTTTTCGCGTTCCTGGGAGCTACCTCGGCTTACGGAACATTCGAAGAACTTCAAGAGGAATGGGTACCGGACACAGGGTCGATGGAGTTAACGCTCCCCGACCTCAGCCGGGTGAGCCGTATCTACGCCGATTCTGGCGAGGTCCTCGCCGAGCTTCACGACGGTCGCAACTCCGAGCCGATCCCTTATGACGAAGTGCCTGAGGTTGTGGTTCACGCGATTCTCGCCGCCGAAGACTCGGGATTTTTTGACCACGAAGGCGTCGACTTCTCCGCAATTGCTTCGGCTGCCATCGACAACGTGATTTACGACACAACCCGTGGTGGTTCAACCATTACCCAACAGGTTGTCAAGAACGCTTTCGTCGGCAACGAGTTGACGATTCGGCGCAAAGTCAACGAGGCTTTCGTGGCTGCTGAATTGGAACGTCGATTCCCCAAAGAGCGGATCCTCGAGTTCTACCTGAACTCCGTGTACTTCGGGTCTGGTGCGTATGGCGTTCAGACCGCTGCTCTGGAGTTTTATGACACGGACCTCGACGATCTGAGAATTCACGAGGCCGCTGCCCTGGCCGTCCTCGTCCGCAACCCATCGCTCTATAACCCTCGCCGTCGGCCCGAGATCACTCTCGATCGTCGCAATGACGTGATCGCGCAAATGCAGCAAGAAGGCTGGATTACCGAGTCTCAAGCTTTGAGAGCAACGGGCCAGCCGCTGGGGGTGGTCGACTCGCCACTTCGCCGTGGTCAGGCTGATCACGTGGTGGCGGAAGTCAAGCGTCAGCTGCTCAACGACGACGAATTCTCGTTCCTCGGTGAGACCAATGAGGAGCGTAAGAAGTCGATCTTCGGCTGCCCTGCCGACGATGTTGCCTGTGAGGGTGGTGGCGGCTATCAGATCATTACCACCATCGACTTGGGTCTTCAGCAGGAAGCCAACCGAATCCTCAACGAGTGGCTGCCGCTACCGCCGTATGAGGAGAACCTGGCGGCCTGCGGCGCGATCTTCGACGACTTCGAGGACAACCAGGCCTACTACACCAAGTACGCCGAAACCCACGCCTGCAAGCCGACCGGGGCGATTTCGATGGTTGACAACCACACGGGTGCGGTCAAGGTGATGGCGTCGGGTCTGCCCTTCGAATTCAGCCAATTTGACCTGGCCATCCAAGGGCGACGAAACCCGGGATCTTCTTTCAAGCCGATTGGTCTCGCAACAGCCCTTGAGCAAGGTTTCACGTTGGGTCATCACTTCAGTGGGAAGAGCCCTATCGACATCAAATGCGAATTCCCGTGCTCACCAAACGGCTCGAATATTTGGCGCGTCAGTAACGCCGGATCCTCTAAGGGTGTGATGAGTCTCCAGGCCGCCACCTATGGATCAGTGAACGCGGTCTACGCCCAGCTCTC
>CAXMOW010000080.1:3583-3852 GCA_964195235.1 uncultured Acidimicrobiia bacterium | reverse complement strand
GGGTAGTCGTTCATGGCAATCCGGAGGCTGACGCCATCTGGAGTCTCTTGTCCGAAGCGCTAGCAGCTCGCGGCGTTGACGATCTAGTGCTCATGTCGCCTCCGGGCTTTGGAGCGCCAGTTCCCGAAGCTTGGGTTCCGACACCAGAAAACTACGTCGTGTGGCTCGCCGGGGAGTTGGAAGGTCTGGATGGGGAGGTTGATCTGGTTGGTCACGATTGGGGTGCCCTTCACGTCTACGGGCTGGTGGCTGAACACCCTGAGTTGGTG
>CAXMOW010000080.1:0-3491 GCA_964195235.1 uncultured Acidimicrobiia bacterium | reverse complement strand
TCGTCTGGCACTCGTCGAATCAACTCCGGCTCTGATCATCGATCCGACCGAAGACCCTTACGTCCCATCCTTTCTCGTGCCCGATGTTGTGAAACGTCTAGAAGTTGAACACCTCAAACTCCCTGGGCAAAGCCACTGGTGGATGCTTGACGAGCGCGGCGTTGACGAGGGAGCGGACGGCTTGGTTTCGTTTTGGACCAGCCTCGAGACGTTCAACACCCGCACATGACGGCACTTACGGGCGGCTGATCAAGCCCGACGCAAACCGCATTTAATGCCGGTTGTGGGCGGGGGTTTCGGTGTCTATTTCACCGAACGGTCTGGCAATCCTTGAGGTAGGTTCCTTGATCCTGGTTAGAGGTGCTGTATGGCTGGTCTTGGTGTAGGGATGGTGGTTGAGGCGAATGAGGATCCGATTCTGGCTTCGACGCCTCGCTGGTTGGATATCCGTCGGCACGTCAAGTTCGCGGAGGATGTCGGTTTCGACACCGTCTGGGTCGCTGACGAGCTGCTGTGGGAGTCCGATGACTGGGAGCGGCCCATGGGCTTTTGGGAGTGTGTCGCCACTGCAGGAGCCGTGGCGGCTTCAACAGAGACGATCACTGTTGGCACCTGGGTGTTGTCCGCCTTGCATCGCAACCCAGGGCTGACCGCTCGGATTGCTGAAACGCTCAACGAGATCAGCGGAGGTCGTTTCATATTCGGGCTGGGTTCTGGGCATGCAGGACGTCAGGGCGAAGCGTTCGGATTTCCAGCGAACTACACGGTGTCCCGATACGAGGAGGCGTTGGCCATCATCACTGCGCTACGAAGCGACGGCGATGCTACTTTTGATGGCCGCTTCCATCGGACAAACGGCCTCGTCATGACTCCACGGCCAGAGGGCAACCCGATAATCCCGCTTCTGCTAGGCGGTCACAAACCCCGGACGATGCGGCTCGCCTGTGAGCACGCCGACATCTGGAGCGCGTATGCCACCTTCAGCAGTCAACCCGAGGCATTCCGAGACCTTCTTCAGCAGTTCGAGGATATGTGCGAGGAGTCAGGTCGGGACCCGGCTTCAATCGAAAGATCGATCGGCGTGGTTGTCGCCGCTCCGGGCAAGGACCCCACAGGAGTCTTAGCCGAAGATGACCCGATCCTTGGCTCCGTGGAGCAGATCATCGACACGTTCAGTCGATTTGCCGAGATGGGATTCACTCGTGTCGAGGTCATGGGAGCCGGAGATCAGGACGAAATCATCGAGGGGCTGGCACCAGTGGTTGCCGCAGTGAGGCGTACATAACGGTACTTATGGGCGGCTGTCACAGGGCATCGCGGACCGCACATAATGCCGGTTATGGAGGGAGGGTTGGGGGTCGTCGAGGTATGTTCCACTGTCTTGTTTACTTCGAGGGTGGAGCGGTCAGGGGATGAACTCTTCCCAGGGCCAGTCGTTCGCCTCGGCTTCATCGACACCGGACAATGAAGAAGCCGCTTGTGCCATTTCATGCAGGTCCGAAGGCGCCGTATCGGTGCTGAACAGGACTTGAACCCATGCCGTGTTGTCGCCGGGCCATGACTCTTCGACCACGACCGCCATGACATCGGCTCGACCTCGGAATAGGTCGTAGAGATCCTCACGCTGCTCATCACTTGCCGTATTCCGGATATGGATTGACACCCCGAGGCGGCCGCAAATCGAAGGTTCCCAAGCTTGACGGCCAACTGCGTTACCGCCTACTGAAACCACGCCGTCCAGGTCGCCTATCTCGTCGGCCAGGACTCGAGCCTCTGGTTCCGTCATCCGTGACAGGGATGCGTTGATCACTCTCGATCTCTCGGGATCGCACGCCTGGGGATCCCGAGAGCCGATGACAGTTTCCAGGGCTGGGAGCGCCTCCTCGACAGACCACGACGCCGCTGTGATCACTCCACCCATCGAGAGGATCTGACTGATGGCGGCATCGATCAGATCATCGTGGGTTTCTAGATCGAAGTAGACGTCGAGCTCTAGACGACCGCAGGTCAGATACGGGTCGAAGAACTCGAGAGGAACGGAGATCCACATGACCCCGGGCAGTTCACAGAGTTCTCCGGCGATGATCTCATCTGAGGCGAGTTCAGCATCACCACGGTAAATGACCATGTAATTGGTGGGCGTGAAGCAATCACCGTGCGAGCCGTCCTCATACTCGACCGTTTCGCACGGCTCGATCGATTCGAAGTCCACCAGTTCGAGGTTGACATCGGCCACACCTTCGATACCCAACGCACGGGCGGCCACTAGCCCGGCATCCTCGTCGTTTATGTCAGCAGCCAACTCCACGGAAAGCTCTAGTTGACCGCAGGCATGCCAATCGATTTCTTCTTCAAATCCCAGCGTCGGGTCCAGCTCCTCGGGGACATGCCAGCCTCCGAAGCCAACGATTCCGGTCGTTTTGGAAAGCGCCTCGATGACGTCACCGGTCAGTGTCTCACCGTCTTGATCGAATACGACAAGAACTTCGAAGAACAGTGGCGCGTAACACTCTTGAGCATCCGGGAATTCGGAGAAGTCGGGAAGCGACGTGTCTTCGTGTGACACATTTTGGCCGGTGGCAATCACTCCAGGCAGCGGTCTCGCTTCGGCGGCGACAGCCTCAAGGTTCCCTTCTTCGGCGAGGTAGATGTGCATCGCTTTGGACTCACACTCGATGTAGGCCTCTTCTTCTCCCGTTTCGGAAGGGGTGTCGAGATCGGTCTCAAGACCGGGAGCGGCCAGGGCGACGACCTGTGGGAATGATTCAATGGCGTCAACGATCGCCTGGCTCTCGTCGATGGAGAGACTGGATGTGGCTATCCACATCTGTGGGGCTGCCCACGAGTAGCACTCTTCGATAGCGTCTAAGTGCGCAGGATCGATATCGAAAACGAACTGGGGTTGTTGAAGGTCCGGGGAGATGTCCGAAGCGAGATCCTCCACCACCGCGGTCACTTCTTCGATCTCCGCAGGCGTAGTCTCGAACGAGAAGTAGACGTTGACCCAAGCACCGTCTTCTGCGAAGCCAACAGCACCATGTCCGTCTTCATCATGACTTTGACCCCCGGCAAAGCAGGCTCCAATCGTCAGGGACACGCCAAGGATCAGCCACCACTCCTTGCGAAACCGTGTTGACCACGTTGCTCTCATTCGGTTCTCCTATCCGACTTCTCAATGGAGACGTCGCTGGACGCCTCGCAGACTGACAACACCCTCACGAGATGGTTGCCGTGAGCTGATCACAATCGAGCGCCCCGTAAGCGAACAGGTCGATTCCCAAAGCCGAAATGTCTCCGACAAGCCGGCTAAACGACATTGCTGGCTCAACCGAGCCGGCAGCGGCATCCTTCAACTCATCAAGGGTTAACTCAACATCCGCAACGATCGAATCGAACTGGGGATCATCTAAGCCCTCGGCAATCTCACCTAATTCGGCCACCAGCCTGGTGATCGGGGTTTCCAAGCCAGAGATGGCCCTCTGATATTCGGT
>CAXMOW010000079.1:573-4044 GCA_964195235.1 uncultured Acidimicrobiia bacterium | reverse complement strand
GCGCGGTTCAAAGCGTCCAGCAGATTCGCTGGAACCAACCTGCCCCAGCCTCCGAGCATCAGCTGATAGCCGCTGTCGCCGAGCCGTCCCTCGAGGCAGAGGCTCTCGTCGTCATCGCAGAACTCGCCGGCAATCTCGGTCAGCTCGATGAGGATTGGCATTAAGCCCGCCACAGCAGCCGGAGTCACGTTTGCCTCGTCGACCGAGGTGATTTCCACGTCCCTCGACTCTGTGGCCGAGACGGCGAACTCGATCAACGACGAGACATCCATCCCCGTCGATGCTAACCCTGAGACGGTCACGTTCTGCGTCTTGTCATTGTGGCGACGATGCCATCGGAGAAGGCGGAGCGAGACCGGCTGCCTCCTCATCCTCGTCTTGGCTCAACTCGCTAATCGTCTGATCGGGTCGGCTTTGGCTTTCGTCTTGGGCCCGCGCAGCGGTCAGGGCGTGTTCGGTCACAGCGATCAAAGCCCGCTGGACGTCGACCCTGACCCGTGCGTCGCAGTACATCATGGGAACGTCCGGCTTCACACGTAACGCCGTCCTCACCTGCGCGAGCCTATGTCGCTTGATGCCATCGAAGGTGTTGACGACGACAGCGATTGGGGTCCCACGCGCCTCGAAAAAATCGATCGCGGGAAAGCACGCCTCGATCTGCCTCGTGTCAACCAAGACAACTGCGCCGACGGCGCCTCGAGCCAGTTCGTTCCACATGAAGTGGAACCTGTTCTGGCCTGGCGTGCCGAATAGGTAGAGAATCAACCCGTTGTGGAGGCTGATCCGACCAAAGTCCATGGCAACCGTGGTCATCGTCTTCTCAGAGTCGATCGAGAGAGAGTCGACATTCGAGCTGGCCTCGGTGATGATGGCCTCGCTACGGAGCGGCTCTATCTCCGAAATCGCTCCCACGAACGTGGTCTTGCCAACTCCGAAGCCACCGGCGACCACAATCTTGACCGGTAGGGGCGGGGTGTCAGAGAGCTTTGATTCCATCCAGAAGCCTTTGCAGTAGGTCGGGGTAGTCCTCACCATCAGAATCAAATGAGTCGACAGTGGGACCCGCCACATTCACAGCCCCGATTTCGACGAGGTCGTCGACAAGCACTCGCACCACACCAATCGGGACCTCGAGGAGGGCCGCGATCTCGACGACTGCGGTTGGCGACTCAGTCAGCCTCACGATCTCGGCGCGCTCGTAGGCGAGATGATCGATCATCTGAGCGCCGCCCGGGGTAGCCGTCACCAGAGCTTCGAGCGCCATGGGGCTCAACTCATTACCGACTCGGCCACCTGTGATTGCATAAGGGCGGACTAGACGCCCGCTCTGATGAGATCCAACGTTGGTGGTCACGCCGATCCGACGAGCTTCGACTTCAGCTCGTCCCGCACCGAGGGTGTGATGGTCTGACCGACCCGTTGGACGAAAATCGACATTTCGAAGGCTATCGAGGACATGGAGACGTCCCTCTCTGTGAAGCAGCAGATCAACGAGCCACCACGGATCCCCGTGATAAACAGCCAGCCATGCTCCATCTCGACGATCACGTTGGAAACCGCGCCAGCCCCAAACTGACCAGCGGAGCCGTAGGCCAACCCAATCATTCCCGACGACACTGCAGCTAAACGGTCCGCAGACTCCTGGTCAACGCCTTCCGACTTGGCCAGGGGAAGGCCATCGGACGAAACGACAACGGCTTGTCTGATGCCAGGAACCGTCTCGCACAAACGCTGGACGAGCCAGTCGAGATTGTTTGCCGCCTCGATCATGGCTGCACCTCCGGGTCTTTGGATTCGATCGGATCAGTGGCGTCTTCCCGATCCTGCGCAGCTTGCCGCCCTCGATCGAAGTCAGCAAGGGCCGATTGGATCTGGGCGGCGCCTTCGACTCCCACCTCGGCAACCACGCGATCGGCGTGAGCCGTGAATGCTCGACCTGGCGACCGCACCGGAAGCTCGCTCTCGTCGATGTCAACGGCGTCCTCACTAACCATTGCGGGATTGGTGAGGTCCACTACATGCGAGCCGCTCCGACCGGGCGGATGAGTAGCCGAGGCAAGCACCCCGGAGGTGTCGCGATCGGAGTGGGTCACCAGCTCTGCCGGCTCCCTCGGCTCGGGATCTCGGGTGAACCTGGACGTCGCCCACATCGACGGCCGCATCTTGATCCCTCGTTCGAGAAGATTTTGAGGCAAGTTCACCCTGGCCGTGAGCCCAGGGATCCCCGCGGCCAGCTCGACGTTGACTCCGTGTCGCGCGGCCAGCTTGGAAACAACGTAGACACCCATTGTCGGCTTCAGATTGAGGCCGAGAGCAGGCGGATTGGCGAGGATCTCATTGAGTTCTGCGATCTTCTCGTTGGTCATGCCCACACCGCGATCGGTGATGTTTATACGACACATGTCGAGGTCGAATAATGCGCTGATCTTCACCGGCTCGTTGGGTGGCGAAAACTGAGTCGCGTTCTCGAGTAGCTCGGCAAGAAGGTGGGCAATATCAGTCACCGCGCCGCCCGCAAGCTGCGCCGACTCAACCCCCATGATCTCGATCCGCTCGTAGTCTTCGACCTCGCCGATTGCTGCACGTATGACTTCGGACAAGTCCATCGACTTGGCCCACACCCGGGGCGACTGCTCACCGGCCAGAACCACCAGACTTTCAGCATTCCTACGCATCCGTGAAGCAAAGTGGTCGATCTGGTAGAACGCATGCAGGGCCTGTGGGTCCTCCTCGCGTGACTCCAGCTGATCCAGTAACGCCAGCTGGCGATCGACGAGCGAAGCACTGCGTTTGGCCAGCGTCACGATCATGCTCGAGACGCCACCCTTGAGTGCAACCATCTGCTTCCACGCAACTTCCTCGAGTGACAGCCGAAGCTCCTCAAGGGCGTTGGTCAGATCCTTGACCTCGGAAGGGCCGTCATGAGCAAGTCCCAACGGAGGAATTATCTCAAGTGAAGGCTCTGGTCTCCCCAACGCCTTTACGAGCTGTGGGAGGTCCTCATCGGCGAGACGAATGGTTGCCTGCTCGATATTTCCGAGATGGTCAACGAGCAGCTGGGTGCGGCGACGTAGCTGCCGTAGCGACCTGACACCGACAGTGAGAACTACCAGTCCAATCAAGATCGCAGCCGCCTCCGCGAACCCAAATCCGGGGGCTGAGATACCGATCAGATAGCCGGCTAGGAGACCACCGACAACGCCCAGCACCACTGTCGGAAAGATCAAGCGGTTCAGGCTCGATCCGATATCGCGATTCCCCGACGTGCCAATCCCAGCCATATCCACAAGACGATAAACACACGATTGTAATTTTCAGATGATTAGATGGATCCGATTACGCGGCGGACTCAAGGCAGACAGCATGCGCAGCCGAACTGAAATAGCTGCAGCCATAACGGTGGCCCACCTTCAGCTATGCCTCACCGACAGGAGCGACCGTCAGTTTGGTGGACAGTTATGACCATCACGG
>CAXMOW010000079.1:0-563 GCA_964195235.1 uncultured Acidimicrobiia bacterium | reverse complement strand
AACTGGCAGGTTTGGCAAAGCACGGAGATCTCGAGGCTTTTGGCGCGCTGTACGAGCGCTACTTTGGGAAGGTCTACGACTACCTGAGCCGGATGACGATGAATCCGGGGCTGGCTGCAGATGTTACCAAGGACACGTTTGTCAGCGCCATGCAACGAGTCGACCGGATCGAAGACCCCGATCGTTTCCGGGCGTGGCTGTACACGATCGCCCGAACCAAGGCAGTCAACCGAATCGAGCATGCGAACCGCTCCGCAAAATCGGAGACCGCGTCGGGTGACGAGACTCCCGGATCGCTCGACAGGTACGTCAAGCTCGGTCCCTTTCACGATTCAGAAGAGGCGGCGCGGGTGGCCGATGTCGCTGACTTGGTGTGGGCCGCAGCGGCGTCCCTCGATGAGCGCACCTATACAGTTCTGGATCTCTCCGTTCGCCAGGAGCTGACCAGCGCAGAGATCGCCGACGTCATGGGGGTGAGCATCGGCAACGCCTCGGTGATGGTCAATCGCATGATGAACCGTGCCCAGAAGGCCATCTCGACCTATCTGGTGGTGTGTCTTGGG
>CAXMOW010000078.1:0-4057 GCA_964195235.1 uncultured Acidimicrobiia bacterium | reverse complement strand
GAAATCCATCCCAATCTCTTCGAGGATTTGCAGCGACGTCTCGTGAATGACCTCAATCTGGTCCTCGGTCGCGAGATCAGTTGGTGAGAAGTGGCGAGTCGGCTGCTTCCAAGGCACCTGCGTGAGACCGGGGGCTTCCGCCTGGCGTTCACGACCGCCTCGCCGTCCACGCCGTTCTCTTCTATCTTCAGTCATCGGTGCGCGGGAAGTTATCACCACGGTGAAAGATCTGTCGTCCGGAGCCTGTCCACGCCACGAACCTTCGCCGCCACCAGCCAAGAATTCGACCTGAGGCGAGTGTTACACCCCTGAACCGGCACACACTCAGACCCGGTTATTTGCAGACGAAGTAATACCAATACATGGCGGTGGCAACACTCGTCTCGCAGTCGATCAAGTCAACCCGGAGGGTGCACCCGCACAGGGTTCGTTTGACCTCTCAACTCCGCCGGCCTTCTTGCCGAAAACCCAGCTATGGACATCTCAGGAGCAAATTCATGAGAGCAAGTCTTGGGGTGCTCAGGAATAAGGCCGGGCGGCGCGAGGAACTCTTTGATCTCGAATCCGCGCTGGTTGACCCGGCTGTCCGACAATCGCGTGAAAGACTGGAAGCCTTGCTCCATCCCGAGTTCATCGAATTAGGCAGCTCTGGACGTGTCTACGACCGTCAGATGATTGTCGAGACGATGAGCCAAGAGGTCTCCGGAGAGGTGATCATCCGCGATTTCGAAATTCGAACTATCTCCGAAGACACCGTGCTGGTGACCTACCGGTCGATCGGCCAATCAGGTGACGAGGCAAGACGGTCATCTCTGTGGGTCAAAGGGGACGACGGGTGGCGTATCCACTTCCACCAAGGAACCCGCATTGCCAACAACTGGGGTGGCGTCAGCTGAGTGACAGCTCCGTTTGTGTCGATTCCTCTCAGACCAGACCGAACTCCTGCCCGGCGTCGCGGAGAGTGTCCTCCATATACCGACCAAACGATCGTGACGGGAGAATGAGGAAGGAGACAGTCTCATCCTGATCGTCTCTGACTAACTCCGTAGCGACCTCGGCGACCAAGGTGCGGCCCGACGAGCCATTAGGAAACACATCGTCATTGAGGTTGAGGGCACAGATCTTGTTGAGGAGGTCAGCCGATCGGTCACCGGTTAGCCGGAACATGGCGCGGACTGAGGTCAGGTCAACCACTTCTCCATTCGGCTTGTAGCCGATGGCGGTCCACTCCCCGGGGGTGACCGACCATGCCAGACGCCCTCTGGCCGGCTCGACAAAGGTGCGCCATTTCGGCTCGTGGCCGACGTCGGTGAGAGTGAGCTCAGACACGAAGTCGGGCCCCTTCCGGGTCGAAGTGGGCGTGATGCTCCATGACGCGTGCCCGGACTGTGGAGCCACTGGGAAACCTGACGCTGAGCGTGTGGCCGGGAGCGGCGTGGTCTGGGTCGACCTGACCCAGACAGATCGATCGATCCAGGGTCGGTGACATTCGACTTGAGGTGATTCGACCGATGATGTTCGCATCGCCATCGATGATCTGGCTTGCTTCAGGCGGGACGATGCTTGGGTTCTCGGTTTGGATCGCGACCAGACGTGGGTATTCGCCACTCTCAGCTTGGAATGCGAGTTCTGGCTTGCCGGCGAAGTCGGTTTTGTCCATCTTGATTGCCCAATCCACACCGACGCCATATCCCTTGGTGAGTCCGTCGGTGTCCTGGCCCACGATGAAGTGACCTTTCTCGAGACGCATGATCCGTTGCGCCTCAACGCCAAATGGCTTGACTCCGAGTTCGGCACCTCTTTCGAGGAGCGCCTCCCATGTCACCAGACCGTGGTTGGCAGGAATGTGGATTTCGTAAGAGAGTTCTCCGGTGAACCCGATCCTCCAGATGAAGCAATTGGGGATGTCTGCCACGGTCCCGGTGCGTACTTCCATGTACCCAAAGGAGTCAGAGCTGAGGTCCATGTCGGTGACGCGACTGACTAGCTCTCGCCAGCTCGGGCCGGCCACGTTTATCGAGGCCCAGCCGTCGGTGACTGCGGTCAGCTTCACGTCCCATTCTGGGAATCCGGTTTGCAGCCAGTCGTCAAGCCAGTTCCAGACCTGCCCTGCTCCCCCGGAGGTTGTGGTCATCAAATAGTGGTCGGGGCCGAGACGGCCCGTAACCCCATCGTCCATGATCACACCGTCTTCGGCGCACATGATCCCGTATCGGACCTTGCCCACATCGAGGTTCGACCAGCTGTTCACATAAACGAATTCCAGGAGCTTTGGAACGTCGGCCCCCCGTAGGTCGATTTTTCCGAGCGGGCTGACATCGATGATCCCGACACCCTCGCGCACTGTCTTGACTTCGGCAGTCGGGTCGCCGTAATGGTCGGGTCTGACCCATTGCCCAGCCAGGAGTGGAGTGGCGTTGTTGGCCTCGTGCCAAGGCTGCAAGGCCGAGTAGCGAACCGGTTCGTATTTGCGACCGGCCAGCGTCCCGAGTCGAACCGGAGCGTATGGGGGTCTCCAGGTGGTTGTTGATGTCTCGAGGAGACTGGCTCCGATCGCCTCGCCGTGGACGGCAACCGCATTGACCGCTTCGACCTTTCCCTGTACCGGACCCATCCCAACTGTGGTGTATCGCTTGGCTAGTTCCATTGAGTCATAACCCTCCGATGCGGCGGACATCAGGTCCTTCGACGTCACATCCTCGGAGAAGTCGACGAAGCCATGCGTCGAGCTTCGGTACAACTCGGGGTGGTCCCCAACCAACAGGTCGGGAATCCCTGATGGATCGTCGCCGACCGCCCGGCGAGCAGCTTCAGCGCCGGTGGCCGATCCATGGTCAATGAGGTCCTGAGTGGTGCCGTCTCCCACTATGCCGCCCGTTGCCATCACGTTGTCGGGGAGCGTCGCTGGCAGATACCGGGCCGCCCGTGTGTTGTATGCGGGTCGGTCTCCGGCCATGTTGAGGAGCGCGGTCGGTGTGGTCCAGCCTGTTGCGGTGACCAGGAGATCTACCGAATGGGTCTGTCCCGATGAGTCGATCACCTGTTTGACACCCTTGCCACCCATTGCGGTCACCACCGTTTCGCCTTTCCTCGCATCGAGGGTTTTGACGATCTCTACGCCGACTCGTTCCAGATCGGCAACGACGGCATCACCGGAGCCATTGGCCGTCAAGACCACAGCACGGGTCCCTGGTCGGATTCCGTAGAGGCCGATGAGCCGGCGAACCGCTGTCGACAACATCACCCCCGGCAAATCGTTGCCTTCAAAGATGTACGGTCGTTCCAGAGTTCCGGCGGCGACGACCAGAGTTTTGGCCCGGGCCTGGACGAGTCGCTCCTCAACATGATCCATTGAACGTTGCACGATCGAAATCCAGTTGTGGTCATACCGACCGGTGACGACAGCATCGGTCATCACCTCGATATTGGAGCGTGTCAGGATGCCGATGCGAAGTTCGTTGAGATTCTCCAGGTCTTCGGCGCTACCCCACCGAAGGTGCCCGCCGATCTGGTGTTCCTCCTCCGCAAGGATGACTGATGCACCGGCATCCGCTGCTGCGATCGCCGCCGCCATTCCGGCGGGCCCACTGCCCGCGATGAGGACGTCGGGGTGGGCAAAGCGATGATCGAATAGGGCGGCTCGATGGTGAGGATTCACCGACCCACCCGCGACAAACCTCGACAACACCTTCTGATACCAAGGCCACAACCAGCGCGGGGAAATGAAGGTCTTGTAGTAGAAGCCGGGGGAGAGGAACCGAGCGATCACCCGGTTGGCGGTCTTCACGTCGAAGTCGAGCGATGGCCATGTGTTCTGGGAGGTAATGGTCATACCCTCTTCGACGAGACGGTGAGCGCCGCGAACATTGGGGTCGTCACCGACCTGGACCATGGCGTTGGGGTCGTGGTAGGTCGCCGTGAGTATCCCGCGGGGCCGGTGATACTTGAAGCTTCGGGAGAGAACCCTGATGCCGTTGGAGGCGAGGGCCGAAGCGATGCTGTCGCCGTAGTACCCGAGGTACCGCTTACGATTCCACGTGAAGGCCACCTCCCGGGA
>CAXMOW010000077.1:0-4171 GCA_964195235.1 uncultured Acidimicrobiia bacterium | reverse complement strand
GATCCGCCGACGTCGGCCGGTGAGGCCGGCTCGGGATTGACCGAAGTGAACGTGTAGTCAAACACCTGGGGAATGGGCCGTATCCGCCAAGCATCAGTCCCCGATGAACCGGCGAAGCTCCAATGCATCACGCCGGTCAGGTTGGTGATCGTGTCTCCACCCCGGAACCTGTTGCCGACCGACAGTCCACCCTCGGGGTAGTAGTACGCCTCGTCGGGTCCGTCGGAAATGGCGTCGTTGTTGTCGTTGCTGTCGTCATCCAGGATGATCCGCCGCTTGGCCAGATCATCGAGGAAGGCGGCAAAGCCGGCAACGCTGGGAGCGTTGTCGTGGGTGAACTGGAAGGGTCGCGATGACTCGGTCAGCACGATCTGGCCGAACCGGGCCAGCTGGAAGTACTCGCTCACCACCAGCGTGTCAGGGAATGACACAACCATGCCCTCGACGTTTTCAAAGGTCGATTCGGCCAAAGTGCTGGCTGTCGCCGGCAGGTCGACCGTACTGGCCGTTGGAATTGTGTTGCCTGAGCTGTCAACGACAACCGAACCGCTCGTCATGTCGATCTGGCTCATGCCGAAGAAGTCGGTCGCCGAACCGGTGACGGTGGCTAGATCGCCAGGCTGGAGGCTGACCGGACAGTTGCCACGACAGAACACGAAGATGCCCTCTGACGTTGCTGAGTCGGCGTCGACGTCGGCGTCTTCCTCCTGGAGGAAGAAGCCGTCGAGTGCATCGTCTCGCTCGAACAAGCTGGTGACGATGGCCTGGACGAGTACCGGACCACTGATGGCGACCGATGGCCCGCTCCCCTGGATGTCGTGAATGAAGGCGGGGACGACGGGCAGGTCGCAGGTGGTGTTGTCGGCCCCGGGCGTTCCCCGGTCGCCGGCACCGTAGGTCGCAGTGGCTTCGCACCAATTGGCACCGTCGTCGTTCGACGTGACATCGACAAAAGGCGGATCAAGATTCATGGAGGCGCCGGTGGGATCGGGCCAAGTGGCTCCGCCGTCGTATTCGATGCGATCGAACTCCACCGCGTCGGGGCTGGTGAGGATGACCTCGTCATCGCCGTTGGCCAGGACATAGCTCGAGTACTCGTAGTTGACGGTAACGCCGCCGTTGGCTCCCGAATCGGCGTTGCGGCCCAACACGACATAGTCGCCCGCGGGGACGACGACCGTGCTCGCGATGACATGGGTGTTGGTGCCGTCGTCGGAGATGGTCCAGCCGTCGAGATCGATGGGTGCGGCCGACACGTTCTTGATCTCAAACCACTCACCGGCGCTGTCGGAAACTGCGGAGGGGTTCTGCATCACCTCGGTGATTACCAGATCGCCAACCGCCGGACCACCGGTTCCGCCATCGTCACTGGTGATCACGATGTTGCGGAACACGACCGCCTCGTCGCCACCGTTGGTGTCTGCGGTGATGGTGAAGGTGAGCGCGCTGCCGGTGCCGGCGATCGGTGCCGCGATTGTTTGTAACACGTTCGACAACTCAACAAGACCCAGATTGAGTGGATCGCTGAGGTTGACAACGGCACCACCAGCCATCGTGTAACTGCGCGAAGTAGCCTCATCGGTTGTCAGCGACCAGAGCGGCGCCGAAGCCCCGGCATCGATCGAGTAAGCAAACTCGAAGGAGTCAGTAGCCGCCTCGAAATCTCCCATCGCTCCCAGGTCGATGCTGACGGAGAGGTCGCTCGCTCCCGAGATGTCAAACACCCAGGTCGCCACAACCGCAGCACCGCCGGTGTCACCATTGTCGGTGTCGACGATGCCGAAGAACGGGGCAGGGTCGGTCTCGTCAATGATGCCCTGTGTGTCAGAGGGGAATATCGAGATTGAATCATCGAGAACTGTGAACGGAATCGTTGGCGAGACGCCGCGCTGGAATACGTTGAATCCGTCACCAGGGCTGGTAAAGGGAATAGCAGGGTCGTCTGTGAAGCTCAAAAGGTTGACGGGCGCCGCACCTGTGAGATCTGAGGCAACGACAACCGGCGCCGCCAGCGCCGGCGAGGCGGTAGCGATGGCAAAAGGCAACATCGACGCGACCATCGCCATGGCCATCAGCAATGATGGAAATCCACGTAGCGGCGGCGTGCCGAAATAAGAAGTGGTCTTAGTCACGAAGCGTCCTCCAGCGTTAGTCGAACCTCGATATACCCGGACCATACCCGATACGCGCGGAGGGTGATCCTTGGAAGGGCAGAAGACCGCTTATCGTCCGCTTCCCAACTCAGGTAGTGAGACGAAAAAGCCGACACCTAGGTAAGGATTGGCGAACTCATTGGAACGAAGGTCTCGCGGCAATGTGGCTGTGGCGCCGCTGTGGAAGGATTTCGTTGTCGGCAATCGGATTCCCTTGCTCGGCTCTTTCGACCTCGGCAACCATGAGCTAGGGCATCTGATTACGTCGCCGTTTGGTGAGGTTGCGGCCTTTTTCATAGGAAGCGGCCTGAAAGGGCTGGCTCCGCTCGGTTTGGCCGGGTATTCTGGTCTCGGCAACACGACCGGCTCTCGGTCGGGCTACGTATCCTCCGCGGACGAGGACAGTTTGCATACGGTTTGCAATACACCAACGACCCTGGTCAGGAGACTGAGGATCGCATGCGTCGGACATGACACTCGAAGGTGTTGCTAGTGGATCGGTCAAAGTTGCTGCTCGTCGTCTAGCAAGGCTTCGAACATCGCAGCGATGTCGAGCCCGTTACCCGGTATTGTCATCGAGCCTTCGTATTCATGATCGGGAAGATGTTCCGGATTGGGAAGCTCCTCCATGGACTCGCGTGTCCGTTGGAGAGCCCTTACGGAGATGCTGACTTCGAAATGGGACGCTAAACCCTCAAGCTGGTCCAAGCTGTAGTCCCCCCGGCCACAGTCCTCGGCCTCAAACTGAATCCGGTACGAACGACTCGAAGAGATCTCGAGCGATCTCCTCATGGTCATCGGGAAGCCACGAAGAGTGTTCGTCTGCGATCTCTTGATACGCGATGACGTCCGCTGATTGAGACATCTCAGAGAAAAACCACTCATGAGTTGGTGCGGCGATCTTCAGGAGAGCCTCCTGGCTGTCCGGGTTCTGAGCAGCGCGTATGACTTCCAACCAGTCTTCCCTGTCGCCCAGGCCGAGTTGCCAGCCTTGTCGAACGTGATCCACCGCCTCGGGTATCCAGTCCGCAATGAAGATTTCCCCCACGACACAGCGTTGGTGAGAGCATCCGACACCAGGGGACCGCTACTGATCGGCCCCACCACCTCAAGCTATGCGTCGGTGTCGAACAGCGTGTCATGGGTCCAGCGACCAACCACAATGCCAACGGATGCAAATAACGTCAGAAGCGCGAACAGAGCCGTGAATAGCCAGCGATACGGATGTTCAGGCAATTGGTTGTCGCTCCGGCTCCAACCTATCACTGTTGGAACGGCACTCTCGCTGGACCAGCCGGTCATTGGGAAAACACCAATTGGTACAGCCAGGCGACCCCCTGCACCAGACGCCACCCCAGATACAATGCTGCTAGTCCGACCATCAGCTTGAAGCTGATCGGTGTCCTCAGCTCGTCGTCCGGGGGCGGGCCAGAGGTACTCATCGCCGAGCGCGGCTTCGGGTGACGAAGTGGATCGGGCTTCCCACAAAGTCGTATGCATCGCGGAGCTTGTTCTCCAGATAACGCAGGTAGTCCTCGCCGAGGTCGCCGCCTGAGATAAAGACTACAAACGTGGGAGGAGCCGTTCCCGCTTGCACCCCATAGTGAAGCTTGGGCCGACGCCCTTTTCGAACCGGGGGCGGGTGAGCTCCAGCCCAGGCCCGAATGTCCCGATTCAAACGACCTGTCGAGATCCGAGTCTCTCTCGACTCCAATACGGCTTCGATCGCTGAGCCCAACCGGCCAACACGCGCACCGGTCAGAGCTGACATCCGAAGAGCAGGAGCCCATGAAACGAAACCAAAACGATCAGGAAGCGACAACTCTGTGATTCCACGCTGATCGTCGCCGAGGGCATCCCACTTGTTGAGGACGATGACCAGCGAGGCACCTGCAGTAACTATCTCGCTGGCGATGCGTTGATCTTGATGCGTCACACCCTCGGTGGCGTCCACGATGAGGAGGGCAACGTCAGCATTCTCCAACGCCTCCCTTGCCCTGAGGACTGCATAGAAGTCG
>CAXMOW010000076.1:0-4274 GCA_964195235.1 uncultured Acidimicrobiia bacterium | reverse complement strand
ATCACGACAAACACGTAGACGGTCGTGAACAGCGCGGTGTACTGCGTCATGAAGTCGCAGGCAAAAAGCTCGTGGCTGTGGTTCTTGACGAACGTGCGCCATTTCTGCCCATCATGGCGTGGTCGTCGCCGCGCCATGTACTTGCGAATGGTGCTGGTGGAATGGCTGACACCGAACTTGACTCGCAGCTCCTCGTTGATCTTGTCCTCCCCCTAGGATGGGTTGTCGCAGCTCATTCGCATGATGAACTCGATGTGTTCGCGCGGGATCGTGGGCCTGCCCAGACGCTTCGGGCGAGACCGCTTGCAGCTGCGCTTGTACGTGGCGAGTTGCTGACGCAGGGCGAGATTTCCCAGGATGAGCGTCTCTCGACGGATGAAGAGGCTGCGCAGGAAGCCAGCGAGCAGGGTCATCCGGGCATCCTAGCGGGCGAGGTAAAGTCGAGCGATTTCAGGCTGGACGGAGTTTTCGCGGACTACGCCGGTCTCACGCCCATGGGCCCGCGCTGGTCCAGCCACTTGTCGAACTTGATCAGCAGCGGGGGAAGGAAGAGTAGGTCCAGAAGCAGCGCGACGAGGATGATCGGAGTCAGAAGCTTTGCCACGTTCTGAAAGTAGAAGGTGCTGGAAAGGACCAGAATGACCGTTCCAAGAGCGAGAGATAGCGTCGTGATCGTGATCGCTGGCCCTGCCTTCGCGAGTGAATACTGAGCCGCGGACTCCGGTGATTGTCCCTCCCGCCTCGCGCTGATGTACTTGCTCAGAATGTGCACGGAGTCATCGACCACCAGGCCGATGCTGATCGAGAACAACATGAGGATGTAGGGGCTCAGTTCGCCGACAAAGAGGCCCCAGAATCCGAACACGATCGTCGCCGGAAAGAGATTCGGCATGATGCTCAGTAGCCCGTAGCGCAAGCTCTTCAGGCCGATCAGAAGCGTCAGCGTGATGAGAACGAAACTGAGCGTGAAACCCTGCATGAGTTCCACGGAGACGGAACGGTTCATCCGGGCAAACACGATGCTGTTGTCACCGTGCTTGACCGCGTACGCCGGATTCAGGTTCGCGGCGACCCACTGCTCGATCGTCTCGTTGAAACGAAGCAGCTCCCGGTTGGTCAGGTTCGAGGTGCCAACTACGAGTCGAATCGCTGAGTAGTCGGGATTGAAGATGGGTTCCAGATGGGGCTCGATCTCTTGAATCAGCTGGTAGCCCACCAGATAGTCGATGATTTGCAGCTTGTCTACGGGCAGCTTGTTCCAACTCTCGTCGTCGTCGTGCTCCGCCTTGTTGAGGTTCTTCAGCAGGTCGGTGTAGCTGGTGACGAAACTTGCTTCCGGCTGATCTTCCAACCAGATCGAGAACTCATCGACTTGATTCAAGAACGCGGGCTCCGTGATGCCGTAGTACTCCGCGCTTTCAATGCTGTAGACGAGGCTTTGGTCGTTTCCAATCTTCTCGGCCAGAGCATCCATGACCTGATGGAAGTCGGAATCCTCGTCCACGAAGCTGAACTGATTGAAGTCCAGCTTGTTCAACGGCAGTAGGGCCAGGGTGGTCACGATGAGCACCAGGCTTCCCCACAAGAGCGCATTGCCGCGTTGGGCGACCAACTGACCCACTCCAGAAATCGGCCCGCGAATGCCCAAGGGCTGGGGGATCTCGCGACCGGGCGCGAGCAGGGCCAAGGTGGGTAGCAGGGCCAAGGTCACCACGTAGGCCCAGCACACACCGATCGCCACCACGTTTCCGAAACCGTAGATCGCCGGCGAAGAACAGTAGTTCAGGCTCAAGAAGCCCATCGCGGTGGTGACCGTGGCGAGGCTGACGGGCCGGATGTTCACGGCCAGGCTCTCTCGCATCGCTTCGATTTTGCCAAGGGAGTTGTGTCGCCCTTGTAAGTAGATCGAAACGATGTGAATGCCGTCCGCCATGGCAATCATGAACACCACCAACGGCCCCATACTCGATATCTGGTTGAGCGGAATCTGCGCCCAGCCGACGGTGCCTAGCGTCAAGCCGATGGTCACCGCAGCAAGGCTGAATAGGCAGAGTGAGAGGAACAGAGACTTCAAGCAAAACCACAAGAGCAAGATCGAGGCAGCAATGACGAGCGGGAACAGGTAGCGGGAGTCCTTGAGCTGGGCGTTATGG
Source organism: uncultured Acidimicrobiia bacterium (assembly GCA_964195235.1). GTDB lineage: Bacteria > Actinomycetota > Acidimicrobiia > Spongiisociales > ZC4RG35 > CAXMPK01. The sequence continues at coordinate 2,121 of CAXMOW010000076.1, read as the reverse complement.
CCTTCCAGCTCGAACAGCACCCCGCCGATCACGTAGATTGGCACCCCGGGATGCTCTCCTCGAAGGGAATCCCGCAGCGCGATGACCGACCGGCCGATGCTCAGCCGCGTGGCCTGGTCGTCTTCGTTTGCTCTGTACTTGATGACGGCCAGTGCCATGTCACCCTCAGGTGAAAGCATGGTCTTCGTAAGAACGTCATCCGCCAGTGCGATGCCTCGGATGTCGTTCGCGTCGGCTTGGCTGAGCGTCGAGAGATCGGGGAGCAGGTAGTCTCGATCGAAGCGGTCGGCGTCGACGGCGTTCAGGCGCTGATTCAGCAGGGACCCGACGGCGACAGCGGACTCGACCTCACTGTACCGGTTGGTGAGATCCTCCATCGCATGCAGCACGTCGAGGCTGAAGACGTCAGCGGTGTTGGGCAAGAAAGCAAACAAGACCGACGTGCTGCGCGGAAAATCCTTTCGGACCTGTTCGACCTCTGCTCGATTGGGATCGTCTTCGCTCAACAGGGCGGTGTCGCTGTTGTCGGTGGTTACGTGCTGGATTCCCGATGCAACGACGGCTCCCAGGAGCAGGGTCAGCAGGGTGAGCGCCTTGCGTCGGGCCAGAAGCTGATCGATCAGAAACTGCATGAAGTTGCCCGGGGCGCGGTGGCGGTGCGTCTGGGAGGCTCGGGGTTGGCTAGACATGCCGCCCTTCGAAAGACTGGCAGGTACGATAACTTCTTCTGGCTTGGCCGCCCTTGCGCCCCTCGCGGTGGAGGAGACTCCCATGAAGTCCTTGCGATTCGCCATCCTTTGCATTGTTACCGCAGCCTGCACGTCGGCGGCATCTGCCGCGGATCCGACCAAAGTCGGTGACTTCGCACTCCTCGATCAGCATGGCAAATTTCACCAGCTCAGTTGGTATGGGGATCAGAAGGCCGTCGTCCTGTTCGTGCAGGGGAATGGCTGCCCCATCGTGCGAAACGGGGTGCATGCGCTGAGGGCGCTTCGAGACGAGTTCGAGAGTCGAGACGTTGCGTTCTTCATGCTCAACCCCCAGATGCAAGACGATCGCGCGAGTATCCTCGAGGAAGCCAACGACTTCGGCTACGACTTCCCGATACTCGTGGACGACGCCCAACTGGTGGCCGAGTCCCTGGGCGTTGATCGGACCGCCGAAGCATTCCTGATCGACCCGAAAACGATGACCGTGCGCTACCGAGGGCCGATCGACGATCGGCTGGACTACGAGTCGCAGAAGCCGGTTGCCAAGAATCACTATCTGAAGGATGCACTCGAAGCGACCCTGTCCGGCAGGGCGGTTGCCGGCGACAGCCCGTCTTCACCTGGATGCCTCATCAATTTCCCGAGCCGAGACCGGCATCAGCAAACCGCCGTGTCCTATTCGAAGGTCATCGCGCCGATCCTGCAGAACAACTGCGTCACCTGTCACCACGCCGGCGGCATCGCTTCCTGGCCAATGTCGAGCCATGCAATGGTTCAGGGTTGGTCACCGATGATGCGAGAGGTGGTCATGACCCGCCGCATGCCGCCGGGCCAGATCGACCCGCATGTGGGCAAGCCCATCCAAGGCGCGGCCGGGCTCTCGACGAAGGAGAAGCAGTTGTTGGTCCACTGGATCAACGCCGGTGCACCCCTGGACGAGGGTGAAGAGGACCCCCTGGCGGCGCTAACTTTCGACGACCCCAAGTACAGCCTGGGCGAGCCGGATATGACCTTTACGGTGCCCGCCCAGTCGATCCCCGCCACAGGAATCGTCGACTACCGGTACGTCTCCACCACGTCATCGCCTATCTCGCGAGTCCAGCAGACAAGACCGTCAGGGGAAGGGCAGACGGTTCCGCAAATGGATCGAGTGTTGGCGGCTTCGCACCAGGCCGGCAACCCGATTTCTTCAGAGACAACAGTGGGCGCCTGGTCAAGAAGGGGTCGAACCTGCTGTTGCAGATGCACTATACGACGTCAGGCAGAGCAACCGTAGATGAAACGGAGATCGGCCTCTTCATCCACGACAAGCCTCCCGCGTACATCATGTCGGGGGGCGTTGCTGGCCAGAGACGCTTCCTGATTCCGGCCCATGCGAAGGAACACAAACTCGAAGGTGAGCAGCTGATCG
>CAXMOW010000075.1:0-4289 GCA_964195235.1 uncultured Acidimicrobiia bacterium | reverse complement strand
CTCCAGTGCCCACCCAACGATGGTGCCGGCAAACGTGTTGTTGCGGAAGGTGTGGCCACCGCCCCCGGTGGGGGTGGAACCATCATCGTCGATGTTGTAGATCAGATTGTTCTCCACCAGCCCGTTGGCCGAGGTCCCACCGAAGTAGACCGCATCTCGACCGGTGTCGTGGATGATGTTGTTACGGACCGTCACGTCGTTGGCGTTGTTGATGTCGATCACCGCATCGGCCCCGCCGCAGTCCGGCTGGTTGGTGATCTCGAACCCTTCGATCACCACATAGCCGGTCCCCACCAGATCGAACGCCTTGCAGCGCAGATTGCCACCGTCGACCACCACCACCCCCTCGGCTAGATAGGTGATCCGACCGGTTGCCGTGCCCGCATTAAGCGGCGTCACCGTCTCCGGGTAGGTGCCCGGCTGGACCCGCACCATATCCCCGGCCACCATCGTCGAGGCCGCTTTCTGAATCGTCAGCCACGCCCCACCAGCAGTATTCGACAAACCCGAATTCGTATCGACACCATCCACCCGCACGTAATAAATACTGTTGGTGGCACTGCCGACGACAGTGACGACGCTCGAGAACTCTGAGGTGGAGGCGAAGGAAGCCCCCTGATCCACAGTGGTGGTCGCTGTGAAGGCGTCCCCGGCCGACCCCGGAAAGGAAGTGCTGTAGGAGGCCGATCCGCCGGGATGGCCGACGACGTCGTAGAAGGTTCCGAAGGTCTCACCCTCGCCGTAGCCTGTCGGGTCGGCCCCCGAGGGGTTGGCAAAGAACTCGATCCGAAAGTTGCCGGCGGGAACATCGAGTTCGAAATCCACAGCAACGGTACCGCCAGACTCGACCGCAGACGTGATCACCGGGAAGTTCAACAGATCGTTGGGACCGAGGTCACCGTCACCCGCGTCGTTGGCGGTTACACCAGCCAACCCGAGGTCGATGCCCAAACCTCCATTGGAGTGGATCCGGTTGCCGACGATTGTGTTGTCCGTGCCGCCAGTGACGTCGACACCGTTCAGTTGGTTGAAAGCGATGAGATTTCCCTCGTTGGCCGATGTGCCGCCGACGAGGTTTCCGTCTCCGACCTGTATCTCGATGCCATCGCCTATGCGGTTGCCGCGGTCAAGGAGGCCAGTGGCGTCTGTGCCGATGTAGTTGCCCTGGATGACGTTGCCCGAAGTGTTGACCTCAATTGCCTCCCAGTTGTTTGAGATCAAATTGCGATCAGCAACATTCGGACCGCCGATCGTGGTGTTGGGTTCGAAGAGGGCAATGCCGACATCGAAGTTGCCGGCTCCGCCGGCTCCGTCGGCTTCGAGGCCGACATAGTTTCCGACGATCGTGGTGCCTGTGCCTCGGACGTCGATGCCCTCGTCACCGCTGTGGTTGACAATGTTGCCGTCGATGACAGCGTTGTCTCCGTTGAGGTCGATGCCGTCGTCACCGTTGCCCATAGTGTCGGAACCGGAGTTGTCGGAGCCGATCCAGTTGTCAGAAATGGTGATCCCGTCGGCGCCGGATGCGACCAATATGCCGTCTATGTCAAAACGGGTGATCATCAGGCCATTGATCTGAGATGAGTCGGCAGTTCCGCCCAGTCTCAGTCCGGACGCGCCTGAAGTCATATTGCCGTCAAGACGAATGACTGGGCTAGACACGTATCCGGGCTGGGTGGAGCCGCTAATAATGGCGGTGTCTACAAGTTGATCTAGTTGACTCGATGGGGAAAACGTCCAAACACCCCCGCTATGGCCGGGTTCGGTGACAGGCATGTTGAAGGTGATGTCGTCGCTGCCGGCGAGGGCGTTGGCTTCTTGGATTGCAGCGCGGAAGGTGCATTCCGTGGCGGCTTGGCTGTTGGTGCCGCTGGTGTCGCAGATTCCGTCGCCGGGAGCGGCGTCACTTGCGTCTCCTGTGGAGTTCACGACGAAACCCGCTGCCAGGGCAGCGGGAGCAAGAAAGACGAACTGTGCGCTGATCAACAGGACCGATAGCCCGAGACTTGTGACCCGTCGGATCCGCCGATGCCTCACGGCCCTGGCGGCGCGGCCGTGTCGAAACCCTGGCATCTCGCTCAAACCCGAGGTTGAGCCGGGAACTCCTCGGCCAACTCTTCATCGGAGGAGAACGACTCCATCGCGGTGCTTTGCTCGGCGGAGGCACTAACTAGGAAACGGCGTTGGGAGGGGTGGTCCGTCTCCGTTTCGATGACAAGTGGGAGTCTGACGGTAAACCTGGTCTTCCCGTCGGTGCGGGCGTGGGTGATGCTTCCGCCCATCCCTTGAAGAAGCGCATGCACGATGGACAGGCCGAGACCAACGCTCCCGGTCACTGCCGTGTCATTGCCCTGGTGGACAAAACGTTGGAACAGCCGATCGGCAACCTCACTGGGGATGCCGGGGCCGTCATCCGAGACTGAACAAACGTAGGTTCGCCCTTCGACTCGGCCCTGTACTTCGATGTTTGCGCCGCCGTACTTCTGGGCGTTGGACAACAGGTTCCGTAGGACCTGTCGGATTCGCAGCCGGTCGGCCCGAACGAACCCTGGATCGCATCGGACGCTGATTTCTGCTCCGGATCGGTTCATTGGCTCCACCACCTCGGAGACTTCATCGTTGATCTCGATGTCTTCGAAGTTGTAGTGGAGGGCTCCAGCGTCGAGTCGGGCGGTGGTGAGTAGGTCTTCGATCATCCTGGCAAGGTCACCGGACTCTGAGATGATCAGGTTCAGGAGTTCGGAAGCGCCGTCTGATTCTGATATGGCTGGATCCTCGGCGAGCAGCATCGCTAGCCCTGTTATTCCGGTCAAAGGAGTCCTCAACTCGTGAGATGCGTTCGCTATGAACTCTTCGCGGGCTCGGCCTAACTCCCGTTCCGAATCGAGGCGGCCTTCTAGCTCTCTTTGTCGATGTTGGCGGACAAGGAGTTCGCGGTAAACGAAAATAACTGCAGCCGGAACGAGGAACGCCACCAGGAAGCCGGCGACGTTGCCGACGACTCCCAGAAACGCGTCCGAGTCGGCGACCGAAATTGCGAGCACGCCCCTGACACCCTCGAGTTGTGCCACCAGGGTCAGAAATTCCGTGTCGAGCGCCTCCGCAGCAGAACGGGCGACATCAGTGTCACGGGTGATAAGACTGTTGATGACATCACCCGCCGTCTCTTCAAAGGTCTCGACACTCGAACCAAAACTCTCCCCGTCAAACATCCCCCCGGCTTGGAGCTCTCCGTAGCCAGTCATCATGTCGACCAAGGCGGTTTCAGCCTCCGACACGGAAACATCGATCGCCTGTGCCGAGTAAGTCCCAAAGGCTTGGTCGACCGCGGCCAGGTGGACAGCCAATCCGATTTGGGCACGTGCCACTGTCGCGGCGCGGAGCGTCTCGTCGGCGTGGTGAAGCGCGGTGGCATTGGTAGTGATCTGCCGGCTGCTATTCGCAATCGAGAAGACCAGGCCGATGAGAAGAAGAAGTCCAACGCCGGCGACGAGAGTGACGACCAGCGCTCGATCAAATCGGGAGCGTCGCTTGTCTCGGGCCCCACTCGCCCCTCGTGCTATGGACATCTTTACTAATCGGCAAAAGAACCTTGGAATGTATAGGCCATATGCTTCATACGACCATCATCCGATTGCGACAATTCGGCGTTGCATCTGCTCACAAATGATCAAACATCGCATCAGGGACTGAGCCGAATCGGGCTGAAATTCGCCGAAATAAGCGCTTGTAGCACTGTTTCAAAAGGTATTTCTCTTTAAAAGAGAAATACCTTCCTATATAATACTCTTAAACTTACCGGAGGAGTGTTGGATTGTTGCTTGCCGCGCCGATCCTCGATGACCAAGCGGAAGACGTAGTCGGTTTGATTAACCAGACGCGTGATCATCTCCGATTCATGCTGCGTGAAGCGCTGCCCTGGAGCGCCCACCTCTACCGTGACGTTCTCGCACGAAACGTCCAGGCTTCGACCGCCATCGAGGGCCACAAGGTCAGTCTTGACGATGTCGTCTCATTGATCGAGGGGTCAACCTGCCTGGAAGCCTCTGATGTCGACTGCAACGCAGTGAGTAACTATCTAGACGCTGCGACCTATGTAAGTCAGCTGACAAACGATCCTCACTTTGAGTACAGCTCGGCACTTTTGAGGAGTCTTCATTTCATAATCATGAGAGACGACCTCTCGGCCATGCCGGGGCTGGTCCGACCGGGGGCGGTGGGCGCACGGACGAGTGGAGGGCAGGGTGTTCCTTCGGAGGATCTCGGCTACGAGGACGTGCCAAGTCTTC
>CAXMOW010000074.1:0-4344 GCA_964195235.1 uncultured Acidimicrobiia bacterium | reverse complement strand
CGAAATTCTCTCCCGTCGCGCTCGAGCACGCGGAGACGGCTCATGAAATCGTCGCGCTCAACATCGGTGCCTTGAAGGTGCCTGGGGCCGGTGTTCGGATCGAAAGCAGCGCGAGCATGGAGCACCCTTCGGTTGTCGAACACCTGGCAGTCGCCCGCCTCCATCTTGAAGACGTACTCGAGATCGGGGTCACGCAGGATTCGGCCAAAGGTCTGCCAGGCGGCGTAGAAGGGCTCAATCATTTCTGAATCGAGATCAATTGCGCCAAGAAGGGCCGTATGAAATCTCACCTCTGTGTGGTTTCCGTCGCTATCAACGCTGATGATGCGTTGATGGTTGCGGACGTCGTGACCTTCGTCGACGAACATGTATGGGATCTCCACGGTGGCCAGGAGATCGTGCATTTTCGGATGTTGTTCGCGGAGTCTCCGGGCTGCCTCGAATCCGTCAATGAGAATGCTTTCACCCCCTTCAGCTTCAAATTCGATGCAGTGGAGAAATTGAAGACCCGGCAGGTTGCGACGGTTGACCACATCCGTGTGGGCGGTCAGCTTGACCGCGGTGTAGGCCAGGTTCTCGGGGTCAGGCTTGGAGATCACCTGGAACTCGCGCCCAAAGTGGGTCTCCTGGATGTGGGCAATGCGCTCGGCCAGCTCGACCACAGCACCTACCCGGGCGGGGACATCTGTCACAATGGTGAAGCCGAAGTCCCGAACCATCGTCAGCCACCGTTGCAGACCGGTTTCATCGTCGTCGATCTCGGAGAGACTGATGCTCGGCGGGTCGGTGGCGATCCCGGCCGTCCAGAGAATCGGACTCTCTCGGCGAGAGTCGCGCCCGCTTCGCCCATATCGATGTCCCCGCAGCCAGTCGGCGGTCATCGATGTCTGGTGTCCGTCTTCCCAAGTGATTTTCAAGGAATCGTCAAAGGAGACCGCTCTTGGTCGCACATCGAGGTCCAGTTCGACGTTGTCGAGCGTTCGCTCCCATGCATCCGGGTGTTTGCAATCTGCACATGCACAGTTGTCACGCAACCAGATGTAGTGGAAATCGGACGATGTTCCGTCATCCCACTCCAGCGTCACGGCTCGATCACCCATGCTGCTGTTTGTCACAATCGCCCTCGGTCCTGCACACTGGAACGTTTTGTTCAATGGAACCCTCGAAAATGTACACCCGAAATCAGAGCGGAGTAGCGGAAACGGGCCGTCGCTCTTGTACCCAAGCAACACCGAATGTCACCGCAACGATCACGATCAGACCGCCGATGATCGTTGACGGCTTTGGAACCTCGGAGAGGAACAGCCAGGCCCATGTGGTGGCGGCGATTGTCTCCACCGGTGTGAAGAGACCCACCTCTGCGGCGGGTAGGTAACGGGTCGAGGTCGCAATAGACACTCGCCCAGCCGGACCGGTGAGAAGGCCGAGGATGGCGAGGATGATGATGGCGTTGGTAGTGACAGCCAGCGGGTCCGCCGGCACAAACGCGACCAAGGCAACAAACAACCCACCGAGACCTATGACCACCTGGCGATTGAGTTCCGGGAAACGACGCCAGAGAGTGAGATTGAGGGAAAAGGCTGTGATGGCCAAGACCGCATAGATGTCGCCGGCGATGTTGCCGCCGCCGAATGAGCCGGAGACGATCACCAGGACTCCTACCAGAGCAGCGAAGATCGCCAACCAAGTTCGAGTCGATGTTTTCTCCTTGATGGTGTAGTGAGCCACAACGGCGGCGAGCATGGGTGTCGCCGCGACAATCGCAACCACGTTGGAGACAGCGGTAGCGTCGATAGCAAGTACGAAGAACCCGGTGCTTGCAGCCTGGAGCGCGCCCGACAACAGGACGATCCATCCCTCAGATCTGGCGACTGCCGGGAATGAACGTCCGGTTCTGATGGGCACAAAGACGAGCATCGCCAATGCGATGAACACACCTAGCCAGAACACATTGTTCCACGGGCCTTCCTCGGTGAGTCGAAAGCCGAGCGAGTCGAGGCTCACTAGTAGCGAGCCTGAGGCGGCCAGCACGATGCCGATCTGATGGGGTTTGAGTGACTTCATATTGTTGAGCCAATGAAGCATCGATGACAATGGCAGCGCATCTTCACAGAGAGAACGGACAATGACTGTTTCCCCGACAATGCGTGGCTTCGTGCTCAATGGTCACGGTGGGCTTGACATGCTCGAGTACCGGGACGATTTGCCAGTACCCGAACCGGCAGCCGACGAGGTTGTGATCGAAGTCGCCGCGTGCGGTATGAACAACACTGACGTCAACACCAGAACCGGCTGGTACGCGGACGGAGGCTGGGGTGGGGACTTGACCTTTCCCCTAATTCAGGGTGCTGACCCGGCGGGGAGTGTGGTCAGTGTTGGCTCCGATATCGATCCGGGCCGTATCGGGGAGCGAGTTCTGATTGATGCCTGGATCCGTTCTCCTTCGGGAGCAATTGGCGATGCCACCTATCTGGGCTCCGAGCGCGACGGCGGGTATGCCGAATACGTTGCCGTCCCCAGTATCAATGCCCACAACATCGACACCGACCTGACCTATGTCGAGCTGGCGAGCTTCCCTTGCTCGTATGCGACTGCAGAACACATGCTGCACCGGGCCGGAGTGATTGAAGGCCAGTGGGTCTTGGTCACCGGTGCGTCGGGCGGTGTCGGCAACGCCTTGATTCAGCTAGCCAAGCGTCGTGGCGCCAACGTCGCCGCTCTTACCTCGGCGTCGAAGATCGATGACGTGGGTCGTCTCGGCGCAGATGTCGTACTGGACCGCTTGATGGACGATGTCGATCAAGCCATTGTCGGCGTAACTGGTGGCGTTGATGTGTTCGCGGATGTTGTCGGCGGCGACCTGTTTGCGGCTCTGTTTGAGAGCATCAAACCTGGAGGCCACTACACAGTCGCCGGGGCGATCGGGGGTCCGGTCGTTCCCCTTGACTTGCGAACGTTGTATCTGAACGACATCACGATGCATGGGGCAAGCGTTCTTCCGCCCATCGTGTTTGAGAATCTGATTTCTTACATCGAGCGTGCGGAAATCAGGCCTCTTGTGGCGGCGACGTATCCGCTGGAGCGGCTGAGTGAGGCACAAGAGGAGTTCATCAAGAAGGAGCACATCGGAGCGTTTGTAATCGAGATCGGAGAGAGTTCATGAGCCAACACGGTCAGTGTCTTTGTGAGGAGATCCAATACACGGTGGACGGACCGCTGCGTGACATCACCAACTGTCATTGCACCCGCTGTCGTCGCAGCACCGGCCACTTCATGGCGGCGACCTCAGTGAAACGTGAAGACATTCAGATTCAAGGCGACACGCTCAAGTGGTATGAACCGGTGGAAGGTACCGAATACGGGTTTTGCGGAAACTGCGGTTCGACCCTGTTCTGGCGGACAACGCGCTACCCGAGATTCATGTCGATTGCAGCCGGGACACTCACTCCGCCCACCGGCCTCAAGACAACCACAGCGATCTTTCTCGACTACGGCAGCGACTATCACCACTACGACACGTCGCTCGACAACCACGGCGAAGATCGGTCTTCGTAAGTTTCCGAGTGGGACAACATCGCCTCGGCTACAGGTTCCCCTCCGCCAGGAGGGTCTCCACAATGACTTCGATCAACGCAAAGCTTGACTCAGCGCTGACATCCTCGAAATACACCGTTCCCGGCCAGGGAGGCACCCTCGACTCGTATCCATTGTTGGCGATGGATCGGGCCACTGTTCTGATCGCGTCTACGTGCTCAATGGCGACAGTCTTGATGTCCCGGCGTGCGAGTTGCAGATCAGCGATGCCGTGACGGTCGATCTGTGTAGCACCGATGCCCATGAACAGCGGAATGCCATATTCGATGGCCTTCTCGACGTAGAACGACGAAGGCACTCGATCATCGGCGAGCCGGATCACATAGTCGCGACAGACGCTGTTCTTCACTTCGAAGAGCTCGGTGAGACTCAACCTCTCGGCATCATTCCTTCTTGGATTCCTGCGTCGCGACGACGAACCACCTCTCTTGTTCGCCTGGGTGACGTAGTCGCCCCGATAGTTGGCGTCGTAAACGCGCTCGCCCCACTGGTTTCGGGCGATGAGGCGCTGAGTCGATCGAATGGCGACGTTCTTGCAGTTCTGTGGACCGATGAAAAACGGGGAACCTGAGGCATCTGAGAGCTCAACCCAACCATCGGGGTGGTTGTTGAAGAAGTGGTCCATCCAGGGTTTGTGAACCGTGTCTGCCAGGTGGTCGAGGAACCGGTCCACGAAATCGGGTTCGTTCGTGAGAGCTGTGATCAGTTGCTCTTGGCCAAATATGTCCGCCGCGAGGCTGTAAGGCGCCG
>CAXMOW010000073.1:0-4459 GCA_964195235.1 uncultured Acidimicrobiia bacterium | reverse complement strand
CCTACATCGTCTACATGTCTGCATGGATGCGGTTCCACTATCCAGCCGAATACCTGGCGGGACTGCTCAACGCCCAACCGATGGGCTTCTACAGCCCGAATTCACTTGTGCAGGACTCCCAACGGCACGGGGTAGTGGTGCTTCCGCCGGACGTGAACGTGTCCTGGCACGACTGCACCATCGAGGACATCGAGGCCGATCCCGACGACATCGTCACCTATCTCGGGCAGGAGTGGCGCCGGGGGAGAGGCGCTATCGACGATGCGATTCGCCCGGCGGTTGGGGTGAGGATGGGTCTCCGCTATGTGAGGAATCTTGGAGAGAAGGAGGTAACCCGCATCGAGGCGGGCCGCATCCTCGGCGGTGAGTTCACCTCACCGGAAGATCTTGCTTTTCGAACAGGTCTCGATGTCGATTCCCTGGAAGGGCTGGCTACCAGTGGTGCACTCGAGTCGGTCGGGCTTGGTCGGCGCGAGGGCATGTGGGCGGCGGGTGCTCTGGCAGAAATCGATCCGCAGCGTTTGGCGCTATCACCGGGGGTTGAAGCACCGCAACTGCCGGCGATGAGTGATGAGGAATCACATCGGGCCGATCTGTGGGCAACCGGGGTTTCGGGTCGTCATCCGATGAGCTTCGTGAGAGATCAACTCGAAGGGTGTCTGACTGCTGCAGAGGCGTTGGAGGTCGAGCGCAACAAAGTGCGGATCAAGGTGGCCGGTGTCATCACCCATCGTCAGCGACCGTCGACGGCCAAGGGTGTCTACTTTCTCAACCTCGAGGACGAGACCGGGTTGCTCAATGTCGTTGTTTTGCCAGACGTCTGGGCAAAGCATCGCCTGGTGGTGAGGAAGAGCCCGGCCCTGGTGATTCACGGCAGACTCGAGTTCCATGACGGGGTCACCAACATCGTTGCCACCGACTTCGACCCCATTGGCGTGCAAACGGTTAGGTCGAGGGACTTCCGTTAGCTCGGATCCTCTTCCTGCCGCGGCCTGATCCGTTTCTTCCAGAGGTCCCAGATGGCAGCGGCAACGAAGAACGCTCCGCCTCCGCCGAGAACGAGAGCGAGCCAGAAGAAGTAGTTGTACGAGGGAGTCTCCTCGAAGAACTCGGTCACTGCCCAGATGAAGGCCCACAAGAACATGATGAGAAGCGGCACCATGAACAGCACCAGAGAGAGAATTGCTGACTTTCGCGGCTTGCGACCTGCGTAATCGCTTACCCGGTCTCCGAGGCTCAATGCGTCGCCAGTCTTCAGTCGCGACAGGCGAAGACGTCCCAGCCGCCACCGTTGTAGACCGCCCAGGCGGCAGCGGCGATCGATGCTTCCGGATCGGTCAGTTCGGTGCCAGGGAATCCGGCGGCGGTCGACCTTTCATCCCAATATCGGGGCAGGTGTTGGAACATTCCGGTGGCGCCGGTGCGGAGGTTGACGGACTCCGGGTTGAAGCGGGACTCACACCATGCGATCCGGATCGCCTTGTTGACGTCCTCTGCGTTGAAATAGTTCGAGACCAAGGCACGGACCTCCACCTCGGATAGCCAGCCGGATGCCTCAGATGCGATAGTCCCGTTCGACGGCTCTTCCGTCGACTGGGCCAGGGCTTGACTCGGGCGGTCCTCGAGGCTCGACGGCCCCGGATCGGACGTCTCAGATATGTTGTCGGGGGTTAGCGCGAGGAGGGCAAAACTAAGCCCGGCATAGGCACCGGTGGTGTGGCCCATGCTGGCTGCTGCGGCATCCACATTGGCTTCAGGGGCATTGCTGTCTGATGTTCCGAACGCGGCGAGACCCACGGCTGCCAGCACCGCAATGGCTGCCCATCCAGCGACAAAGGAAAGGCGTCTGAAACGCATATTCGATGACTCCACGGCAGGTTCGCCCGCCGTCCAAGGGAGCAGAAACCATACTCCTCTGTGGAAAACTATGTCCAGTTGAATTCACAACGACTCAACACACTTACCGACGCCTGTAGGCGCCGTTATGTGCGGCCTTCAGTTCGGAGAGATTCAGGAATACCGGAGTCGAGGTCCGCAACGGGCACAAGATCTCCAAAGAACCCATCAACTCGTGCCAGCTGGCCGTCCGTGTTGATCTGGGCGATATCGAAGCCGTTCATCAAGAACCGGTGTTTGCGCAACAGGTGCCATTCGTATCGGTAGCAGTCGTTCTGGACATCTAATTCGGATGCGATGGCGAACCGGTAGTGAGGTTTGTTCGTCCGGATGGTTCGGACGTTCTCCTCCAGGGCGTCCCGACCCGTGTGGAAGTGCATGGGATCAGCGAAAACAAAGTCGACTGACACTGCAAGGTCCAGATGGCGTCTGACATGATCGAGATCGGGTTCGTTCCACATTGTCCAGTAGTGGCGCAAGGCGTCAGGCATCGGCACAGGCTTATTGGGGACAACCATGGTGATTCGACGCCGTCGCGGATCTGTTGGTTACCGGGCTTGCGTGTGTTCCAAGAGGTTGTCCGCCGGCCCTCACGAACTGGCGATTCGTTGTGCTTTACCCATCGAGCGTGCCACCGATCCCGGCTCTGATACATCGACGTCGATGGTGACGCCGATATTGGCCTTGATATGACCCGCGGTTTTCTTTGCCAGTGCGTCGATGGCAGCCTGCTCGAGATGTTGCTGCGATTCGACATGGACGATGAGGCCATTTGTGTTGCCCGCTTGCACCACTTCGAGTTGATAGTGAGGAGCCAGTCCGGCGACTTTGAAAATCTCGACCTCGATTTGGCTGGGATAGACGTTGACTCCGCGAATGATGAGCATGTCGTCGGATCGACCCTTGATCCGATCAATGCGTCTCATCGTCCTTGCCGTAGCGGGAAGCAGTCGGGTCACGTCCCGGGTCCGATAGCGGATGACGGGCAGCGCTTCCTTGGTGAGCGAGGTGAGGACGAGCTCGCCTTCTTCGCCCTCGGGAAGGAGCTCACCGGTGTCGGGGTCGATGATCTCGGGGTAGAAGTGATCTTCCCAGACGGTGAGACCGTCCTTGGTCTCGATGCACTCCTGAGCGACTCCGGGTCCGATCACCTCCGACAGTCCGTAGATGTCAACTGCGTCGATATGGAGACGTTCCTCTATCTTCTGACGCATTCCGTCCGACCAGGGCTCGGCGCCAAATATCCCGATTTCAAGTGAGCTGGCAGCCGGATCGAGACCCTGACGCTCCATCTCGTCTATCAGGTTGAGGCAGTAAGACGGCGTGACGAGGATGATTCGAGGCTTGAGATCGTTGATCAGTGTGACCTGTTTTTCCGTCTGGCCTCCAGACATCGGGATCACGGTGCAGCCAAGCCTCTCCGCCCCGTAATGGGCGCCAAGCCCTCCGGTGAACAGTCCGTACCCATATGCGACATGAGCGATGTCGCCTGGTCGTCCTCCGGCGGCGAATATCGAGCGCGCCATCACGTCGGCCCACATGTCGATGTCGTTTTGGGTGTAGGCGACGATGGTCGGTTTTCCAGTCGTGCCCGACGAGGCGTGGACCCGGACGACCCGCTCGCGGGGCACTGCCAACATCCCGTATGGGTAGTTGAGTCTCAGCGACTCCTTGTTGAGTAGTGGAAACCGGGCAAGGTCCTCGAGCGACTTGCAGTCTTCGGGTCGGACGCCATCTGAGTCGAAGGCGACCCGATAGGCGTCGACATTGTCGTAAGCGTGTCTCAGGGTCTTCGCAAGTCGTTCGAATTGCAGAGCGACCAGCTCGTCGGTGCCGGCAGTCTCAATGGCGTCAAGACCGGTTTGAGGGCTCATCGTGGCTCCTAGCTAAACGCTCTCGATAATGGCGGCGATCCCAACGATGAAAGGGACCAACCCACCGAGATGGGGGAACCCTGTCTTGGTGGCCAACACCACAACTGGGATGAGGAGGCCAAGTACGAGGGCGGCCCATCCTGCCCAGGCCGGCAGCAGCCCTGACTGAAGGATGGCCACGCCCAACGCGGTATACGCAAGATTCGTACCGACGACCCAAACTCCCTCGGCCAGGTAGCCGGCCGCCCAGAAAGGATGGACCCACTCGGGTGTCTCGCCCGTTTCTGCCCTAGTGGTTGCCGCTTTGGAGACAGTTGTCGTCTGAGCAATCAAACCGAAGACCCATGCGATGAGCGCGACCAGGTAGCCGCCAAACGCGGCGAAGGCGAGGACCCCTTCACCGTCAGTGGCCAGTAGGTATGTCAGCCCGGCAAGACCCCCGGTCATCAGGAAGCGGCTTCTTCCAAAACTCGCCGCCGAAACCACCTCGCCGGAAACCGATGCTCTCGACCGCGATAAGTCCGACAACGGCCATGAGGAGAATGCCGATCAGCAGCATGACCCCAACCGTACTCCGACCCTCAGACAGTGGTCGGCTAGCCGATTCCCTGCTCGACAGCAGACACAACAGACGGCCAATGAGACTTGGCCGGGTCGAGAACATCGAAGTGGCCGAGGCCATCGACGAT
>CAXMOW010000072.1:0-4533 GCA_964195235.1 uncultured Acidimicrobiia bacterium | reverse complement strand
GACCGGGTGGAATCACCCGGCGGCTGTCAGCGACCAACACAGCTCGGATGCTCCGAGGGATGCGAAACCTCGACCTTGTCGGTGAGCAGCGTCGGACCATGGCCAAGACCCATCTGGTTGACATCCGGAGACTGGACCGAGAGATCAAAGCCAACAAGGTGTTGATCTCAAAGGCGGTAGCCACATCGAGAACCACAGTCACCAACGTCTACGGTGCCGGCCCGGTCGTCGCTGTGCTTCTGATCGGATACACCAGCAACATCGGCCGGTTCGCATCCGCTGACCATTACGCCGCCTACAACGGCACCGCACCCATCGAAGTCTCCTCAGGAGGAAAGAAACGACACCGGCTGTCAATGAGAGGAAACCGGAAACTGAACCACGCCATCCACATGGCCGCCGTCACCCAGATCCGCCACGACACACCAGGCCGCATCTACTACAACCGGAAACAGGCTGAAGGCAAAACCAGAAAAGAAGCCCTCCGAGCACTGAAACGGCGGGTCTCCAACACCGTCTACCAGCAGCTCGTCACAGACCAGCAGGGTTAGAGCCCGGGGGACACTCAGGAACGTCTAAGTAGCATGCGTGGCCGGCCTCACATCCTGAACACCGGCTCTTCAGCACAGCCACCCCAGGCCATCCCCAAACCTACACACCGGCCGGAAACCCCCGGCCCCGTTCAACGCGTCCAAACACCCCGACTTGACACAAAAAGGCTTCGTTATGTGCGGGTGTTCCCCTTCACGGATCACCACTGTCCGTTCCCCCGCCCATAACCGGTGCCGATATGTGCGGATGCTCTAGTCGGTTGCGGACGTTTCTGGACGACCACCGTTGGGTAGTCTCGACCGATGCTTCTCGAGCGGGAATCAGAACTCGGGGTTCTCGACGATCTTCTTGCCATGTTGGACACAACCGGTGGGAAAGTCGTCCTGATTCGTGGTGAGGCCGGAATCGGTAAGAGTTCTCTAGTCCGCGGATTCATCGAGACCCGTGGCGATGACGCACATATCTACCTAGGTTTGTGCGACGATCTGCTGACACCGCAGCCGCTCGGGCCTATCTGGGACGTTGGACGCGATGAGCCCACCGTTGTAGCCCCTCTCGAAAGCGGTGATCGTCGAGCCGTCATGGAGGCTCTCCTAAATCTCTTGTCTCGAACACTTCGCCCTACGATTTTAGTGCTCGAGGACACCCATTGGGCCGACGAGGCAACCCTTGACGTCATTACATGCGTCGGTCGTCGAATCGCCGAAACCAACGGGCTGCTTCTGCTCACTTATCGGGATGGCGAGGTCGACTACGACCACCCTCTGAGAAAGGTGATCGGCGCTCTGGCACCGCAGATTCTGGTGCGGTTGCATCTTGGCGGGCTCTCGGCGGGAGCGGTCGCATCAATGGTAAACGACACCAACCTTGACACTGAGGAGGTTCTAGCCCTAACGGACGGAAACGCCCTTTTTGTCACTGAAGTGGCAGCGTCGGGGGTTGAGAGAGTTCCGTCGTCGGTTCAGGACTCCGTTCTCACTCGGGCCGCCAAGCTGTCGCCGGGAGCCCGACAGGTCCTTGACCTGGTATCGGTGATCCCTGCGGAGGCGGAACGGTCCCTTGTTGAAAACATCCTTGAGCCGACTGAGGAAGAGATGACCGAATGTGTCCGTCAGGGTCTTCTCCGAGTCGAAGACGAAATCGTTTCCTTTCACCATGAATTGGCCCGTCGAGCGGTCGAATCCATTCTGAGCCCCTCCGACAGCCGTCGTCTGAACGCGGAAGTCCTCGCCGCGCTTCGTGAGCAAGGCAGCCTTGCCCGCCTGGTCCACCATGCCAGGGAGGCCAATGATGTCGAGGCGATCATCGAATTCGCACCCAGGCGGCTCGTTGGGCGATCGCCATCGGGAGCCACCGGGAGGCTTCGGAGCATTTTCGGACACTCGAACCCTTTTTGGACCGATTCGCCGATGCCGACAGGGTCGTCATTATTGATGATTGGGCGCGTAACGAGTTCTTCCTTGACAACATTGAGTCATCACTTGACCTTTCGGCCGCGGCCATCAAGCTCCACCGATCCGTGGGCGACCAAAACGCTCTGGCACGTGCACTGACGGCTGCGGTTCGTCTCAACGAGATAAGCGGACGCCCCGCGTCGGCCACAGCAGCCTCGCAGGAGGCGATCGCAATCCTCGAGAAGTATCCACCTAGTACAGACCTTGCCTTCGCGGTAAGCCAGAGTGCCTGGCTCTCGATGATCCGGTCCGATTGGTTGGAAACCATCGAACTTGCTGATCGGGCGATCGAACTCGCTGAACAGACTGGCGCTGAGCAGACGTTGATTCACGCTCTCAATTCCAAGGGCACCGCGATGTACACACGGGGCGACGCCGGTGGATTGCAGTTGCTGGAGGAGGCTCGAGATCGTGCTGAACGGGGGGGATACCTGCTTGAGGAGACTGTGGCCATGATCAACATGGGGGGATGTGCTGCTGCCCGTCGCGACTTGGATTTGGCAAGCGACGTGGTGCAGCGGACCATCGACCTCGCAGTTCGCTACGAGATTCGATCTGTGGAGCTCACGGCCCAAGTTTTTCTTGCGGATATCTTGCTTTGGAAAGGAGAATGGGCCACCGCCGAAGACGTTGCCACTGAGGTTCTCGAGTCTCACTCTCGAAGCGACACGCTGGCTGGACGGATGCTGGAATGCGTGACAGGGACGCTGCAGGCCCGGCAAGGCCATCCGGACGCGAGCGCCACGCTCACCCGTGCTTGGTCAGAGGCAGAAGCTGGAGGCGAGATGCAGAATCTACTCCCGGCCGCAGCCGCTCTAGCCGAGTACATGTGGCTGACCGGTGAGATCGACTCACACCGGTTGATCCAATTCCGAGAGGTTCTCGACAAAGGAACACTAATCGAGTGGCCCTGGCCCGTCGGAGAACTCGCATTTTGGCTTTGGGAATTAGGCGAGTTGCCGGAGATACCCGAAGGGATCGCCGCACCGTATCGGCTGGTCATGGAGGGCAAACCCGTCGAGGCTGCCGCCATCTGGGAAGCAAAAGGGATCCCCTACCAACAGGCTTTGGCACTCGCCCACGGCGACGAGACCGCTCGACTTGAAGCCCTAGAGATCTCCGAGGCACTTGGAGCAACTGCTGTCGCATCCAAGCTTAGAAATGCCTTACGAGATGCCCGTGTGGCCATCCCACGCGGCAAAACTCGGGATACCAGACGTCACGCCGCCGGACTCACCGTCCGACAATCCGAAGTACTCAAACTTCTCGACGAGGGTCTCTCCAACCTCGAGATCGCCGATCGGCTCTTCGTTTCACCGCGGACAGTCGAGAACCACGTTTCGGCTGTGATGATGAAACTGGACTCATCCACCCGGAAGGAAGCCGTGACCCGAGCCCATGACGAGGGAATTTTGGTCGCCCATCCCTAGGGTTCAGCCATTGCCGGTATCCCGACTTTGCTCAGTGATCCCTTGATGATTTTGTCGGCCATCTAGGTAGTTCCCATGATCTGTGACGAGATCTAGGTGGTGTTGAGTCGTCATATGAGTAGTCCACCCCGATGACCGCAGACGCACTTCTCCATACCTTGGAAACGTGACCGGCAAACGAACACAAGGAGGAGTCTGATGTCACTCTTGAGCACAATCGCACACGAAGGTGCAGTCCCCGCGAGAGGTTTCTCGCCCAAAGGAATCGGGATGATGGCCGCTGGACTCGCTCTCGGAGTCGCCGTTGGATTCGGCATCGTCAATAGCCAGTCGGCGACAGAATCGTCCTCCAACTCGGCGGCACCCCCTGCTGGCCTGGCACAGGACGAGTTCATTCGACTGAACACCACGGCTTACGACGGACTGGTCCCAGCGGCTCCGGTAGCCGTGACTAAGGCTCAGGCAGCTGTCAACCCGTTCATCGAGATCAACACCACGGCCCTCGATGCGCTGGTCCCGGCGGCTTCAGCAGCAGTGATTGATCCTTTCATACACCTCAACACCACCTCCTACGACGGTCTCGTTCCAACGGTCTCAAGAGCTGTTATCGGATCCCAGAGCGCGGTTGATTCCAACTTCCTGTACTGGAACACGGATGCCTTGAACGGTCTGGTCCAAAAGGGTTCGGTCGAAGGACAGACGTCCAGCACTGCTAGTGAGGAGTTCCTGAACTGGAACATCGCTTCACTCGAGTACCCGATTGCCCGACACACCGAGCAGACAGGCGGGCCTCGTTAGGACAGTCGATAGACATGGAGGCGGGGTCAAATAGGGCCCCCGCCTCCCCCATAACGAATAGGCCGCCTTCAGGGCGGCCTATTCGTTACATCAGATCTAGGTGTCATTCCACCCAAAATGGGGTTCGCCCATATGACCTGCAGAGCCCTCTCCATACCTTCGAGCGCCACAGGCTAGCGACAAGAGGAGGTGCCGCCGTCACTGTTTCATGGACGTACACAACATCGAAGGCGGTGTTGCCGTCTGCTCCGCCAGACAACAAAGGTTCACCGCCACCCCCAGCCCATAGCCGGGCATTA
>CAXMOW010000071.1:0-4665 GCA_964195235.1 uncultured Acidimicrobiia bacterium | reverse complement strand
CGAAACCGGCTGCCCGGCTTGCAGCGCTTCCAACTCCTCAACGGTCATCAGCACCTCGCGAGCCTTGCTCCCCTGCGAGGGGCCGACCACGCCTCTGCTCTCGAGGTTGTCCATGACCCGGCCCGCCCGGGCAAAGCCGATGCGGAGCTTCCTCTGCAGCATCGATGTCGAGCCAAGCTCGCTGCGAACCACCAGATCCATCGCCTGGCGGATGAGCTCGGCGTCATCGTCATCTTCTTCTTCGGCTTTGGCCGCGGCCACCTTGGCGACGGTCTCGAGGACTTCCTTGTCCTTGTATACCGCGTCCCGCTGCTTCGTGACCCACTCGACGATGTCGTGAACCTCCGACTCGCGCACCCAGGCGCCCTGAATACGCTGCGGCCTGGGCTCCTTGGCCGTGACGACAAGCATGTCGCCCATCCCCACGAGCTTCTCCGCCCCGGATCCGTCGAGGATGACCCGACTGTCGGTTTGGCTGGCCACACTGAAGGCAAGTCGGCTTTGTACGTTGGCCTTGATCACTCCGGTGATGACGTCGACCGAGGGTCGCTGAGTCGCGATGACCAGATGGATGCCGACCGCTCGCGCCATTTGGGCAATACGGACGATCGAATCCTCGACCTCGCGACCGGCCACCATCATCAGGTCGTTGAGCTCGTCGATAAACACCACGATGTAGGGGAAACGGTCGAAGCCGTCGGGATCCAGCCCGCCAGCGTCCCACTTCCCGCGATAGCCCTCGATGTCTCTGACCTTGGCGTCGGCGAGCAGGTCGTAGCGACGGTCCATCTCGGAAACAGTCCACTTGAGGGCATCGTTCGCCTTCTTCGGATTGGTGATAACCCGGGTGAGCAGGTGCGGCACACCGTTGTATTGGCCCAGTTCGACACGTTTGGGATCGACCATGATCATTCGTACATCGTCGGGATGTGTCCGCATCAGAAGCGAGGTCACGATCGAATTGATGCAACTTGACTTGCCTGCGCCGGTTGCTCCCGCGATCAGCACATGAGGCAGCTCGGCGAGGTTGAGCAGCTTGGGCTCGCCACTGATATCCATGCCGAGGCCGACCGTGAGGGGATGGAGGTCCGCGCCAGCTTGTAGTGAGGTGAGAATGTCTCCCAGCGAGACCAGTCGGCGTTTTTGGTTCGGAACCTCAACCCCAATCGCCGACTTCCCCGGAATCGGGACGAGAAGGCGAACGTCGGGTGTGGCCAGGGCATATGCGATGTCATGGGACAAACTGGACACCCGGTTGACCTTCACGCCAGGCGCAAGTTCGATCTCGTAGCGGGTGACAGTGGGGCCCGGGACGATCCGGGTGAGGGCTGCGTTGACACCGTGCTGGTTGAGGGTCTCTTCGAGCTGTCGGGCGGTGTCTTCGAGGGCTCGTTTGTTGATGTCGCCGCCAGTCCCACCATCGAGAAGACTCATCGGAGGAAGTTCGTACCCGGCCGAGGTGAGATCAACGGTGAATGTCGGAGCAGGCTCGGTCTCCTCTGGGGCCTTAAGGGGTTGGGCAATCGCCTTGGGGCGTGACTGCTTCGGCTTGGCGTGCCTTCCCCTCGGAGCACCAACCGCCATGGTTTGGGGAGCGACATGGGCCTTTGGCTCACCGACCCCGCCGACAAACGCCTCCATCGCGAATCTCCGAGTCTTCCGCCACATGTCGGTCAGGCCCAGGAACAGCTCACGCACACTGGTGTGGGTCATGACCAGGACGCCCATGCCCATGACCGAAGCGAGGACCACAAATGCGCCCCATGTGCCGAGAATGCGCCGAAGCGGAAAGGCCAGCAGCGCGCCAACTGCGCCACCGCGCTCCTTGACGAGATCGACGTTCGGGATCAGCGCAATCGCCCCGGTTAGGAGATGGAAAAGAGCCAATGACCCGATGAATGCAGCGAGACCACCGACAACCAGCCGGCGGGCGCCCTTACGGGGCTTTTCTACGATCAAGGCCACGCCGATGCCAGTCAGGGCAACGGGAACGGCGTACATCCAGACTCCGAATAGGAACCTGCTTCCCGTTTCGATCCCATCGCCAACCGGGCCTGCCTTGCTGACATAGGCAAGCGTCACCAGGATGGCGAGGACAATGAGAATCAGACCCCAGACATCGTCCGTTTGACGACCCAGGGTCTCACGCACCGAGGTTCGAAACCCCGCCAGCTTCTGGCGAAACGAATTCGTCTGCGCTTTCTTCTTCTTCTTTGGCTTTGACACCCGCCTCCGCCCGGAGGCACCCTTTCGGGTGGGCGTCTTTCTTGCCATGTAGCGTGAACAATAGCCCCTGGCGCCGTCGCGTGGCCGACTTTGCCCTGGTCGCGACGTTTCGTGGCCTGCTCCGGGCCCGATCGGGTCAATCTCCCGACCACGAGGCGGTCACGGAGTCCGCGGTTGAGACGGTTGGTTTGATGTTTTGGTTGAGGCGGAAGAGGTTGTTTGGGTCGTAAGTGTTCTTGAGTCTTACGAGTCTCTGGTATTTGTCCGGGCCGTACGCGGCGATGACTCGGTCTTGACCGTCGTCCGCGGACATGAAGTTGATGTAGGCGCCGCCAGTTGAGAAGGGTTTTGCGGCTTTCCAGAACGTGCGAGCCCATTCGATGTGTTGGTCTGTTTCGTGGGCGTTATCCCAGGCTGCGCTGATGATGAGAGAGTACGAGGCGTCTCGGTGGGTGTATGCCGTGTCCTGTTCGCCGATTCGACCTATTGCTCCGCCCAGTTGGAATAGCCCGATAAAGGCATACGGTGAGGTGACGGTTACGGCATGTTCGACGAGCACGGATACGAGGTCTGGGGACAGGTCGGAGAGGTATTCGGACTTTTCGTAGTAGTGGCGGCCCGCGGGGACGCCTTGATCGAATATGGCCTGATGTTCGACGAATGAGGTCGGCCCGATCGAATCCAGCAGAGGCGTTCCGAATTGGCGGAGTGGCTGGACGACCTTTTCGCCTTCTTCGATGTCCCCTGAATAGCAGACAGCAGTTCCCACCACTCGGACTCCGCGTAGTTCTATGGGAACGGAAGGAACTAGCGGCATGGTTCGGATTGTTCCGATAGTGGTCAGTTCGTCCGGTACGTTTTTCGTGTAGTAGCTGTAGAACTCGAAGAATTCTCGGGCTCGTTCGATCGGATGAAGCACAGTTCCGGCGAGAACTGTCGGCCCCACGGGTACGGCTTGGTATTCGAAGGACGTGACGATGCCGAAGTTCCCCCCACCGCCTCTGATTCCCCACATCAACTCTGGGTTTGTGTCGTCGTTGGCTTGCAAGAATTCGCCGTCGGCGGTGACAATGTCGACCCCGATCAGATTGTCACACGTCAGACCGTGCTTGCGCATAAGCCAACCCAATCCACCGCCGAGCGTAAGACCCGCTATTCCTGTTTCCGAGACGGTTCCTGCGGGAACCGCTAGGCCGAATGCCTGA
Organism: uncultured Acidimicrobiia bacterium; assembly: GCA_964195235.1. GTDB lineage: Bacteria > Actinomycetota > Acidimicrobiia > Spongiisociales > ZC4RG35 > CAXMPK01. Next base: position 1,234 of record CAXMOW010000071.1, on the reverse strand, counting down.
GTTTCACGGTCAAGCTCGCCGAGCAGAGTCCCGGCCTCCGCTCTGACAATCCCACGTTGGAGGTCAACGTGAACGCTCGCCATCAAGGACATGTCGATCATCAGACCGCCTTCACACAGCGCGTTCCCACTGACGTTGTGGCCACCGCCTCGCACCGATACGAGTAGGTCATGGCTTCGACCGAAATTGACAGCCGCGATCACGTCGGCCACTCCACGGCATCGGGCTATTAGAGCCGGACGACGGTCAATCATCCCGTTCCATATCGACCGAACACGGCCGTAGTCGGGATCGTTAGGCTTGACCAGGTCACCTCGAAGCGACGCACCGAAAGCCAGAACCTCGCTTTCGGCGAGCTCATGAGTCGTGTCGCTCAACGAAACCGTCATCAGGACCTCCGATGCCTTACAACTGCCCTTTGATCATGAGGCCGGCGCGAGCCAAAGATCTAGGACAAAAAAAGGACTAGAAACAGGGTTTGGTCAGCGCGACACTTGGTCAATGCGAACATACGCCCAATATTGTCCGATTGCGCGAGCCTCCGAGATCCTGGCTCAACGCTGGACTCCCATCATCATCCGCGACCTCCTACACGGTCCAACCAGCTACAGCAGGCTCGCCGAAGGGGCACCAGGACTATCGAGATCGCTTCTCACAGCCCGACTGCGCGAACTCGAGCGAGTCGGAATCGTCCAGACACTGCCCAACCCGGTGAGAGCAGGCTCTCTCTATGGGCTGACAGCGGCAGGCGAAGACCTCGCAGACGTCTTGGATGCCATTGGGAACTGGGGAGAGCGCTGGCTGGAAGTCGCGCCAGAGCATGCAGATCCAGGATTTGTGCTCAACTCCTGGTGCCGAATGTATCTCGCATACGACAAGCTCCCCGAGGATCGAACCGTGGTCCGATTCGACTTTCCGGATCAGCCCAAGAAAGGAAGCCCCTTGTGGTTCGTCTTCAACGGCGACGAATCCGAAGTATGTCGAAAAGACCCAGGGTTCGAAGAGAATCTCATCGTCACAGCCGAATCCGTCGCACTGGCCGAATGGCATCTAGGCAGAACCGATTGGGTAAGTCTTCTCCAAAACGGTCAGATTCAGATTACCGGCCTGCCACGACTCGCAAGAGCACTCCCGACATGGAACCGACGCTCCAAATGGGTCAACACCGACCATCCAAAGGTGCGAGCCAGGACACTCATCCGCCCATAGCCGGCTTGGGAGCGCTTCTTTCCTG
>CAXMOW010000070.1:0-4745 GCA_964195235.1 uncultured Acidimicrobiia bacterium | reverse complement strand
GATGTTGGATGTGGGGCTTATTGTTGCTCTGCCAGCGGTGTCATACGCCGGGCACTTCGGCACCGCTACCGGGCGAGCAAATCTGCATCCGGTGGGCGCGTCTGGCGTTCAGGGCAGTTTCACATTCTTGGATACTGGCACCACCATCACCATGGAGGGCAAGGCTTGGGGGCTGATTCCTGGCGACACGTACGTGTCGCTGATCTACGACGTTGGGTCGGTTCCTGGCGGGCATTTTGCCTGTGAGCCCACTGGTGGAGATCTGTCCGGGAAAATGCTCGTAGGTGAAGGCGTGTTCGCCTTCACTTGGACTGTCGATGGAGACGGCCATGGAACCATCACCGGAACCAATTTCCTCAACGAGGAGTTATTTGGCATGGGTGCACCACCATTCCCGCCCGGGGAATACGTGAGCCTGGACGAGTTTGACACTATCTCAATCCGACACTTAGAGGCTGGATTCGAAGCGGTCGCCTGCGGGCAGGTGGCAACCCACAAGGGCAAGTAGCGAATTCAGAATCGACTATTGCAGTTAGAGGGGGCCCGATTGGTCGGACCCCCTCTACACGTTGCTCGACTCGACCGGCGGATCTCCGACGAACTCCACACGATTCGTCCGATTCGACGCCGGAGATTTGCCCGCCGATCCCAATGTCCACGGAGGCATACATCTGCATGGTCAGACTGATTCGATCTACCTCGGCACCCGCCCATAACCGGCATTATGGGCGGTCTGAGTGGGTCGTTCGGTCGCCTGGGAAGCCGACCGGGGATCCGAGTCGACGCGGTCGCGAAACATTCCAAACGTCTCAGCCGAGACCCGGCCCACAGCCTGCGTAGTTTCCGCCGGGTTGGTTGAGGGTCACAAGTCTGTGCCGCTTAACGGAGCAGGCAGGTTGAATCCCCCTCTCCCAACACCCCAGGGTCGTGTCCCCGAAAGGCTTAACGTTCATGCTGGACCCTCATTAGGCCGACGGGGACACCGACCCGCTCCAATCAGCTGGTGAGGTTGGGAAGGCCGATCTCGGAGTCGGACTCCACCCACCTCATAGGGAAGTATCGCTTGGGGGTATCTCTTGTTTATCTCAGCCCGCGGACATCTCCTCTAATCGGAGCGAGCTGTGACCCTCGACCAACCAGCCTGATGGTCGCTTGGCGTAGTTTTCCGAATCGGCTGAGACGCACATAAGTGCCGTTATGTGCGGCCTCGTTAGGCTTCGACTCATGCTTTTGGAGAGGGAGAAAGAGCTTGGGTTGATGGCTGACCTGTTGGATGGGGTCGGTTTGTCGGGGGGCAAGGTTGTCCTGGTTCGGGGTGAGGCGGGTATCGGCAAGAGCACCCTGGTTAGAGAGTTTGTTGGGGTTCATGGTGATAAGGCTCATGTCCTTTTCGGGTCTTGTGACGACCTATTGACTCCTCAGCCTTTGGGTCCTTTTTGGGATATCGCCCGGGAGGAGCCTTCGCTCGGTGATGTGTTGGAGAAGGGTGACCGGCGGGCGGTGATGGAGGTTCTTCTCGACTTGTTGTCTCGTAGCCTCCGTGCGACGGTTCTGGTAGTCGAGGACACTCACTGGGCAGATGAGGCCACCCTGGACGCCATCAAATATCTGGGGCGACGAATTTCCGGATCCAGCGGATTGCTTGTTCTCACTTACCGCGACGGTGAGGTCGACTATGACCATCCGTTGCGACAAGTAATCGGTGATTTGGCACCGCAGGATCTGGTGCGATTGCATCTTGGGGGTCTTTCTGCGGAGGCGATCGCATCGTTGGTCGAGGACACCGACCTTGATTCCGACCAGGTTCTGGCTCTGACAGATGGGAATCCGCTTTTCGTGACCGAAGTGGCGGCGTCGGGTGTCGAGGGTGTGCCGTCGTCGGTCCAGGATTCTGTTCTTGGCAGAGCAGCCAAGCTCTCTCCCAAAGCACGGCAGATCCTGGAGCTGGTCTCTGTTATTCCGGGTGAGACTGAGAGAACCCTGATCGAGGGCATTCTCGGTCCGACCAAGGACGAGATGACCGAGTGTGTCCGTCAGGGTCTGCTCCAGGTCGGCGACGACACAGTCTCGTTTCGTCATGAGCTGTCTCGTCGAGCGGTCGAATCAGCGTTGAGTCTGACCGATCGACGGCGACTCAACCAAAAGGTCCTTGCCGAACTCGGGAGAGAAGCCGACTTGTCGCAGCTGATCCATCACGCTGTAGAGGCAAACGATTCAGATTCGATCATCGAGTTCGCACCCAAAGCCGCGAGAGCGGCAATGGCCATGGGCAGCCACCGGGAGGCTTCGGCTCATTTCCGAACGCTCGAACCGTATCTAGACCGGATCACCGAAACCGACCGTGCTCTCATCGTCGATGACTGGGGGCGCACCGAGTACTACCTCGGAAACAAAGAGGCATTGGACATCGTGACCCGGGCCATCGAACTCCACCGTTCCACCGGCGAGGATTTCGTCCTGGCGCGGGCGTTGACCTTCGCCGTTCGAGTCAACGAGAACATGGGCCGACCCGAAGTCGCCGATGCGTGCATGGCCGAAGCGGTCGCGATCCTCGAGTCGTATCCACTGAGTGGAGACCTCGCGTCCGCGGTGAGCCAACAAGCCTGGCTTTCGTTGATGCGAAACGACATGGTGCGGGCCGTCGAACTTGCCGATCGAACACTCGAACTCGCCGAGGAGACTAGTGACGAGCAGACCATGATCCACGCTCTGAACACCAAGGGCGTCGCTACTTACTCCCGTGGAGATCCCGACGGCTTCCGACTGTTGGAAGAAGCCCGAACGCGGGCTCAACAAGGCGGATACCCCTTCGAGGAAACCCGTGCGCTCGTCAACATGGCGTCAGCTGTCGCTGACCGCCGCGAACTGGAACAGGCCGACGACTTATCACGGCTTGCCACCGACACCGCGATTCGATACGAGATTCGGGCTTTCGAGAACGTCGCACTGGCGAGGCTTGCCGAGGTTCTGTTATGGAAAGGCGATTGGGCCGCCGCCGAAGACATTGCAGCCGAGGTCCTCGGATCCAACATCCAGGCGAACTCCCTGTCTGGGCGGGCATTAGGGCGTGTGATGGGGACGTTGCAAACACGACGAGGCTCGCCTGAGGCACCGACCACTCTCGAACGCACTTGGTCGGATGCGGAGGCGTCCGGTGAAATGCAGGCCATCCTCCCAGTCGCCGCCGCCCTAGCGGAGTACTTCTGGCTGACCGGCGCAGCCAACTCAGTTCGAATAGCCCGTCTCCTGGAGATCCTCAGCGAAGGGACTCGGTCCGGTCTCCCCTGGGATAGCGGCGAACTCGCCCTCTGGCTTTGGAAGCTTGATGAATTGTCGGAAGTGCCCGATGGTATCGCCGAGCCGTATCGGCTGGTTATGGAAGGTAAACCTACTAAGACGGCCGCCCTCTGGGACACGATGGGTATGCCGTATGAAAGGGCAATAGCCCTGATGCACGGCGACGAGAAAGATCAACTGGAAGCACTTGAGGTGTTCGAGACGCTCGGCGCAATGGCCTTCGCCTCCAAACTTCGACAGCAACTGAGAGACCAGGGGGTCACCGTGCCCCCAACCAAAACCCGGAACACCAGACGCGACGCTGCCGGTCTCACCGCCCGTCAAGCCGAAGTCCTCCAACTCCTCATCGAGGGTCTCACCAATATCGACATCGCCGACCGTCTCTTCCTCTCACCCCGAACCGTCGAGCATCATGTGGCGGCAGTGATGACCAAGCTCAACGCCTCGACCCGTCATGAAGCTGTTGCGTTTGCAACTGAGCAGGGGCTGTTGGCTCCTTAGGTAACCCCAGACCTTCCATTAGGTAACTGCAACCTGTCTTTAGGTAGTCGCTACCGATGACCCAGAAGCGCCTCCTCCATACGTTCGGGGTAGTGAACGGCGTACCAAAAACAGGAGGTGTCTGATGTCACTGTTCAACACAATCGCACACGAGAATGCATCCCAGGCGAGGGGTTTCTCGCTCAAAGGAATAGGAATAATGACAGCTGGCCTAGCCCTTGGGATCGGCCTCGGATTGGCCATCGCCACCAACAACCCAGCGGACGAATCGACTACCGCAGCAGCAGCTACCGGATCTGGCCGTCTGGCCCACGATGACTTTGTCCGTCTCAACACCACAGGACTGGACAATGTTGCCCCTGTGGCCTCGACGGCGGTAGTCGAAACCCAGTCACCGGTTGATCCGTTCATACAGATGAACATCACTTCATTCGAGGGTCTGGCCCCAGCAGCCTCGGCAGCGGTGATCGAGTTGGATGCTGTGGTTAGCTCTGATTTCCTCTACTGGAACACCACTGCTTTCGACAACCTCGCCCCCGTGGCGTCGGTGGCGGTGATCGAGTCCCCAAAGACGGTCGACCCGAACTTCATGTACTGGAACACCACTGCGATGGACAATCTGGTTCCAGCGGTGGCCAACGGACAAAAGACTGCCAACACCAACGAAGAGTTCCTGGAATGGAACATCACCTCACTGGAGTATCCACTCACAAGGTACTCCGAACAGTCAAGCGGTCCTCGCTAACAAGAGGCAGTCATCAGATCATCTATCTGCCACGGCTGATTAGCCGCCAAATCGGGAAGGGGAAGAGAAAGAGGGCCGTAACAACGGCCCTCTTTCTCGTGGCACAGGCAACCGCCCATAACCGGCATTATGTGCGCCCGAGCTAACCGCCCATAACTGCCGTTATGTGCGGCTGTGTGAGCAGTTTGACTGCGGTAAACCC
>CAXMOW010000069.1:4739-4977 GCA_964195235.1 uncultured Acidimicrobiia bacterium | reverse complement strand
TGAGAGTATTAGATATCTTGCACGGCACCTCGACAGACCGACACCTCCCCCGCCATAGCTGCGGGGAGCCTTGAAAGGAGTTACATGGACGGAGGAAGGCCATCGGTCAAGAACGCATAGAGGAGAAGCGCTTTCCGATAGACGGAATCGTATTCCTCGTTTGCTGTGTGGGTGATTCGCAGGTCGTTGAAGCGGCCGCTTAATGCGCTGCGGCTCTGGTGGCGGAGTTCGACTCGGC
>CAXMOW010000069.1:0-4625 GCA_964195235.1 uncultured Acidimicrobiia bacterium | reverse complement strand
ATACCCTGAGCCAGTCGGGTCCGATAGGTTAGAAACCGACCGCGGGGGTGAAGGGGAAGACCATGTCTGTACCGGAGTTGAGGGTTCATGGTGTTTCGGGCACACCACCCCGAGACATGCTCTACGCCGACCCGGTTGACATCCCCACCATTCCAGGAGTCACACCCGAGAGCGGAAAGTACGTGCGTGTCTACCGCTCAACCCGGGAACGAGACTTCGGGGTAGGTCCAAGGGTCCGAGCATTTCACTGGGGCGGTCTGACGGCAGGAACCTGGCTGACCGCATTTTGGATCCTCCTCCTCCCTTTCTCCCTCGCCAACATCTCGGGCTGGACCGCACGTAAGCGAAGCCCTTGGCCGGTGATGTGGGTGCGGCTGTTCGGGCTGATGGTCACCGGTGTCTTTATCAACCTGGCGATAGTCGCCTCAGTGGACTTCTACTGGCAATGGTCGGCCACCGACATCCCCGGCTGGCTCCGACAGAACCGTCAGATTTGGGCCGGGTCCATCTTCATCTTCCTTGGGGTCATGTGGTGGGCGATGGTTTCTTTCGCTTCTGCAAGGTCGCACTTCTCAAAGATGCAATGGGGTGGAAGAGAGAGACTGATCTGGGGTCCCGGGGTGGACTCGATGCTTCCCCCGGCGTTCGACGATGGCCAACAAGACGGAGATGATCCGACCTGGGGCCCCGATGAGCTTGCCGAGCAATGGATGGATCCGGCAGGCGTCGACATCACTGATGAGGTGGTCTGGGGCCCACACGCAATCCTGCACCGGCTGAGGCGAATCCACTTCGGATTCGGGTTTCTCATGCTCGCCTTCTCGACGGTGGCGGCGAGCGATTCCGGGCTCACTTTTGGATCGTTTGACGCCTTCGACATCCCGACCGCGGTGGTGACGCTTCTGATCGTCTGGAACATCGCGACGCTGATCGCCACCTGTCACTGGAACAGGACGGAGAGACCCGACGAAAAGACCCTGGTAAGAGAGGACGCGGCCGAACTCAGACTGTTGACCAGCACGGCCATACAGCCGATCATGGGTGTGGGGGTTTGCCTCACCGCGGCGATCCTCTTCATGTTCACCAACGTCGAAACGGGCTCACAAGGCAATCTGGGCCATATTCGCGACACAAGTGCGGCGATCCTCGCGGTGTGTGCCGTCCTCCTGCTCATCGTCTGGATAAGCGCCGGAAAGATCTCTGCCGGCGCATCTACCATCGGAGTCTTCTTCGGACTTCTCATGGGAGCCGCCGCAACCTTCACCATCGATCAGGCGTTTGCGAAGAACGAGACAAACTTGCAGGGACTCAACTGGGTGGCTGTCGGGATCCTGCTGTGGCTCCTGGTGGGTGTTTGTGTGATCGTCTGGACCATCGCCAATCGGCTAGGGCCTCGGGACCGGCGTGAACTGTGGGACGCCATCCACGAGACGACGGGTGATCTCTCAAGTTTTTTCATATGGATGCCCGCCGCTGCTTTGCTGGCTGTGGGGCTTGCCCTGTTTCAGAGATGCACGTCTGCCGATAGTGGGAATGTGCTCGAGGCCTGCTTTCAGCAGGGATCACTCAGTGCGATACCCGACGCAGTGGGCGTGGTTGCTACCGCGCTGGCCGCGTTGGCTCTCGTTCTGGTGGTGTTTCTTTTCATCAAGGCGCGACGATTCTGGCTTGCCCTCGGCGTGGCGGTTGTGGTGCCGATCGCTTTCCTCTTCTTCCGGAACCGAGCCTTCAACATCGCCGGTGTGGAGATTTCACTCGAGACAGTGGAGTCGGCAGCACGTACCTTCGCGGTGCTCCTCCCGGCCACGCTCATCCTGGGCCGGATCATCGGTGGTGTCCGAGGTGGCGAGGAGGCACGCAGAGGCAGCGGCGTGATCTGGGACGTTGTGATGTTCTGGCCGCGCTGGTTCCATCCTCTGGCCCCACCCGCCTATGGGCCCCATGCAGTGAGGCGCCTGGAGAAAGAGGTGCACAGACGGTTGTATCCCGACGACGAGGGACACAACCGCCGCCCACTCATTTTGGCCTCCCACTCCCAAGGCACGGTCATCGCAACGATCTCGGTGGCTCTGCGCGCTCAGGCCTACAGGATGGGCGTGAAGTCCTTCGATTTGCACAAGCCGGAGGCCCTCGACCGTCTTGGACTTCTGACCTACGGTTGTCCAGTTGACCATCTCTACAACACCTATTTCCCTTCGGCGGGTTTCACCGCGCTGGCCGCCGCAGTTGCAAGTGGCCTTGACGTGTACAACGGATCGGGGCCATTGACGGGCAGATGGGCGAATCTCCATCGTCCGACCGATCCCATTGGTGGCCCCCTCCTCTCCCATATCGACGTCGGTGTCGATGACCCGACGACGGAGCGGAACCGCTATGACCCACGCCCTCCCGTGCCCAAGCCCGGTGAGCCAACGCCCCCGCCCGAGCGCTTTTACCGGATCCACTCGACCTACGAGCCGACCACGGAGTTCGTCACGGAACGAGCCCGAATCGAAGCACTTCTCTAGGAGACGAAGATGACGTTTGCGCCAAACCCGCCAACCGGATACGAGACCTTCCTCTTCGTCACCGCGAAATCGTATCCCCGAGTGCGGCCCGACATCGCCGTCTACATGATCGGACCGGCCAAGGCCCCACCAGTGATCGTTATGCACGAACTTGGTGGGCTGTCTCCGAGTTGTCTCGAGCTGGCAGACGAACTCGCCAATCCCGGCGACGGTGGCAAAGCCTTTCGGGTTTACCTGCCGCTGTTCTTCGGAAAACCGGCATCCACGAAGAAGATCTCGATCAAGGGTCTCTGGTGTATGCGACGCGAAATGCACTATCTCGCGTCGAACAAGACGAGTCCGATAACCAATCTGCTCAGAGAGCTGGTTGCAGATGTTGCCGACAAGTCCACGGCCGAAAAGGCAGGGGTCATTGGAATGTGTCTCACCGGAAACCTGGTGTTCGGGTTGATGGCCGAAGCCAGGACCGGAGCCGTCATCTCCAGCCAACCCTCGCTTCCCTGGTCGATGGGAATGCCAGCTCTCAAGAAGGCTGCCCTCGGCGCGAGTGACCGCGACCTCGTCGAGGCAGTGGCATCGGGGACGCCGGTCATGGCGCTCCGCTTCGAAGAAGACCTCTTCTGCCCCGCCGAGAGGCTCAACACGGTGCGCGACATCTTTGGCCCGGCTGGTTCACCACCGCCCGACACCGTTGACGGAAGGGGGCATTCGGTGCTTACGGCAAATCGTGACGACGCGGTCCCCGACCGGGTCCCCGTCGTTCGAGAGTTTCTTCGACAGAACCTATGAACGCTGCAGTGGCTGCGACGGAACGAACCACTGCCTTCGTCTTTGAGTGTGAGCTAGCTTTCTTGATATTCCGATCGAGTAGAGCCTGTGAAATTCGAACGTGATTCGGTGTTCGAGTTCGACTCGCTTTCCTGCGTGACGCGACCATTAGTGACGTCTTCATCAGCTATGCGAGGGAGCCACGATCGACTCCGCTATTTGGCCGGTGGTGCTGGCAAGCCTTTCTCTTCGACTGCCGATCGGTAGAGGAAAGGCCATGCTGCCAGGCCTGGGCGAAGAGCTGATCGCCCCCTCTTGCCGGCAGCAGGTGAGGCTGAACCACACCCGGGTTCAGAGGGTGAGGCTTGGCCGTTCGGATTGGGTGATAATCGATTGAATCTCGTCTCGCCGTGAGACCGCGCCGCTTGGATCGATGTTGCATTTCGAGCGGATTGCTCGCGAGATACTTCGCGAAGTCACTCAGGTAGTCCCGATATCGCAAGACGCAGCGTCGCTCGAACCGGTCGGGCGAAAACTGACCGCAGACTCCAAGAAACCGAACTCGGCCTCACCCGTTAGAGAGAAGACCAGGCGTCCCACCTCGCCACAGTCTTTGGGGGCTTGGCAAGGGCACGGTTGGAGCGTCGCGGTAATCCGAATGCAAGGTACAGCGGAATCAGTAAAGGCACCCTTAGCGCGAACTCACTGCGCCTCGCCTCCGCAACTTGTTCCAAATTCCCATGTCAAAGCTCCCTAGACAACACCCTCCAACTCGAAGCCGAGCCTAGCCATCAGACCGAGGAGGGGCCTAAGAACGGACTGGCACCAGCTCTCGAATTGCTGTCCGCCGATGGTCCCGAGTCCGACTACAGAGACCGGCTGAGCAACAGCCCGGCTTTCGGGGTTCTGCGAGCTGGAAACGCTCAAGCAACCGGCCGTCTAATGCCCTGCGGCCCTCCGAGGTCCGAGTCGATGTCCTTGCGGGTAATCAAGCGATTGACCGATATCCGACACGTCGGATTAACCCTCAGACGTGCGGTGTTGGAAAGGTGGTGAAGACTTTGCGCGGACTGTTCGCTGTCATGCTGGTTGCCGCCGTGGGCTTCTGGGTGGCCAAGACTCCACCAGATCAGACTCAGATCGGAGCGGAACCAGTGGAGCTGCCCGATGGCATCTACGATCCCGTGCGCGCGGGCGAGCCGACACCTGCTGGTTTTCGCCAGCTGTTGCCTCGTGATGCGATTCATCCCGTCTACAACCCGACGTTCCGGAGCGCCGAGTCCACAGAGTGGTCGGCCGAGACCCTGGTCATCGGGTTGGAGCTCAATGGTGAGGCGAAGGCGTATCCGG
>CAXMOW010000068.1:4805-5201 GCA_964195235.1 uncultured Acidimicrobiia bacterium | reverse complement strand
TCCGTTCGTATCTACTCGGCGAAAAGGACGGCCTGCCGAAGACAGCAGAGTGGGCTGGGAACATTTCGGGTGTGGACCCCGATCGGATTCGCTCTCTTGCGTCCGAGATGGCGACCCAGCGAACGCTAATCACAGTCAGCTGGTCTGTTCAAAGGAACGACCACGGTGAGCAGCCCTATTGGATGGCCGCCGCCTTGGCAGCGATGTTGGGACACATAGGGCTTCCCTGTGGCGGAGTCGGATACGGATATGGAGCTGTTGGGCTCAACGGTCATGGTGTCGGCTATCACTCGTTGCCCGTCTTGCCCCAGGGAAAGAACAAAGTTTCGGACTTCATACCCGTGGCGCGTATTGCCGACCTTCTTCTCCACGGTGGTGAGGAATACGACTACAACG
>CAXMOW010000068.1:0-4795 GCA_964195235.1 uncultured Acidimicrobiia bacterium | reverse complement strand
GAAAGTGATCGATCCCGTAGGCGAGGCAAGAAACGATTCGACATCTTCTCTGACCTTGCCCAACGCCTCGACGCAGGAGACAGGTTTAGCGAAGGCCGAACATCGGACGAGTGGCTCGAGCATCTCTACAACAAATTCCGTTCATATCACCCGGACTATCCGACACTCGAAGAGTTGAAGGACTCGGGGCACTTCCAGATACCCGAGGAATGGGTTCCGCCGACCCCCTCACAACTCACATCGTTCAGGAACGACCCAGTCGGATCGGCTCTCAAGACTCCTTCGGGACGAATCGAGCTCTACTCGGAAACCATCGAAGGCTACGGATACGACGACTGTCCTCCACATCCCGCCTGGCTGGAGCCAGCCGAATCGTTAGGCAACGTAACCGACTACCCGCTCCACATGATCTCGAATCAGCCCAAGACCCGACTCCACTCACAGTGGGATCACGGTGAAACCAGCCTCAACGGCAAGGTCGACGGCCGAGAACAGGTCGGGATGAGCGCCCGGGATGCTTCTGACCGCGGTCTGCAAAACGGAGATCTAGTACGCGTCTTTAACGATCGCGGGGCATGTTTGGCTGCCGTTGCAGTCAGAAGCGATCTCATGGAAGATGTAGTGCAGTTGCCCACCGGGGCCTGGTGGGATCCCGACGGTCCAGGTAGGCTTTGCCGGGGTCGTCCGAGGGGTCGAATGTGAGCACCCTCTGCATATATTGAAAACCCACCGGATTCCGGGCCACGCCGCAACACCCGCAATCGATGCTCTAATCTCGGAATCCAGGTCCTCAGCATGACGATTCACATATGCCTGCAGCTGCAACATGCTGCCCTTGTAAGCCCTACCTTCAGAATCTACCCGATCCGGTGCCGGGTCACAGCGCCCCATGGCCGCCAACCTAATGACACCCAGAGCGTCTTTGTCCGCAAGGCTTCCAGCCAAGCCCACTAGGCCCACACCCTGGTGCGTTCAAATACTCATCGTCGACCAGCAGGGCGGAAGATGCGGTCGCGACGTGCTCCCCAACATATCCGCGACATGCCCAACCGAAGGAGAATTCTCGTTGGTGTCTTCCGGGTGTCATCCCGAGAGGGCCGCGGACATCCTCGCAAGATCTCAAGCAGAATCCGGCGACCACATACCGAAACACGCTTCGAACCAGAGCGCAGGAAGGCACTCTCCTCGCCTCAGAAAACCGGGAACACCCCTAGGGCCGCCCACCAATTGCCGAATGTCCACCAGATACCTTCCCGGGTCTCGGATGGGATGCGGCGGTACCAACAGTTAGGTGTGACGACCATCCGAACCGTCTAGCGGCGTCGGCTGGATTCCGTAGAACAACAGCCTCAACGGTGTGGCTTCCATGGGTCTAACTCTCAGGTCGGGTTCCCTGGGGTCTGAGTATGGGGTGCGCCCTAGAAAACTTGTATTTGTGACCTCGTTCGTCTTGAGAAGACCTCCGGCCCGCCCGGTCAGCGCCAGTCGATCAGACGCAATCGAGCTGGATCTTTGATCCCCTTCAGGTCTGCGGTTGAGGGCTTCGAGATCGGATAAGGGATGACACCAGCATCCTCAATAGTCTCGGAGGACACAACGATCTCCTCCCCCGAGCCGTAGTCGCCGATTCGAGCCGCTAGGTGAATACCGCCACCCGAGTAGTCCCCACGCTCCCGAGTTGCCTCTGTTCGGTGGATGCCGATCCTCACCAACGGGGCAAACCCCTCCTCCGTCCGGTGTTTGGCCAGCTGTCGCTGAATGTAGACCGCACAATCGATGCCAGACCTCGTCTCGACAAACGATGCGAAGAATCCATCCCCGGTATGTCTCACCATCTCTCCCCCGGTTGCATCGATGGCGGACCGAAGTGTTTTGTCATGCCAATTGAGGAGCTTCCGCCAGGAGGAGTCACCAATCAGGCCTATCAAGTCGGTGGACGTCACGATGTCAGTGAACATGAACGTCCTCGTCACCCTCGTACCCGAGCCTCCCGCAAATTCGACAGCTTGATCGCCCAAGAGCTCGCCGATACTGGACGTCTCAGTGACTGCGCCCAAAGCTTGGAGCGTCGACTGAGCGGCTTTCAGTTCCTGCAACGCTCCAGGTTCGTCTCCAGCTGCTCGTTTCGCCTCTCCCAATAAGGCCCTGGTGCGGCCCATCTCGTAAGGAAGCTCCGCTCGCTGCCACATCCTCCACGCCTTGTCCAACGTTTCGATAGCGTTTCCATGGTCCCCGTCACTCAGCTGGAGAGAGCCCTCAGCGGTGGTCGCGGCCGACCGCCAAACATGGCTGTCATATGCGACCGCTATTTCTCCGAGCTGTTCAATCGCGTTTGTCGCGATATCTCTTTCCCCGGATTCCAAAGCGATCTCTATCATTGCGGGCAGCAGCCGAGCCCTGGACGGTCCTCGGGACCACGGTCGGTCGGCGTCGGAAGCCAGCCGAGCCAAGGTTGTCGTTATCGACTCAAGGGCCTCCTCGATCTCTCCACGGTCCATCATCAAAAGCGAGAGGCCAGGCTGGGCGTCGTGCCCTTGTTCGTAGGCACGTTCGAAAGCCATCTGAGCGAAGTCGAGGTCACCCATCCGTCTCCTTATCTCCCCAATCTCGTAGTGAGCAGCACCGAGATAGTCCGTCAAACGGAACCGCTCCAATTCCTCACAGGCTCGGCGCGCCTCGTCCTCTGCTTCCAGCCACGAGCCATGTAGCCGCTTCAGTTCCGCTCGATGCACCTGACACGCACCGGTGTATCCACCCACCGAGTTCGAGCGCATCCACCGTTCCGCTTCTTCGGTCCACTCTCCCGCCCTCCTGTAGTCGCCGAGATTGCGGCACGAGGAAATGGTATTGCAGTAGACATCGGCCGTCATGCGTAGATCGTCTCCCGCCATCGCCATAACGCTTGCTTGATCCATGAGTGTGACGCCCTCACGCCAGTCGCCGGTTTGGATCATTGCGATCGCTTTGAAACTCATTGCCATCGCCTGCCCACTCAGACTCCCGACGTGACCCGCCACGTCGTAGGCCTCACCGCCCAATTCCAGGGTGGCGTTTAGGTCTCCGTCGGCGAAAAGCGCTTTGCCCATCTGGATGAGCTTCAGCCAGACGTGACCGACAGTTTCGGGCTCGTCACGGAGATGTTGCTCCGCTTGAGCAAGCCAGCCGCCCGCCACCGCAAACGCCTGTCTGCGAAACGCGAAATAGGCGAGAAGAGACGCTATCCGCCCGGCTTCTGCATGCTTTTCTTCAGCAACGAGGTTTGAGAACGCCTTCTCGAAGGTATCAACTGACGCGTCGAACTGTCCTGTCCAGTACAGCGCGTCACCAAGGAGAACCAGACTGTCGGACGAGAGTGCGTCAGCGCCTTCAAGAGCAGCAATCGCTTCTTCCCAATCGTGGGCGTCGAACGCTGATCTCGCTTGATCGATGGACTCGGTCACTACCGGTCGGATCCAACCCGCATGTCGTTGGATCGTAGTTCTGGGGTGCTGTGCAGAGGTTGTGTCACTATTCAGCTTTGAGGTGACAGCAAGAATGGTACTCAGCCCAACTCAGCGAGGCCCCGATGATCGAGTTGTGGTGTCCTGGGAATTGGGGTGGATCTGTCCTCACTAACCGCCTTTAGGAATCGAGTTGGGCGCTCGATGTCATTGAAAAGACACGTACGGTCCCGGTGAAGGCCTGGTTCTCGTCACACAGAAGCACTCTCTCCGATCGGCACGGGATACCGACACTCCGGGTGTCATCCCAAGGAAACCGCGAACATCTGTCACAAGACCTCAACTCGAACCCGGCGGCCGAACACACAAGCACACTTCGGAACAGGCAACAGGAAGGCACTTTCCTCGCCTCAGAAAAGTGGACACGGGATACCTTCCCGGGTCTCGGGTGCGGTCCCGTGGTATCGACCGATGGGTGTGACGATCATGCGAACCGTCTAACGGCGTCGGCTAAAGCTCCTCGAACAACAGCCTCAACGCTGTGGTTTCCATGGAGTCTGCTCCCGGGGAACGGTGGCATGAGGTATTGACACCAACACGGTTACTCGGACCCTCTTGTTCGAGTCGGTTTCTATGAGGTCAGGCGCTCGCGGCGCGTTTCATGGGGTCTTGTTTGAGCGTCAAGTGGGTTTTGTCAACAGCTATAGGCGTCTGTTGGCATCAGCCACCTCGCCATGCCCCTCACGCCCGCCAGGATCTGGGATGCCATCGACTCATCGCTGATCTCGACCTGATGCCGGGCGGGTCGGTATCCACACGCTTGAGTCCCTCTTCCGAAGTCACCACCCTGGTAGACCTTGAGCCTGGATGAGCACTTGGAAGCATCGTCTCGGCATCCGAGTCGGGGAGGAACGACTGGTAGTCGGCATATCGGCCGTGTTTGCTGTCACCCAATCGACCCATGCCTTCGCCGCCAACGCGTCGGATGCTCTCTTCTTTCTCAGGTACGGCGTCGACAGACTTCCATTGATGATTCTTCTCTCCGGCTTCGCCGTCATGGCCGCCCTCATCGTGCATATGGCCGGACTGGGTCACCGTGGCCCAGTGCGATGGCTCCCCAGAGTGACGGCGGTTTGCGGGTTGTGGGCATTTGTGAACTGGGCGGCTTCTTTCACCGACTTAGCACTCACTTACCCCTTCATCTGGATCTCGAGCCAGGTCCTGATCATGGTCACTTTCACAGTCATGTGGAATGCGGCAGCGGCGGCGTCGACCACTCGTCAGGCGAAAAGGCTCTATCCCCTTTTTGCCAGTGCCGGAGTTGCCGGCGCCATCCTCGGGAACTTGGCGACAGG
>CAXMOW010000067.1:0-5254 GCA_964195235.1 uncultured Acidimicrobiia bacterium | reverse complement strand
ACTTACTGCTTCAGGTCGGATGCCGAGGTGTCCTGCCTTCAGGATCGTTCATGAACCGTCTTGCTCAGCGACGAACTCGTTGGTGTACTTCTCCCATAGGACGATCGCTTCGGGTGTCACACTCGGACGACAGCAGCCGTCTGGCACTAACACCCGGAAGTCGGCGTTGTGGTTGTCCATGACCCATAACGTGAAGATGCCCCACTCGGGTGAGTCTGCGTGGATCTGACGCAGTTCTCCGATTTCTCCGTCTGTGATCACGAACTCGTAGGCGCCACCTCCAGGTTCGATGTCAAGGGCGCGCGCCCACGCGTTTTGGTTGGTGTAGATGCAGCGGACTTCGGCTGGTTCGCCGACGTTGGTCTGTTGGCACTCCGTGGCCGTCCACCGCCAGTCGTTGGCTCTGTAGAAGTCGAACACGGCTGGTATCTCGCTCGGCGAGTCAGCCAGACTGGCCATGACAGCACCGGGAGCCAATAAGGCGAGTGCCGCGTCCGAGTCCCATTCGTCGATGGCGTTGATGTAGCTTTCGCCGATATCGACTGGAGTCGGTGCTGCATCTACGACCGTTGTTGGGGTCGGCTCGTCGACAACAGGAACCTCGCCAGAATTCTGATTGGAAACGATGATCGCCACCCCGACTACAGCGGCCAACGCCGCTGCTATCAGCCAAGGCATCATCGACCGCTTAGGACTTGTTGGTTCTCTTTGTTCCGTGTCTAGCTGCGTCACTTCGCTGCTCCTCTGTTCAAGGGTTGTGAGGTAGGCAGCGCCACCATCAGGAATCAACGCAACGTCGTCTCGGCTCGACACCGGGTTGGCTTCGACGAACATTGACATTGCACGTTCTTCGGTGATCACGACACACCTCCTTTCGGTGCAGCGGGGGATGGGCTCTGAATACGGTTGATTTCTTTGGTTATCGTCTTGCGGGCCCGGTAGAGACGTTGGGTCACAGCGTCGGTACTGATCCCTAACACTTGGCTGATCTCAGCGTGAGAGAGTTGTTCCCAAGAGGCCAGGCGGAGCACTTCGTAGTCGGCGGGTTTGAGACGAGATGCAGCCTGGAGGATCTGTCGTGCTTCGTCTGTCTGGACAACAAAGTCCTCCGTAGGAGGAGCTACCGCACGTCCAAGCGAATTCAACTTGGCTTCCAGTTTCTTTCGTCGAGAAACGCCCCTCCACTGGTGACCGATCGACCGGTAAGCTACCTGGTACAACCAAAGAAGTGCCTCGGGTCCCTCGGGAAGATCTCCAATCCTCCGCCAGGCAGTCAAGAACGTGTCTGCCACCACATCATCGGTGACGTCCGGACCAGCACGTCTCCGAGAGTACGCGTAAAAGTCTGGAAAGACCTTCTCGTAGACGGCGATGAACCTGGCTTCAGGATCTGCCATGCCGCTCCATGCTTCACTCCTGGCGTTCACATCAGGTAAATGCCCAGACCGAACCGCATATAACAACGAAATCTCCCTCGCCGCCCACAAATCAACTGTTACATCGCCATTCGTCCGGGCATTAACAAGACAGCAACGGGGGTTGCGAAGGACGAAACCGGGTCAGGCCAACCCGGAATCGTCCAAACCAGGCCGCCCATAACCGGCATTATGTGCGGTCTGAGTAGGCGCCCATATGTGCCGTTATGTGCGGGTAGGAAAGTGACGAACAGCCAGGACGCTCCTCCTTGGTACTCCCAGAGAGCTGGGGTGAATCGATGCTCTCCCATGTACAGTCGAAGGAACGGAGTTCTACAGTCCCCGCATGGAACCGGTCACCGGCTATGCACGTCTCGGCGACCAGCGCATCTACTTCCAGACTATCGGTGAGGGTCCACCTGATCTCATCATCAATACGGGCGCTTGGGGCTCGATCGACATCGAATGGGAGGACCCGGAGATCCGGCTCTTCTATCAGAAGACAGCCCGTTTCGGGCGGACAGTGCGGTTTGATCGGCGGGGTTCCGGTGCGTCTGACCCAATCCCGCTCGATGCCCTCCCTCCTTGGGAGTCGTTCATCGATGAGCTCGATTGTGTAATGAACCATGTGGGATCAAAACGGGCCACCATCCTGGGAATCGCCGACGGCGGGCCGGTCTCGATGCTCTTTGCTGCCAATCGACCTGACCTCGTCGACTCACTCGTCCTCCACTGCACTTATTCGCGTCTCGCAGCCGACGATGACTATCCGTATGGAGTCCCGCAGGAGAATGCGGAGACTTTCGCGCGAGACGCAGGCAACAGTTGGGGAACTCCTGAATCGTCGGCGAAGTGGCTGCCCAGCAAGGCCAACGACCCCTCCTTCCTCGACTGGCAGGCCAAAGTTCAGAGGGCTGTGTCCAGCCCCTCCGCTTGGGAGGCGTACACACGGCAGAGCATGGAACACGATGTTCGGGCGGTTCTGCCCGCCATTCGGGTTCCAACACTTGTTACGCACGTCAAGAACAACCCATTCATGCCGATCGAACTCGGCCGCTACATCGCCAGCCATATCGAAGGAGCTCGAATGGTCGAGCTGGAAGGCGCAGATGTGGCTCCTTATTGGGAACAGCCAGACGAGATTCTCTCGATCCTCGGAGAGTTCGTCACCGGCGCTAAGCCCGAACCGGTCTTGTATCGAAGGCTGGCGACGGTGATGTTCACCGACATCGTCGACTCCACGCGCAAGGCGGAGAAGATGGGCGACGGGCCCTGGAGGGCTCTGCTCGACGTGCACGACGAGACCACTCGACGTCTGGTGAGCCGGAACGCGGGAAACGTTGTGAAGACTACGGGTGACGGCGTGCTGGCCACCTTTGATGGTCCGGGGCGAGCCATACGCTGCGCAAGCGCTTTGGGTGAAGAGCTCTCAAAGGTGAATATCTCGCTGCGAACCGGAATCCACGCCGGCGAGATCGAGATGCGCGGCGCCGACGTCGGTGGTTTGGCGGTTCATCTGGCATCGAGGGTCATGTCGGCCGCCAGCCCCGACGAGATCCTCGTTTCGAGGACAGTCAGGGACCTGGTCATCGGCTCGAGTATCGCCTTTTCTGATCGCGGACAACACGTCCTGAAAGGGATCGAGGGCGAGTGGCAGCTCTACTCGGTCCAGTGAAACTGCTGCCACACCCCAGCCACGACCACGAAGCCACCTCACTGAAATGCTCCCTACCCGGCTGTCATGTCGTGAAAAGAGCAGCCATGACCGATGGACACGACTCGGCCTCCTCCCCGGCCTCCAAGACGCTATCCAGGGGCTCTAATCAGTGCCGGACAACCGCCCGTAACCGGCATTATGTGCGGTCCATGATTCCCTGGGACGAGCGCACATAAGTGTTATGTGCCGCATCTTTCCCGAGTCGGATCTGACGCTGCAAGACGCCACACGTCCGCCTTGAGCATCCAGTCGAGGACACTTAAGCTGAAACTGTGAGTTGGACCGCGGCCAATCGGTGACTCCGATCTCAAAACTAGTCCGTACGGCTTACGGTGTTTGGCGCGGCCGTGTCAAAGTCGATGGGATCGTGTACTGCGGAACGGCTGAAAACCGTCAGCATCTGAGGGGGATCGCGCTTGGTCGCGACGAGCCGCTCACAATGGCAGCGTTCCTAAATAAGGTTCGACCCGACGATGTCATCTTCGATGTAGGCGCTTACCTGGGTTTGTTCACGCTCCGAGCCGCTAGGGCGACAAGTTCGCATGGTCGTGTTGTTGCTTTCGAACCCGATCCAATCACCGCTCACTCTCTCCGTAAGAGTGTGGAGTTGAACGAGCTGTCCGAACGAGTAACCCTGGTCGAGGCAGCCGTTGCTGAGACAACAGGTACGACCACACTCTTCCGTCATCCAACGGACCCGAGCATGCACTCGATCACGGTCGAAAGAGTGGACAGCTCCATTTCGGTGTGCACGGTTCGTCTCGAAGACCAACCCGGCCCACGTCCGAACGTACTGAAAGTCGATGCCGAAGGGGCAGACTTAGAGGTGTTGATGAGTCTCGGGTCTCATCTTCGGAACGTTCGCAGCGTATTTGTCGAGTGTGCTATCGCGGGTAGCGAGAATCCGGGTCTGGATCTAAGCACTTTTCTGGAGAAGCAAGGATTCGGCAACATTGTCGTTTTCAACGAACGCGGGGGCGGGGTCCATCCGTGGCCATTGGACGAGGTCGATCTGCAAGTGTCCTATGTAAATCTGTACGCACGGCGCAGCTGATCGCAGCTAGTCGAGTTTGGTCCGGCAGGCGCGCCGCCGTGAGGTTTGCGTTATGTCGCCCCGCACATAAGTGCTGTGATTTCAGGGGGTCGTTGCATCACCTTCGACGAGAGTTGGAGTGTCTCTATGTGGAGGCGTGTGGTGCGTCGGTTCTCGGAGTTGGAGAAGTCTGAGGTTTGGGATCGGTTGGCAAACCACCGGGACGGCGGACGTGACCCGACCGAACTGGAATTAGCAGTTCAACCGGCGAACACCGCCCGACCGGTGGACACCACACCAGCCACAATCATCCCTCCCAGCCGGCTATGGGCGGCAACTGGAGGTTGTTCTTGCTCGCCCTGCCGGCTTCGTGGCTTGTCATTCCCGAGCAGCCTTCTACCGATCTTCTTAATGCGAAAACTTCGGAATCGGCGGACTAATACCGCCGAGAATGAGACTTCACCTCCACGACCGCATGATGTAGACGGTTCCGTCACCCGTCTTTAACAGGGGTTCGATTCGGCATACCTCGCCGATCTGCTCGGGCGTGTAGTGATGTGAGCGAATCAGGCTCTCGTACCAAATTAGTAACGACTCTCCTGATCCATCAGGACACATGGTTTCTATCGGTAGGCCAGGCTCGTTGGAAAGCCTTCTGGTTGCCTCCGCGACTAGTTCAACGGCGAGAATTGATCAGAACTCCAATCGAGGTGCCAACGCTGGGACTGACAATCGTGGTGAGTCCGTCGCCGCTCCATCCGTGTCGGTCAGCCATCCACTTCCAGAAGGCAGCAGTGACACTGTCGGGTCGAGTTTCGTATCCGTACCACCCCACGTTCGCCCGTTCCTCAATCGCAGCCCGAATCGGTGCAGCCAACGGCACATACGGTTCAGCAATCCAGAGTGGGAGAAGCTCATCCGTACTGAACAACTGATGTAGACGGGTGCTATCGAAAGCAAGAGACCGGGGAAAGAAGTGGTCCGCTTCAAACATCAGACGAGTGTGACACAAGCCGCACATAACGGCTCAGTGTCATGCTTCGGTCTCGTCTGGCGGGTTGGTTCTACATAACGTTGCCCGCGGTTTGT
>CAXMOW010000066.1:0-5486 GCA_964195235.1 uncultured Acidimicrobiia bacterium | reverse complement strand
GACTCGGTACGGTTATTCGACGAGGCGGATGGACTGGTTGGTCCGCGGACCGACATTGGGAGGATGTGACCGGATGACCATGAACTTCGGTGACGACAACCCGTTGGAGGCTGACTGGGAGCTGACCCACGACGCTGCCCACCAGGCCGGGACGACCTTGTCTGGGAGGCCCTTGCTAGGGAGGCAGACGATCAGGGGCGGATCTGGGTGAGGTGTACGTGTGGTGCGAGGTTGTTGTTGGAAGACTCAGTCGACGATCAGGATTCCTAGTTGGAGGTTTCAGTAGTCGTTGATCCTGATCCCGTCATTGCCCTGGCCCCCATAGGGTCAGTTGTCGATGCCGCCACTGGATCTGATGGCCTCGGGACTGCAACATTCGATGACGATCGGACATACCGATACCGGCTGTCGAGAGTTTGGGATGACACGCTCCCCCGTATTGCTTGGTGCATGCTCAATCCGTCGACGGCTTCAGCCTTCCGGTTGGACCCGACCGTCCGCCGGATTATCGGATTCTCACGGTCGTGGGGATACGGTGCCGCCGAGGTGGTCAACCTGTTCGCCTGGAGGACTACGCATCCGAAAGAGCTACGAACCGAGACCACCGATCCCGTTGGCCCGCTGAACGATGTGGCCATCGTGGAAGCTGGCAAGGCCGTAGATGTGATCGTTGCCGCGTGGGGTAACCACGGTGTGATGCAGAATCCTTTAACAGGGGTTTCTAGGGACGAGGAAGTGAAGGCGCTCTTTGCGAAGAAGAATCCATCTCTGGACTACCTTCGACTGACCAAGAAGTCCCAGCCGGGACATCCGCTCTACATCCCCTCAACTACGTCACCCATACCCTGGCATTGACCACTATCGGTTGGGCGAGTCGATCGGCTACACCCCGCCCTGGGCGATCGCTACTCGTCGGTTCCACCAGCCGTGTAGTACATCCTGGCGAGGATTCGAGGGCTTCTACTGATCGACAGCGAGAGGCCAATGAGCTGGCGTTCGTCGACAGGCAGTGAATGTCGGTTGAGTTCCTTCTCGACTCTTGAGTCGATCGGAAACGAGTTTCCTCCAACGCAGTCACGGATGAACACGCTGAGGGTCTTCCAACCCGATGCCTGGTGGTCACTGATGATGGCGTCTAATGCCCTGGTCGGGTTGCGGGGCGTGGACGCCTTCTCGACTGACCGGAGCTGGTTCGCATAGTCATCCATGGTCAGGTCCCGGTCCCGGAGAATCTCTCCCATTTTCGCCAGCCGACCGCTCATCCAATTCGAACGGAGACCCTGATACCCGGGCATGTCCGGCACGAAGTTCGACATGTTGCGGTCAGCACCGTCTACGAACAGTGTCGGGTAGTACTTACGGATGTGGGTACGTTGCCCGTCCAAGTTCATCTCCCCGTACAGGGTGGTGATAAAGAACCACTCGTCTGCGGTGACCCGACTCGGGTCGGCCCATGGCAGCGGATCATCGTCACCGTCGAGCCAGATACGAAGTTCCCCGTCTGTGTCCTCATCGTCAAACAGTTCACTGCTGTATCGGACTTCGAGTTCCTCGGCTGCCGAACGGAAACGGTCGATCAGATCAGTAGACGTCGCCATGAGAGGAAACCTACTCCCCGGAGGTGACAGGAAAGGTTCCGACCGAATCACATCACACAGGTTCGCTGGCCCGCTCCGCTCGGCCCTCCCGAGCGTGTAACGACGATGTCGTTCCCTCCTCTGGAAGGGCGGTTGAAGTCCCTCCTTGTCTCACCGGATCGGCATGCTTTTTGGTCCACGCCTGGTCCAAACGTGAACTATCCAGGGGGCCATCTCTTTGATACGCACCTCCATAGAAATGGCTACTTCTACCTAGCCAAACCCCTCCTCCCCCAGGTCAACGATTTGCACCTGAACGGGCTTTTAACCCGAAGGTTGTGGGTTCGATTCCCACGGGACCCACTGAGTGAATCAGCAGGCGACAGTTGAGAATCCGCCGACTTCGCCTGCAGGCCCGGAGACAAGGTTCACGGCGATTCGCAAACGGAATGCAAACCTACTGGCCGAACCCTCGTTCTATCGCCTCCGCCGCCTGCTCCACCATTCCCTCGCGCACATGCTGGTAAACGCCCATCGTGAAAGCCGGTGATGCATGCCCAAGGACCGCGGAAACGACGGCGACGTCAACGCCCTGCTCCAACAGAGCGGTGGCCAAACCGTGCCGCAGATCGTGGAGTCTCATCGCCGGATCGAGTCCCGCTTTCTTCATAAATCGTTTCGTCGCATGGCTAAACGAATCAGGGTCAAGCGGCTGACCGTCACCGCGCTCACACACGAGATCGAGATCCGCCCATCCAGCACCAAGCACCAGCCGCCGTTCTGCTTGATCCGCCCGTACGGCCCTCAAATGAGGGAGGACGAACGGCGGAAGGACGATCATCCGACGTGACCGGGATGACTTCGGGTCGAAGAACCTCAACCCTTCACCGGGGACCCGTTGTAGATTCCGAACGATCTGAATCCGCCCACGGTCGATGTCAACAGCCGACCAAGCCAACCCAAGCACCTCCGACCTGCGAGCGCCGGTGGCTATGGCGAGCAGCATCGGCGTATGCCACATCGTGCCTTCCGTGGCTTCGACCAGAGCCATCGCCTCATCTGGCGTCGGAACTTCTAACTCGGGACGCGGAGCAGTCGCTGTCTCCACACCCTTGACCGGGTTGGCCTCAATTAGCTCCCATTTCATCGCCGTCGCGAATAGACCAGACATGACGGCGCGGACGTGCTGCACAGTCCGAGGAGCAAGGCCGCTCTTCATCGCCTCGTCGAGAACCCGGCGAACATGGCCGACACGAACCCTTGCCAGGGGCATACCCCCAATCGCAGGGAGGACATAACGGCCCAGAAGCGACTTGTACCGGCTGAGTGTGCGCGGACGGACAATCGTCTCCTTGTGGTCGATCCAACGGACTGCGAACTCCCGAACAGTCGCCGATTCGGGGAACGGGTCTCGGCCCCGATCCACCTGGCCAAGAGCCTTCCGGAGTTCGGACTCCGCCGCCTTTCGTGTGGAATGTGACGGAGACCACCGTTGACGACGGGCAAGTTCCGGCGGGTCCAACTCACCGCCGCAATGACGACAAGAGTCGCCTATCGAATGGAGTTCTATCCATTCCCGGCGTCGGCAGTCGATGCATTGTCGCGCCGGCTGGGTTCCGAGATCGACGACAAACACCCACCCCTTGCCTCGCCGTCGCATATGTCCTGCCATCGCTCTCCTTCCTGCTACTCGTTGTCGCGAGCCGCCTGCACCGCCTCAAGAATTCCGCTGAGCTGATCCCGTTCGACGTGCCACGCCTCGTCCCCCCAAACTGCCTGCGGTGTTCGCTTTCGGCCTCTCGACCAAGATTCTGCGACATGAAGCCCGTGGTGGCCGCTGGGCCGGGAGCACAGCCAGTCTCCGACGCCGCTCTCAGATCTCGTCGCCTGAGCGCACCCCCGCTCACTCAACGTTGGCCTCCAGCCACTTGATCAATCGTGGCCCTGGGTCAGCCCCCGCGCGCCCCGGCACCGCTGATGTCAACCACCCTTCTCGGCGCGCCCGGGCCACCCAAGAAGCGATCTTCTGCCGCTTGCTTGGTTCGCCCAGTTCATCGGCAAGACGTTGAACTGGGCCTCTGTCATACAGGTCAGCGAATCTGACATCAGACTCTGTCACGATCGACCAAACAATGGCAGCACGACATGTCCCATGACACATATATGTCCACGTTTCCAAAAACATGAGGAGATTTCCGCTGAGATCCGGCCGAACACGGACATAAACAGGTCAAGCAACGGGGGTTGCGAAGGACGAAACCGGGTCAGGCCAACCCGGACTCGTCCAAAAACGGCCCGCCCATAACCGGCATTATGTGCGGTTTCTTGTGACGCTGAATAGCGCCCATAAGTGCCGTCATGTGCGGCTTGCTAATCGTCCATGGTCACGTCACCGAGAGCGATCATGGTGTTGGTGTCTGGCATGCAGACGAGAAAAAACGTTCCAGGGCCATGGTCGAACTTGAGGATGCTGGTGGACTCTGACGAGACCTCGAAGATTTCCAGAGCGTCAATGAAGTCAGGGCGTATCGAAACGTCAGTACCGAAGGCAACCAGGTCTTCGTGTCCAAACCCATCCTGATAGGTGCCCATGACGACAGCAGCCCCGGTCTCGGTGTGGTTGGTCACCTCAATGTCCAGAGATCCAGAAGGCGGCCACTTCTCCGGGTCGGACGAAGAACAGGCGTCGCCCTCGAAAAGCACAGAAGGTTCGAGGCTGTTGCTACCGCATGCCACCACCAGCAACATGACTACAGCTGAAATCGCGATGCTCCGCAGAACCGTTCCTCCGTACTATTCGCCGAACCTAGACAACGCTCAAACCAGAAGCGCACATAAGTGCTGCCAGCTCAAGGGGTCATTGCAACACTTCGGCGAGTTTCTCTGATGGTGTCATGCCGTCGAGGGTCTGTCGAGGACGTCCGTTGAGTGAGTGTGCTGCTTTGTCGAGGTCGGCCTGGGTGAGGGCTGCCATGTTGGTGCCTTTGGGAAAGTATTGGCGTAACAGGCCGTTGGTGTTTTCGTTGGTGCCTCGCTGCCACGGCGACTTCGGATCACAGAAATACACCTGCACACCGGTGTCAACCTTGAACTGGGCGTGCTGGGCCATTTCTTTGCCTTGATCCCAAGTCACCGACTGCCACAAATGGTCGGGGAGCCGTTGGACGGTGGCGGCTAGTTGGTTGCGGACTGCTTCGGCGGTGTTGCCGTCGGGTAGTGGGAACAGCATCACATAACGGGTGTGACGTTCGACGAGAGTGCCGATAGCTGTTTGTCTGCGTCCCATTAGGAGGTCGCCTTCCCAATGACCCGGAACTGCACGATCCTCGACTTCGGCGGGACGTTCCGAAATCATCACCGGGTCAACAATCTGTCCTTTCCCCGAAGGTGCCCGTTTGGTTTTGGGCCGTCGATACGCCCGCCCGGTGCGCAAACATTCGGTCAACTCCCTGCGTAACGCACCTTTCCCTTGGACAAACAGTGACAGGTAAATGGTTTCATGACTCACATACATTTCCGGATTGTCACCGTATGTGCGTTTCAGCCAGAGGACCACCTGCTGCGGTGACCACCACTCAGCCAGTTTCTCCTCAACAAGCCCACGCAGTACTGGATTCTCGGCCAGTTTCGACGGTTTAGACCGCCTGGTCCGTCGCCACCCCGCCTTATCAGCATGATGAGCCCGATACTTCGAACGGCCGCCGTTACGGACCAACTCCCTCGAGATGGTTGAAGGAGCACGACCCAAGCGGACAGCAATGCACCTCAACGACTCACCTGCAGCAACACCCCGAGAAATCTCCTCCCGCTCATCAAGGGACAGATGCCGCAATGACCGTCTCCGAACCGGAGGTCGAACCCCACCCGACGATTCCACAAACGCACGGATCGACGCCGCCGACCGACCCA
>CAXMOW010000065.1:0-5551 GCA_964195235.1 uncultured Acidimicrobiia bacterium | reverse complement strand
ACCCGGGACATCAGACGAAGCTGCAGCTTGCGTCGTCACCGGTTCGACTTCACCCGTTGTGGTTGTTGCATCGCCATCACTAGGGCTGCATGCTGCGACCACCAGTGCAAACGAAAACAGCAGTCCAGCCATTCGTGGCCACCGCCTGCGCCTCATCTTGCCTCCATCTTCACTTCGCTCGTACCACTCTCGGGAGTCCCCAAAAGTGCTGTTTCCAATACCGAGAACCATTGTGTTCCGCTGGGCGGAACGCTGTATCGTTTTAGCATAGCCAACAAAGCCGACGCGCGATCGACTGTCGCCAGTCATGGAATGGCCGTGCGCTGGCCCGAATCGAGCAACAGTGTTCCTCCGGCCAGGCTGCGCGCCTCCGGAGCAAGCAGGGTCTCCACGGCCCACCCCACCTCCTCGATCGTCACCAAATGCCGAATCGGAGACCGATCTTCGAACTCTGCAAGCACCACTTCTTCTGAAACTCCTCGGGCGGCCGCGGCGTCGGCGAGCAATACACGAAGCCGCTCGGTCCAGACGGGTCCCGGAGCGACCATATGGGCAGTGACACCCCTCCCACCCAATGAGCGACTCAACTGCTTGACGAGGTTGGCCAGAGCGGCATTGCCCACACCCGCAGTTGCGGCCTCCGGAATCGGGTCGTACGCGAGGTTTCCCCCCAGAACGATCACCCGTGAATCGGTGACAAAGGCCGACTCGACCGATCTAACAAGACGCAGAGTTCCATTCACTTTGACGTCAACTGCAGCCAAAACGGCGTCCGGCGACACTTCGCTCACATCACCACCAAGAGGTGCCGCAGCAGCATTGATGACTGCCCGGCAGATCCCGGGGAGTGCATCTCGAATGAGATCAACCGAATCGTCGGATGTGATATCCGCCACGCAAGGACGGACCAAGTCATGAGCTGATGCCAAAGACTCCAGCCCCTCGGTGGATCGCGCAACTACTAGTACACCAAGACCTCGGTTGACCATCCGCTCGACGAGATGGCTGCCAATGGCACCGGAAGCGCCCGCAATCACAGCCCACTCCACGTTGTTGCTGCGGGACGTCAAATCGACGACTCCTCCGGCGACTCCTGATTGAGGATTATCCCCGTCTCCGCCAAGTCATTCCACACTTGGTGATCTGCAATCAGGCCTTCTCTCACCACAAGACGGTCAATAAATCGGACGTCCTTGAAAACTGCGCCACTCGCACTCACTCCCGACAGTCGTCCGATCACGTATACAACAGTCTCAGCATCATCGTTCCACGAATCGACCAGTTCGATGGTCTTGGTCACCTTCCGATATCGCTTTCTCGCAGACTCGACGAGGTCGTCCAGGTCAGCAAAGCGCCGGTTTCCGGGAAAGACAATGTCGGCGTCAGGAGCGAGACAGCGCGACGCGGCACCAAGATCTCGCTCTTCCATCAAACGCAGAAAACCAGTCACCAAGTCAACCGCGGCAACTGTCTCTTGATCGCTGCTCAATGGCTGTCTCCCTCTGCCACCGACTCGAGCATGGCGTGGATCATCTCTGGCTTGGGGACAAGAGGCTCCGGATAAGCCCTACGACTCTGCGAGATCCCCATGGCCAGAAACAACTCAACGAGCTTGTAAGACAAGGGTCCCGGGTTGACGATCGGCACCGGCAAGCGTTCGACCAATACACCATGCGCTTCGTGCATGGTTGTCGAACCGAGGCATATGACGTCAGCACCCGATTTGATCAATCGGCGACACGCCGCCTCCATTTTGGGTATCACCTCGCCGCCTTTGTCGCCGATCAGTTTCTCGAAATCCGGCTCAGTGTCGAAATGCTCGACACCTGCGCAGTGGCCACGAAGACCCCACTCGGTCAGCGACTTGTCGACGCGGGCCAACGCCGGCTCCCATTGGGCCAAGACCCCAAACCTCTTCCCCAAGGTCAGAGCGAACAGCATCGAAGCACGGCCCGGACCCACTACCGGGACATCGAGGACCGATCGCAACGCCTCAACACCTGAGTCACTCGCCGTGTCGACGACTACCGCGTCGACACCACTCTCTCCTGCTCGAATGCCTGCCTCGAGTACTGCAACATCGAGCAATAGCCAGTCGTGGTGACTCTGAAAGCTCGAAGGACCAGCCTTCACCGGGACAAAGTCATATTCGATGTCAGCCGAGAGACTTACTTCCCCTGTCTGGGCCCGGCGTCTTGCGAGATCGGCCTCACCCAAAGCAAAAGGCACAATGACCGCTACTCGTTTCAAGAGCGATCCTCGGTTTGCTCGGAGATGGCAGCTGCGGCAAGCATCTCCGAGATCATCTTCGTTTTGGACACCAACGGTCTCGGGTAGGCCTTTCGACTCTGGGTCAGACCGAGTGCCAGCGTTGTCTCCGCGGTGAGATAAGAGAGCGGGCCCGGATTCAGCACTGGGACCGGCAACCGCTCCTGCAGATATTCGTGAGCCTGATGCATGGTCGTCGAACCGAGGCAAATGACGTCAGCGCCGTCATCCTCGATCAGGCGGACGGCGGTTTCGTGAAGACGGGGCATGACTTCCTCCTCTTTACCCGTAAAGAGATTCCGACTGTCGGGCTGGGTATCGATCGAACGGATGCCAGCGCACCGGTCCTCGATTCCCAACTCACGCAAAGTGCGTTCGTACAGGCCGAACCACCGTTCCCACATCGAGAGAACTCCGAACCGCTGGCCGAGCATCATCGCCGTGAGGAACATCGTCCTCCCCGGCGCAATCACCGGTATGTCGAGAATCGAGCGCAAGGCAGCCGCGCCGGAATCACTCACTGTGTCGATGCACACCGCGTCGAAGCCATCTTCTTCGGCATCCAATCCTGCTTCCAGCAAGCCGATGTCAGCGATGACATAGTCCATCGCCGACACATAGTTGGAAGGCGCGGCTTTGGTCGTCTGGTAGTGGAGCTGAATGTTTTTCGGAAGGTTCGCTTCGTCTCTCTGCTCCTCTCTCTTGGCCAATTGGTCGGCACTCATCGGAAATGGCACCAGCACGAGCACGTTGAAGACGTCGGAAGACATTGAGGTCGGAACCTAACGAATAGGGTGAACGCATGGGAAACACAGACGTCGACATCGTCATTGCAGGTGCCGGCGCCGCAGGGTTGGCGGCCGCCGTTGCCGGCGCCGACATGGGTGCATCGGTATTGCTGGTGGAGGGTCTGGAGACCTTTCGTTCAGGCAGCAACACCTCCATGAGCACTTCAATGATTCCCGGAGGAGGGAGCAGGTGGCAGAGGGAGGCGGGGATCGACGACTCCCCCGACCTTCTCTACGACGACATCATGACCAAGACCAAAGGCAAGGCCGATCCCGTGGTAGCACGCACGCTGAGCGACGTATCTCCACGACTCGTGGAGTGGTTGGCCGATGACTGCTTGGTCCCGCTGGAGCTCGTCACCGATGTTTGGTTTCCAGGCAACTCGAGACTGCGACATCATTGTGTTCCTGATAGATCGGGGCGCACTCTTCATCGCCATCTTCTCGACGCAGCGTCGGCCAGGTCAGGAGTGACTCTTGTTGTGCCCAGTCGACTCACGGACGTCGAAGAATCCAACGGCGCCATGAGAGCCACCACCACACGACCGGATGGGTCTCGAGATGTCATCGTCTCCAACTCGGTGATCCTCGCCACCAACGGCTTTGGGGCAAACCATGAGATGGTCCGTCACTACATACCCGAGATTGCAGATGGCCTCTACCACGGAGGGGACGGAAGTCTCGGAGACGCACTGCGAATCGGGGAGGGCCTCGGAGCGGACACTGCAAGTCTTGGGGCCTATCAAGGCCACGGCTCGGTTGCCAGCCCGCATGGCGTCCTCCTCACCTGGACAACCATGATGAACGGCGCATTGCTGATAAACGGCGAGGCTCAACGATTTCAGAATGAGACGATTGGGTACTCCGAGTCCGCTGTGAACGTGCTGGCACAACCCGGCGGTGTCGCATGGGCAGTCTTCGATCGCGAAGTCCACGAGAAGGCAGAACCATTCGCTGACTACCAGGATTTGCTGACGATGGATGCGGTCAAGTGGGCCGATGATGTGGAGCAGCTGGCGCAACTGATCGGTTGTGGGCCAGAAGAGCTCGGACGGACCCTCGAGACTGCGCGGCGTGCGGCCCAAGAGCAGTCCACCGACACCTTCGGACGCACGAACTGGGCATACGCGATCAGGCCGCCATACGCCGTCGTCAAAGTGACCGGAGCGCTCTTCCACACCCAAGGAGGCCTCAAGGTCGATGAGAACGGTGGTGTGCTTCGAAACGGGAATCCGATCCCCGGTCTCTACGCAGCAGGTGGCGCAGCTGTTGGTGTTTCCGGTGATAGCTCCTACGGCTATGTCTCTGGGAATGGCCTACTCAGTGCGCTAGGTCTCGGCCTTCTCGCCGGATCGGCGGCCGGACAAAGCGCCCAGGACTAATGCGGTGCAGACGCCGATCTTGCGAGCGATTCCGACTCGGCGGAGTCTTCGATCGGCACTACCTAATCGAGCCGGATCTCACTCATTTGATCCGCGCTCTACGTCAGCCAAACGACATTCAGACATCACCATCGCTTCGTAGCCGTGCAACTTCATCCGAGCTGTAGCCGAGTCCAACGAGTATTTCCTCGGTGTGCTCCCCCAGCAGCGGAGGGTGACGACGAATCTCTGCCGGCGAGCCATCCAAACGCATAGGAAGCCCCAGTGTGCGCATCATCCCGATAGTTGGGTGCTCAATTTCTGTGACTACTTCTCGAGCCGCCACCTGAGGATCAGCGAGTGCTTCGGCAACTGAATTGACCGGCCCACAAGGAATCCCTGCGCCCCTGAAATCCGAAATCCACTCAGCTTTGCTCCGTGTGACCGTGACATCTTCGATCAAACCCTCGATCGCCTGGCGATTGACCACCCGGTCCTGATTGCGAGCGAACCTGGGGTCGTCCGCCCACTCTGGGTGGCGAACGATGGCGCACATCTTTCGAAACAGCGCGTCGTTACCGACGCCTAGGGCGAAATTGCCATCGGTCCCAGCGAAGGTTCTATAGGGAACGAGGTTCGGGTGACCGTTGCCGTACCGCCCTGCCGGCTCACCGGAGATCAGGTGATTTGCGGCAATGGCCGCGAGCATCTGAAGTCCCATGTCGTGGAGAGTGACTTCTGTGGATTGACCGCGACCCGTTTGATTGCGCGACTCGAGCGCAGCTTGGATCGACACTGTCGCCATCAAACCTGCGCAGTAATCAACAATCGCGACGCCAAGCTTCATGGGCTCGCCGTCCGACTCGCCTGTGATTGACATCAGCCCACTCTCTGCCTGGGTGATGAAGTCGTATCCAGGAACCCCAGCACCCGGACCGGCGGTGCCATAGCCGGAGATGGTGCATCGAACGACATGTGGAGCTTCCGACTCGAACCAAGTCTCGTCGAACCCCCACCTCGAGAGAGTCCCATGTTTGAAGTTGTCAATCACAACATCCGCGGACGTGATCAGCCGAGCCAGGATCGATCTTCCTGCCTGACGAGTCAGGTTCAGCGTCAGGCTCCGTTTGTTTC
>CAXMOW010000064.1:0-5666 GCA_964195235.1 uncultured Acidimicrobiia bacterium | reverse complement strand
GGGCAATTCCCATTACAGATGGAGGTCTTTCAGAATGAATCGAACTATAAGATCTAGGAAAGCGTGGATCCTGGTGGCTGTCGCGTCGCTTGCGTTGGGGCTGATAGCTCCTACCGCGCTCGCCGACCACGGCCCGGACGACGGCGCCCCGGACGACGGGAGTCACGACACGCTGGTTCTGCCCGACCGCAGTGATTCGCTTGTCACCCACGACGCGGCCACCGCTGAGGCCAGTTCCGGGCCGACGGGCAAGAACGTAAAGAACATCGACCTGCGTGGCCGCGGCGAGCGGTTTGCCCCCGATTCCACCACCGACGTTTGGGCGCTGGGCAAATACGCCTACACCGGAACCTTCAACTCACCGTGTGGCGGAGATCCAAGCGGCGAGGCCGGGATTTGGATCTGGGACGTGGGTAACGCCAACAAGACCAAGCCCGTCGGTGTCATACAGTCGGAGGCGGGCGACCGCACCAACGATGTGAGAGTCGCTTCGATGAATTCGGGTGACATCCTGGTGATGTCCAACGAGTCATGTGGTGGCGGTGACGGAGGTTTCGAGATCTACGACGTCGACAACCCGAAGAGCCCGGTCAAGCTGGCTTCGGTGACCATCGATGAGTTGAACGAGGTCTCTGACTTCCTGTTTGGTGGCATCACCAATGTCGGCGTACACAACCTGTTCCTGTTCACCCAGGGATCCAATGACTATGTGGCGGCAGTCGCCGAGACCGCCTTCGACAACTTCATGATCTTCGACATCACCGATCCCACCAGCCCGACAATGGTTTCGGCGTGGGGCGCAGAGGAGATCTTCGATCCTGGTGTCGGGGACCTCACATTCGCTGATCCAGGGGAGCCTTTCGGCGGACGGGTATTACCGGCTGCACTGTGGCTCCTTGACGGAGTTGGGGCTTCACAGAATCGGTTCCTCCATGACATCACGATTACCGCTGATGGCACCCAAGCCTATCTGGCCAACTGGGACGCCGGTCTGGTGTTGCTGGACATCAGCGACGTGACCGACCCAACCCTGGTGTCAGTGGCACTCGAGCCGGTGGACGGATCGATCGACGGCGAGGTCAACAGCCACTCGGTATGGCCCAGCGAGGATGGTTCGATTGTCGTTGAAGGTGAGGAGGATTTCAGCGCATGGGAGGCGTCGGTGCCACCCGGCAACCTCACCATGGATGGGACCGACACTCCTGGTGATCCGACGATACCGGGTACCGCAATTGCCACCGGTGATGGTGACTTCTTCGAGGCCAATCAGACGGGACTCACCGGTTCCACTGATGGGACTTCAGTAGTCGTCGACAGTGGTCCTACGTTCCTGGCTATCGAGTTCGCAACGGCGGCGGGGTCTCCTACCTTCGCTGACACCGGCACACTGTCAGGTGAGTTGGTGTGGATCGGTCGAGCGTGCACACTCACAACTGCCGACGTGACTCTCAACGATGTCGCGTTTGACCCCGGTGACATCGCCGTGGTGCGTCGCGGTGCCTGCGAGTTCGATGAGAAGGCCCAGGCTGCTGCAGCCGTCGGGTATTCGGCTGTCATCATCTCGAACAACATCGCTCCCAACACACCGTGGAGTGGTCTGCGGATATGGGACTACTCGGACCCAAGTGCTCCGGTTCTGGCCAGCACCTTCAATACGACGTGCAGCGCCTCGTTCACTCCGATTGAGGGTTGCGCGACGTTTGGGACCTATTCGGTCCACAACGTGATCGTGGAGACCACCGGGAACAAGGTGAAGGCCTATGTCTCTTGGTACTCCGACGGAATGCTGGTGCTCGATGTCAGCGACCCCTATAACCCGGTGGAAGTGGGGAGATTCCTCGATGCATCCACCAACGGTGGCCTGGCAAACGACTTCTGGGGTGTCTACAAGGTCCCCAACGATCCGTACTTCTACGGGTCAGACCGCAACGGTGGCCTTTACACCTTCAAGGAGCAAGGCTCCGGGTCGGGGTAAGTAGCAACAAGGAGATATCTCCCTTAACACTGAAAGAGAGGGCCCATCCCGGGCCCTCTCTTCTTTCTGTTGGCTATTGGCATCGGATAGCGCGCCTGTTAGTACAAGAAGATCAGTGCTGTCGCCTCAGAACTCGGCGAAATCAGCAGCTTGGTCTCCGAATCAATAGTTGGATCGTTTTCGGGCAGCCCAAGTTGAGGCCGCGATTCCTCGGGTCATCTCTTCTGGCTAATGGTCACCAAACGGAGGCTCTGATCATCGCCCGTACCCGCACATAACGGCACTTATGTGCGGCTCAGGTGGCGTTGAGTAACCGTACATAATGCCGGTTATGTGCGGCCCTTTTTGGCGTAGGCTGCCGGTGCTGGCGTCGGGTCATCGATTGGCTCGGCGAGCAGAGAGGGTCTCGGCATGGCTATGTTCAGCGACGATGAGGCGGGTCCATCCGACTCCGCCAACCGATCTGGTTCCGAACCTACTGTCGTGGCGGATACGTCGCGCGACCAGGCGGCCATCGCCTTGAACATGGCCAACAAGCGCCTCGAGTCGGCTCTAGAGGAGCTGAGGAGTGTTGAGACGATCATCGAACGGTGGACGATCGACGGCGTCATCCTCGACATGAATCAATATGGGCTTGACCTATTTGGATTCTCGGCTGAGGAGATAATTGGCAGTCCGTCGACCGAAACGTTCATGCCACACCAGGGCGACGATCGTGAGCGGCTACTGGCGAATCCGGGCGAAAGTGTCGGCTCGGAGATCGAATGTCGCAAGAAGGATGGCACACCCGTATGGGTGGCGTGGCGGAGCAGCCCCAAGGTTGAAGAAAACAACAACATCGTTGAAGTCCTCAGCATTGGCATCGATGTCACGGAGCGGCACGATGCCGAAATGCAGCTCGAAAGAGCTTTGAGCGCGATGCAAGAACAGCGCCGGCTGACGCGGATTCTCGGTGACATCTCAGCGGAGCTGACCGTCCAGCGGGAAATCGATGATCTACTCGATTTCATCCTGGCTCGCATCTCCACCTTCGTCATCGGGACTTCAGTGAGCGTCCTTTTGATCATGGACGGGGTGGCGGAGGTTGTGCGTACGAACCGGGGAGACGAGGCACTCGTCGGGGCACGGTTGGTTGTAGCGGACACCCCCTCATTGCGTGAAGCAGCGACCACGCGTGGCCCCTACGTGATCGCCGACACGCAGGCGCCAGGGAGCGGATGGGTGCCCGTAGAGGGCAACGAAAGCAAGGGTGCCCACATGACCGTTCCCATCATTCTCGGCAACGACGTCATCGGATTTTTGGGGCTCGATAGCGATCAGCCCAACGCTTTCCCCGAGGAGCTATTCGAACCTCTTGAGACCTTCTCAAACCATGTAGGAGTGGCGATTCACAACGCACGAGTGTTCGCCCAAAGCGAAGCTGCTCACGCTGCCGAGCGTGAAGGACGGGTGGCCGCTGAGGCGATTGCTGATGTTTCGAGTGCTTTGAGCGGCACTCTTGAGCTGGACGAGGTGCTCGACGTCATCTTGGATCGGGCAGCCCGCGTGGTGCCTTACTCGACAGGGACTGTGCTGCTTGTTGATGGCGATAGTGCTGAGGTGAAGCGAGCAAGAGGCTACGACGATTCGATGCTCGGAGTACGGCTGCCGCTGACGAATTTGACACGCCGAATGATTGATACGAGCGAACCCGTCGTGATCGACGACACGCAAACTAATCCTGACTGGGTGGCGACCGAAGCAGGCAAGGACATTCGCTCGGCTGTTGTTGTTGCGATTCATTCGGAGGGCCGGGTCGTTGGTTTCATCAGCCTCGATAGCACGAAACCGGGGAGTTTCACTATGGATCAAGCCCGTCGTCTCCAAATCTTTGCCGACCAGGCGGGCAACGCGATACGAAACGCCCAGCTATATGCCGAAAGCCAAGAAGCACATGCCTTGGCGGATCGACTTCTCAGAGCAATCCTTCCCGAGCCGATAGCGACAGAGTTGAAGACGAGCGGCAGCGTTCGAGGGAGAAGGTACGAAGATGTTGCTGTGTTGTTCACCGACATTGTCGGATTCACCCAGTACAGCGATACCCACCCACCAGACATGGTCCTGGAAGCCTTAACCGAGATCACCGGACCGTTCGAGGACATTGCTCGAGATCACGGTTTGGAGAAGCTCAAGACGATCGGAGACTCTTTCATGGCGGTATCCGGGCTCCTTGCTCCGGTCTTGAACCCGGATCTCCAATGTGTCAAAGCAGGTTTAGCCATGATCGAAGCTTGTGAAGGGTTGGCGTCGGA
This sequence comes from uncultured Acidimicrobiia bacterium, assembly GCA_964195235.1. GTDB lineage: Bacteria > Actinomycetota > Acidimicrobiia > Spongiisociales > ZC4RG35 > CAXMPK01. Next base: position 1,400 of record CAXMOW010000064.1, on the reverse strand, counting down.
TTGGACTGTTCGAATAGGCGTACACAGCGGTGAACTTGTCGCGGGTCTCCTTGGCTCGGAGAAGTTTCTGTTCGATGTGTGGGGCGACACGGTAAACATCGCGTCAAGAGTGGAAAGCACCGGCGTCCCTGGCAAGGTATCGGTCAGCCGCCGCTCATGGGACCGGATCGCAAACGCTTGTCGTGGCCAATCTCGGGGGATGGTCTCTCTCAAGGGCAAGGGAGAAATGGAGGTGTTTGTTGTGGAAGGGTTGCTTCGCTGACAGGGGGCGGGCGGGCGTTGACGACTGGCAGGCTCAGGCTCCCGTATACGGGACTGGGTGAGGTCTGGCTTGACGACTTCGATGTGGCATCCTTAGCCACGACTACTCCTGAATGGGCTGCTGTCATTGCTGATGCTGACACCTTTATGGATCTGACCATCGTGGTCGCTGCATGGGCGGAGGAACACGAGTTGATCCCTTTTGACTGACCCGCACAAAGCGGCTTAGGGGTGGCCGAAACCGAATGCTCCCCGGCACGGCACCATGCTCGTTCACTACGGTCGCGAACAACAACATCCTCCCGGAGGAATAATGATCCTGTCGATCGCCCACGCAGAGGTAGACGAGGCAACCAATGCCAACGTGTTCGGTGCTTGGTCCGACCTCGTGGTCGGAACACGCCCAGACGGTCTGATCAACTGTTATCTCATCGAAGGGGAAGGCGTCGTCCAGATCGCCGCCATATGGGAAAGCTCCGAACACCATGCCCGCGCGATTAGCGAGGAAGGGTCACACCCGGCATACGTTGTCTTCGAAGCATCCGGCTTGGACCCAACCCATGCTGAGTACAAGATTGTGGGCAGTCTCTACACTCACTAGCCGCACATAACGGCACTTATGTGCGGCTAGATGTCCAGCGACGGACCGGATTGGAACTGTCCGATCAGGGAAGACCCCGATATACATGCTGATGCCGAGGCTGTAGATATTGATGGATGACTGGCCGTACAGTTGTCGTCCTCGTCTTGGTGTTACTGGCTGGTGCGTGTACCACGACCCAGAACGAGGTCACATCACTGCCGACTGAGCCTCCTTGGGGTTTGGACACCGTTGATCTGCCTGATGACGCCGATGGAATCGCCGAGGTGTTCGCTGCCATGCCAGCCGAAGTCGACGGCGTCCCAATTGAGATGACAGCGCCCGACGAGGTCACCTTTCAGGGAGCCGACGACCGTCAACTTCGGTTAGGGGTGCTAGGACTCGCCGATATCCGAGACTTCTCAGGCAGCACAGATATGACTGTTACAGACTTCCTCTCAGTTCTGGTCAATAGTGGTGAACTGGAAACGGCCGAGTCCGAACTCGACGACAGCAAACCCCTTGTCTGGGTTGCCAGCACCGGTAGAGGGAATGGCGA
>CAXMOW010000063.1:0-5808 GCA_964195235.1 uncultured Acidimicrobiia bacterium | reverse complement strand
CTTGGTACTCGGGGCTTGGTACGTGTTCGAGGTGCGTACGTTCGTGGAGACCGCTTTCGGGTCAGGTCCGGTCGGACCAAAGACAATGCCCATCATCCTCGGGATCTTCTTCTCGGCCATGGCCCTCGTCTTGATAGTTCGGCCCGACGAGTCCCCTACGTGGCCATCCCTCGGGATCTGGTGGCAGCTCGCTGCGGTGGTGGCGACGTCTTTCTTGTACGGCCAGCTTCTCGATGTCGGCGGCTTCATCATTGCCAGTACCACTCTGTCGGTGATCGTTGGCCTCTTCTTCAAGGGACCCATCGCCAAACTCCTGCCCCTCAGTTTTGTGTTTTCGGTCGCCGTTGCTTTCATTTTCAACAACTGGTTGACCCTTAGGCTGCCGGTCGGTTGGTGGGGAGGCTTCTGATCGAAGACTTCAACCTGTTGGATGGCTTCGCTGCTGCCCTCACCTGGGAGAACCTGGCATTGGCGGTCATCGGGTGTCTACTGGGAACCCTGATCGGTGTTCTACCAGGGATCGGACCTATCACGGGTGTCGCCATTTTGTTTCCGATCACTTTGCGCCTGGGTCTTCCGGATGCCTCGACGCTGATCCTTCTGGCCAGTGTCTACTACGGAACGCAATACGGTGGATCAACTACGAGCATCCTGCTCAACGTGCCAGGTGAAGCCTCTTCGGTGGTGACCACAATTGATGGCTACCAGATGGCTAAAAAGGGGCGAGCAGGCCAGGCATTGGCCATTGCCGCTATCGGCTCCTTTATAGCGGGTATCGGTGCAGTCATCGGATTGGCGCTATTTGGGCCGCCTTTGTCGGAGGTTGCCACCCAGTTCCAATCTCCGGAGAAGTTCATGGTGATCTTGCTGGCGTTTGCAACTGTTTCGAGTCTTGCAGGCGACAACCTGTACAAGGGCCTGCTCGCTGTGTCTTTCGGGGTGATGCTCTCGACAGTCGGTATTGACCTTCAGACCGGAGTCGTCCGCTATTCGTTTGGGCAGCCGGGACTCCACGAAGGGCTCGACTTTGTGGTCATCGCAATCGGTCTTTTCGCGGTATCCGAGGTACTCAGTCTGTTGGAAGACACCGTGAAAGGGGAAAACCCGGCTTTTCTAAAGGCAGAACGAATCTGGGTCAATTTCAAGGAGTTCATGTTCTCCCTCGGCGCCATCATCCGGGGTGCTGTCGTTGGATTCTTCATCGGGTTGTTGCCCGGCACCGGGGCCTCAGTCGCCGGTTTCATGTCATATGGCCTAGAACGTCGCTTTTCCGATAGGGATGGCACGTTCGGCAAAGGAGATATTCGTGGAGTTGCCGCTCCGGAATCAGCGAACAACGCCGCCGCCGGGGGCTCTCTGGTGCCACTGTTCACTCTTGGAATACCCGGCTCGGGAACAACTGCTGTCCTTCTTGGCGTCCTCATCTCGATGGGGATCCGACCGGGCAGTGGCAACGTTTTCGAAGACTCACCAGAGCTGATCTGGACGTTGATCGCTTCGATGTTCATAGGCAACGCGATTCTGCTGATTCTCAACTTCCCGCTAGTCAAAGTGTTCGTCCAGATCCTCAGGATTCCGAGCTGGTTCCTGATGCCGATCATCTTGGTGATCTCCTACATCGGGGTGTACTCCGTCAACAACAGTTCTCTCGATATCACCGTCATGACCTTGTTCGGCGTGATCGGATACTTCATGCGGAAGATGGGCGTTCCCCTCGCACCGATTCTGATGGGGTTGATCTTGGGAGACGACCTCGAACAGAATTTCCGACGTACGCTCCTGGCTAACGACGGTAGCTATTTCGCATTCCTGGATGGGTGGCTCAACATCGCACTCGCAATTGGAGTTGTCGTCGTCCTGTTTCTCCCCCAGATAGTTGAGTTGATTCGCGGTGAGTCGTTCAGAGATGAGTTCGCTGATACAACCGCCGAGGTCTGAGGAACTATCCCTAGGTTCGCCGCGACTGGATTCAGATCCTCACCCGCGCCGAGGTCGGGTCGTAGAGGGGTCTAATCGAGACAGTGGCCGGGTAAAGGCGGTCGACAATCTCGACTTCCCAAACTCCACCCTCTAGATACTCGCTTGTCACCGGTTCTTCGGGTTCGATCATCGCCAGACCGACGGCGCCACCCAATGTGAATCCATAAGAGGCAGCACGAACATAGCCAACGGGCCTTCCGTTCCGATGCACCAACTCACCGTGGAACATCAACGGCTCGGGGTCACCCACCAAAACCTGAACAAGGCGTCGGTTCAGGGGGCGGGCCGCGAGTTGGCTCACTACCTGGTCACGGCCGATGAATCCGCCAGGCTTATCCAAATCCACTGTGAAGCCCAGGCTGGCTTCGATGACCCCATCGGTGTTGTCGATGTCGTGGCCGTAGTCGCGATACGCCTTCTCCATGCGAAGGCTGGCCAGCGCCTTCAATCCGGCGTGGCGCAGTCCGAGGGGCTCACCAGCCGTGACCAGACGGTCGTAGACCTCGACGGCCTGATCAGCCGATGTGTAGATCTCGTATCCGAGCTCCCCTAGATATGTGATGCGGATGCAAAGAGCTCTCACCGCACCAACCTCGATCTCTCTTGCGGTCCTGAAGGGGAAACTCGCATTGGAGAGGTCAGCAGAAGTTACCGACTGCATCAACTCCCGGGAGAGAGGCCCCTGGATGTTGATTTGTGCATAGTTCTCTGTCACATCGGTGATGGACATTTCCATCAGCTCCCCGGCTTGTCGTCGAATCCAGCTCTCGACGTGACGGTGGGCGGTATCGGTGGCGACGACCCAAAAACTTGTTTCGTCGAGCTTGGTGACGGTGAGATCTGCTTCGATCGTGCCTTCCGAATTGAGCCATGGGGTGTAGGTGATAATCCCAGCCTTGCCGTCGACTCGATTGGTGGAGATCCACTCGAGCAGCCTGCCGGCGTCGGGCCCTTCAACGACGAACTTGGACATGAAAGACAAGTCCATCAAAGCGACGCCGTTGCGGACGGCTTCATGCTCGGCTTGCCAGTAGGGGAACCAGTTCTCTCGCTTCCATGAGAGCCGCTCGACGACCGGATCTACACCGTTGGGTGCGTACCAGTCGGCGCCTTCCCAACCGCTGACCTCTCGGAAGTAGGCGCCCCGTGTTGCGAGACGATCGTGCACAGGTGACTTCTTGACTCCACGTGCGGTCTGCGGAGTTCGGTTCGGGTAGTGGGCTTGGTAGACCATTCCCAGCGATTCCGCGGTGCGGGCACGGAGATATTCCGGGTTGGCCTGATAGGACCGCATGCGATCGATGTTGAAACCGGTGACATCGACATCGGGGGCTCCGTTGACGATCCAGTGGGCGAGTACTCGACCGACACCACCTCCGGTGAGGATTCCAACCGAGTTCAAACCCGCCGCCACGAAGTAGTTCTTCAACTCGGGGGCCTCACCAATGATGGGCTGAAGATCTGGTGTGAAGCTCTCCGGTCCGCAGAAGAGTTTGCGAACCCCTATCTCCTTTGAGATCGGCACTCGATCCATGGCACGTGCTATATGCGGTCCCATGCGGTCCCAATCAGGCGGGATCTCACTAAAGGCGAAGTCATCGGGCACGCCGTTCACATTCCACGGAGCTGCCTCGGGCTCGAAGAGACCAATCATCAAACCACCCGCTTCTTCCCGGTAGTACCCGAATGAAGCCGGGTCTTCGATCACCGGCCAGCTGTTGGAGATTTCCTCGATCTCATCGGTGATCAGGTAGTAGTGCTCGGCGGCCTGAAGAGGGATGTTCACTCCCGCCGTCACACCAATCTGGCGAGCCCACATCCCGGCGCAGTTCACCACGTACTCAGCTTCGATGACACCACTGGTCGTCTCGACCCCGGTCGCTGCGCCTGCCTTCTCAACCACCCCGGTTACTGCCACATTCTCGAGGATCATCACCCCCTGGTTACGGGCCCCCGCAGCCAACGACATCGTCACATCAGCCGGATTGGCCCGACCGTCACCCTCCACGTAGAACCCGGCCAGGACGTCGTCGGTCCGGGCAATTGGGAACATCTCAGAGACCTCCCTCGCGGAGATCTCGTGAACGTCTACGCCACAGAATCTGTTGAATGCTGCGACACGTCTGTATTCTTCGAGCCTGTCGGGCTCGGTCGCCAACTCGACGAAGCCAACCGGCATGAACCCGGTGGCCAAGCCGGTCTCAGACTCGAGTCGGCTGTAGAGATCTCGGGTGTACTTTCTCATCTCTGTCGAGGTCTCGGACATAGAGCCAAATGTGACCATCAGTCCACCGGCATGCCAGGTCGTTCCCGAGGTGAGCCGGCTCTGCTCCAGGAGAACCACGTCGCTCCACCCCATGTGACTCAGGTGATACGCCACGCTACATCCGATCACACCACCCCCGATGATGACCACGCGGGCCCTCTCGGGAAGATTCGGATCGGCGGTTAGAAGCATGGTCCAACGGTCTTTCTGTGAGACATCACGCCGGTCGTGTCGAGCGGCCGACACCGAGAGTGACGACAGCAGCGACCCCTAGACAAGCAGCGACTGTCATCCAACTTGCCGCGCGAGAGACATTGTCGATCAACCATCCCAGCACCAAGGGTCCAATCCCGGCACCGAGAAACACTCCCGCCTGAGTGATCGCTGATGAGGCGGCTGGTGTTCCGATGTTGGCATTCACGACGGTGAATGTCATCAGCCCCGGCCAGCCCCAGCCGGTTGCAAACGCCACCAGCACAAGCACAACGAACCACAGACCGGCGGCTCCGCTCAATGCAACGAACACCAGGCTTCCGATAGCCATTAACACTGCGAGACCAACGAAACCTCGGGACCGTCTCTGATCGGTGATGCTCCCCGCTACCACCCGAATGCTGATGCTGGTGAGCGATCCGGCAAACAGGAGTAGGCCTGCCGCTGCCTCCGACAGAGATGCTTCCACCGCGGCGGCGATCAGGAATGTGCTCAGCGATACCGCTGCCCAGGTTGCCAACGCCGCGGCAAGTGCCAGTGCCACGATCTGGGGTGTGGACATTGGTTCCACCTCGCGAGATGAGTCCTCGGCGCCGGCGAGATGGATGGGTTCGTCGCTGTCTTTTGCAAGGAGGAGCCAAACCACCGGTAGGAGTAGGGCTGCAAACGCGAAGGAGTATCGCCATCCAATTGTGAGTGCCAGCGTTGGCACAGCAAGCCCTGCGAGAAGTGTCGACGTTGGGATCCCGCTGTGCTTGAGACCGAAGACGAGGCCCCTCCGCTCTGGTGGGACCACTTCGGCGAGGGCCTTGTTCGCCGACGGATTCGCCAGCCCGTAGACGGCTCCACCGGCGACCAACAACAGAGATAGAGATAGGGCACTCCTCGCTAGCAATGCGATCCCCGCGAGGACCACTGCGGAAGAAATCGAGTTGATCCGCATCGATGCTCGCCATCCGATTCGTTCGACAACCCGACCCAGCCCGGCAGAGGAGATCGAGGCACTCAGGAAGAAAAGAGCGGTAACCGCGCCTAGGCCGGTTGTGGTCAACGCAATGTCCCGCTCGAGCTGAAGGAAAGTCGCTCCCACCAGAAAAACCGGCAACGCGCTCAGGGCTACGATCAGGATCGCCAGCGAAAGTCGCCGCCAGGGGAGTTCCTTCACTCCGTTGCGTTGGGCGTCGACTCCACTACTCCGGCTTCAATGGTGTGCTCAGAACTTGTCCTGGTGTCCTTATTCCGCCGCGGTTCGGACCGACTTCGATGTTGCCAAAGCGCTCAGCGATAACGGGAGCGAGAGGTCGGGCATTAGGTGGGGTCAGCCAAAGGCGAAGAAGATGTCGTTTGCG
>CAXMOW010000062.1:351-5851 GCA_964195235.1 uncultured Acidimicrobiia bacterium | reverse complement strand
ATGGGCACGCCACACGAAGCAGTCGGAAACCGGCACAGCACGTCCTCGGGCAGATTGGCATGTGCTGTTCAACCCGCTGTCAGCTATTTGCCTCGACGAACGCCAGCACCCGACTCCACGCGTCGGCCGACTCGCCCGCGTACTCCTCGTACTTTCTGTCGAAGAAGGAATGCGGGGATCCCGGGTAAACAACGACCTCGTTGACTACACCGGCATCGTTCAGCGCCTTCTCAAACTCGTCGATCGCATCCTGTGGGATGCTCGGGTCGTCACCACCCATCAAAGCCAGAACCGGACAGGTCATGCCGCTGACCCGGCCGATCACACCGCCGTCGTCGTCGCGGCCGGGTCGTCCATAGAAACCAACAACACCAGCCAGTTGCAACCCGTTGGCGGCCTGGTGCCATGAGTTCGACCCTCCGAAGCAGAACCCGACCGTGAATACCGGGCGATCCGGGTTGCCGACCCGAAGCCGGGAGACGGCGGCGGTCACGTCGTCGCGCACTCCCTCGAGGGTTGTGTCGTGGACATGCGGCCAGAAGTCCCAGTCGTTGGAGCGCTCTACGAGGCCGGCGGTACGGCCGAAGTAATCGATGGAGATGGCATCGTGACCGGCCTGACCAAACCGGGCGGCGAGACCCTTGTAGAACGGGAATAGCCCCCGAACGTCCGGCAGCACGACGATGGCCGCCCTCGAGCGGTCCTCGCCATACGCCTCAAAGGCCATGAACTCATTGCCGTCTCTCGTAGTCACGGTGAGATCGTGGGTGGTGACGGCCCGGTCACCGGCAACGATTGGCGGCTCCGAATCGTGGTCGAAACACATGAAGCCACCGTAGCCCCGTGAACCCCCTGAAAGGGTCCGGCATGGCGATATGGGCCAAGCCCGTAGAGGCTGGTAGGACTTCAGCAACCCCACATAATGCCGGTTATGGGCGGCTCTCGAGGACCGAATGCCTTCAGACCGTCTTCGACGCTTTCTCCGTCTATCGAGTGTGTGAGCCGTTCTAGGCGTCTTCGTATCCCATGGTGATGTCGCGGCCGTGGACCGTGAGTGCCCAGACCGTAAAAACCGAGACTGTGACGATAAGGATCGCCCACACCGGGTGGTAAGGCAGCCACGCGAACGCAACCAGCCCCGATATCACCGCAAGTATCACACCCACGGTGCGGGCCCACACCATCCCAGTGAACAAGCCGAAACCGGCTAGGAGCACCACAATGCCGAGAATCAAATGGGTCCAACCCCACGAGGTGGTAGAGAACTCGAAGATCCACTCCTGGGTGACGACATAGAAGTCGCTGTTAACAATCGCCACGAGCCCGACAGTGATCCACCACCCACCCAAGAGGAACATCAGGATGCCGGCCAACGCCGTCAAACCCACCGCCGCATCGCTGACCTCGACGGTACCTCCGACTGGACGGTCACTCATGTTTCTCCTCCTCTGCAACCAGCTCTCAAACTTTCCTCTACAACTCTAGATGACGCCGATGACCGGCTTATAGATAAAACCTGGTCCAGGCGGGATCGGTCGGATTCGGGCGATCGATCCGGGTTGGCTCCATCCCTCGGCCTTGAAGTAGATTCCTAACGTGACCGAAATCAAGACCGTTAAAAACGACGGAGATGTCGACACCTTCATCAACTCGGTGGAGAACGAGCGACGACGAAAAGACGCCTTAGCTGTCAAAGAGATCCTGACCCGACTCAGCGGGTGACGAACCCCGGATGTGGGGCAGGTCGATCGTTGGATTCGGGGCCTACGTGTATACACCGAAAGCAGGAGGCAAGGAACGCCAATGGTTCAAGATTGGGTTCTCACCACGCAAGCAATCGATGGTTCTATACATCATGGATGGATTTAGCCGCTATGACTCGTTGCTCGGCGAACTTGGCCCACACAGCACCGGCAAATCCTGTCTCTACATCAACAACGTGGAGAAGGTGGAGGCCGAAGTCCTCGAGCAACTCATCACCGAGTCGTTGCGAGCGGTGGACGAACGCATCACCGCTGACTGACGGGATCGAGTTAGCACGCACATAACGGCATTTATGGGCTGAGTTTGTGCCTGTTCTGATTCCCGGGGTAGCTTGCCGAAATGGAAACCCTGAAGGCTCTTCAATCCAGACGAAACGTCCGTATCTATCAGGATCGGCCCATCCCAAATCAGGATCTGGAAACCATTCTGGAAGCGGGCAGGCGGTCGCCTTCTTCAAGGAATGAACAGCGCTGGGATTTCATTGTGTGCACCGACCGGAACCAATTGACTCGGCTCTCTGAGGTGTGGCGTGGAGCGAGTTTTGTTGCCACCTCAGCTGCAACTATCGCTCTGATCGTTCCTGCGGCGGAGGAAGCCAGAGTGAGGGAGTCGATTCACTACGACCTCGGTCAAGTAACAATGGTGATGATGCTGGCGGCAGTTGACTTGGGGGTCGGGTCGGGTCACACCGCTGTTGCCGACCAGATGCTCGCCCGTGACGTCCTAGGTCACCCGGAAAACATGGTTTGTGCATGGCTGATTGCTTTGGGGTACCCAGCAGACCGTCCATTGGCTCCGATCAAGACCCCAAACCGGCGAGATTTCGAGCAGGTTGTGCACTGGGATAGTTGGTAGCAGCCGCTTGTACCAGGCCGCACATAATGAATCTCTTATGTTTCCCTGGTTATGGGCGGCCCGTCAGAGGTGTTCCGGGCGTCACGCGACTTGGTTGAGCGGCTCAGGACCGCACCTAGTCGGTGCTGAGTGATTCGATGTCGTGCCCGTGGATTGTCAAGGCCCAAATGACCAAGGCACCAACAGAGATGATGATGAGTGACCAGATGGGATAGACCGGAAGCCAGACGAAAGCTTCGAGGATGCTCAGCGACACCATGATGACCGCCAGAATTCGGGCCCAGAGTTGCCCGCTGAGAATCGCCGCGCCTGCAAAGAAGACGACGAGTCCTGTGACGAGGTGTGTCCATCCCCACACTTCGGAGTTGAATCGGAAGAGGTAGTCGGGCACTTCGGGATAGAACTCGTCGGTGAAGATGCCCACCATGCCTGCGATGGCATGAAAGGCACCGATCAGCCACATCATCACCGCGGCGAACCAAGTCCAGCCGATTGCGCGGGAGTCGATTTCTTGTTCAGTCATGCGGTCCCCTTTCTACCTGAGAGAACTGACAGGTCCAATCTGATGACTGGACTGTCTAGTGGGTCAATACGTATTTGATGATCGAAACCAAGCTGGCCAAGACAAGGATCACCAGGACATATCCGAGGGTGCGAAGCGTTGGCCATCCCCGGCTCCGAGCTGCCAAGTAGGCAGCAAACGCCACGAAGCCAAGCAAAAGGACTGTTGCTGCCGAGCTCGCCGAAATGGTGTCCTGTGGGATCAGATAGGGGATCGTGGCGAGGAAGGCGACTCCGAAGGCGGCGGCGAACATTGCTCCGATTGACCTCCAGCCCCGGCTGACCGCGGTGCCGTATTGGTACACGTGGGCAACCCTGAAGGCGAACACGTGGGCGAGGGTCAACCCGATAGACGATCCCCAAATTATGAGAAGCTCGCCACCGTCATTCAACGAACGCTCCAAGCCGACGATCAAAGCCACAAGAACAAGGCTCAGGTAGAGACCCATTTCCAGTGCATCCCGGAGAGTTGAGCTCGTTGGCATTTGGGTGCTGTTCAAACGGGCGCGTCCCTCTCAGGGGCGTTGAGCTTGGCTACGAGATCGGACGGATAATGCCACTCTGTTCCGACAGACCGCAATCGTTCGCCGAGCGAAACGGAAGCCTCGCCGAGCCCTGCACATAACGGCACTTGTGTCCGCTATTGAGCGTGGCAAGTGACCGCACATAATGCCGGTTATCGGCGGTCCGTCTGGCGTGGGTTCACCCCAGAGACCACACCGGTTATGCGTTATCGCAACTACTTCGCTTAAGAACGTTTACCAACACGCCTAGGCTGCCGCCGGAAATCGACTTACCAGAGACCCGCCAGGAGTACTGCTCCATGTACAAGGCCTCCGCCGACCGATACGACCTGATGCAGTTCGCCCGCGCCGGGCGGAGCGGGCTCGATCTGCCGAAGATCGCTCTGGGACTCTGGCAAAACTTCGGCAGCGAGGCACCCTTGGAGACGGCGCGAGAGATGGTGCTGAACTCGTTCGACCGCGGGATCACCCATTTCGACCTCGCCAACAACTACGGGCCTGAATATGGGTCGGCTGAAGAGAACTTCGGCCGAATCCTCGCTGACGATCTGAGGCCTTACCGAGACCAGCTCATCATCTCGACCAAGGCCGGGTATGACATGTGGCCCGGGCCGTATGGGCAGGGAGGCGGAAGCCGCAAGTACCTGCTGGCCAGCCTTGATCAGAGCCTGGCCCGAATGGGCCTCGATTACGTCGACATCTTCTATTCACACCGGTTTGACCCGACCACTCCCCTGGAGGAGACGATGGGGGCGCTCGACGCTGCCGTACGTCAGGGCAAGACCCTCTACGTCGGCATTTCATCGTACGGTCCGGAGAAAACGCTGGAGGCGACGACGATCCTCCGCGACCTCAACACACCGTGCTTGATTCACCAACCCTCGTACTCGATGCTGAATCGATGGATCGAGGACCGTCTGCTCGATGTATTAGAGAAGCAGGGCATTGGATGCATTGTGTTCTCGCCCTTAGCGCAAGGAATGTTGACCTCGAAGTACCTCGATGGGGTTCCGGAGGCGTCCAGAGCTAGAGAATCGAATACCAGCTTGAGCCCTGACCTCCTCACTGAGCGGAGCCTCGCAAACATCCGCGCCCTCAACGAGATAGCCGAGCGTCGCGGTCAAACACTGGCGCAAATGGCCATCGCCTGGGTGCTGAGAGATCCTCGTGTCACCACTGCGCTGGTCGGAGCGAGCCGGTGGTCACAAATCGAGCACAATCTTGGTGCGCTTGACAACCTCGAGTTCAGCGACCCAGAGCTACAAGAGATCGACGAATCCGCCGTTGAAAGCGGCATCAACCTCTGGGCCGAATCGAGCGACGCAGGCTGACCGTCCCTGACGACCGAAGGCTGATGTGTGGTCGGTTACAGGAGCGAAGCTTGACTCGACTTCTATAACCCAAGTTGTGTCTGGTCGCTCTTTCCTCGTACCACAGCCGGAGGCTTGGGCGACAGAAGCGACACCGGCTATCTTCCGCGGTCTCCGACCAAGAAAGGGTTTCGGTCATGGCGGAAGAGCCGGCGTCGATTCAGCCAATTCCACATCGTCGAAGCAGGATTAACTGGCGAGTCGGGATCGTTCGTTTTGTTGTCGACACCCTGCTTATTGGGCTCGTACTCGCACTCATGCCCGGCATCCGCACGGGCTTCGAACTGACGCTCGCATCGATCGCTCTCCTGTCCGTCATCTACGGATTTCTCAACGCCTTCGTCCGGCCGGCGCTCGACCTGTTGCTGATGCCGTTCATCGTGCAGACCTACGGGTTTGTCATCGTGCTTGTCGACGCGGTGATCT
>CAXMOW010000062.1:0-341 GCA_964195235.1 uncultured Acidimicrobiia bacterium | reverse complement strand
ATCTGGCAGATTCTCGTCGGCGGCTTTGTGCTCGGTCTGCTGCGACTTACCTCGATAGGGTTCCTCGGCCTGACACCGCCGGTCGTCTCTGAGGGCGCCGGACTCGTTCGTGAGCCCACAAGGATCGGTTTTCTGCGATTCAGTGAAACGGCGGAAGAACGTCTCCGTCTGCTGCGGGTTCGACAAACCCTCCAGGTCCATGGGATCGATGCTTTCTTCGACGGCGCCGGGCCCATCGCTCGGTTCAGACACCGTCTCCAGACCTGGCTGTGGCGCCCGGAAGTCCCGCTGACCCGGTTGCCGCCGCCCGTTCGGTTTCGACTCTTGCTCGAGGAACTCGG
>CAXMOW010000061.1:0-6010 GCA_964195235.1 uncultured Acidimicrobiia bacterium | reverse complement strand
TCCGGTTTGCTATCCGTGAAGGCGGTCGCACCGTCGGCGCCGGCCGAGTCATAAAGATCACCAAATAGGACTGGCTCAAACCCAGCCCAACTGAAACGAGTAGAGAAGAATGGCAAGCGATAAGAGACCGCCGGTGACGCTCGCATGCACTGAGTGCAAGCGGCGAAACTACGTCACGACCAAGAACAAGTCGACCACCCAGGACCGACTTGAGTTGAAGAAGTACTGCCGATGGTGCCGCGAGCACACCCTGCATCGCGAAACCCGTTAGTACCAGGTCGACGAAGCGTAGAAAGGCCCCCGACAGGGGGTCTTTCTCATCTGGGTGTCCTGGCCAGTAGTCAGGCGAGGCGGGCGTGAGCAAGAGGAATAGCACTACCGTCCCAGTGATGGATCTCAGTGATCTCGCCGGGCGCTCATTTGGCCCACAACATCTCCCCATTTCTCCCGACGGTGTTGCTGACTTTGTCGAGGCCACCGGGGACGACCCGGACCGATGGGTGCAAGCGGCTCCACCAGGGTTCATGTCGGTTGCGCTATTTGCGGTTGCGCCCGAACTGCTGTCACTCCTCTACGAGCATTCAGTTATCCATGGCGACCAGAGCTTTCTTTGGCATCGCCCGATGCCCATCGGCACCGAGATGACAGTCAGCGGGAAAGTCACGCGTGCGAGAGAGCGTGGCGGTGTCCACTTCATCACGTTCGAGATGGACGCCATCGACTCCGAGGGCGTTCTTGCCACGGGTTCCGCCGGCTTCCTCGCGGCAGGAGAGGCAACGGCCACAACCTCAGCCGAACAGCGTGTCGAGCCCGGCGCAACGGACATTGGGATCCCTGGGAAGGGCCAGCTATCGGCGTCGAGAGCAGACCTGATCAAGTACGCGGCGGCTACCCGAGACTGGAACCCGATCCATTGGGATCACAACGCCGCCGTCGATGCCGGATTGCCCGGTGTCGTCGCCCATGGGTTGCTTCAGGCGAGCTGGGCCCTGAGCGCAGCATCCGAGCTTCAAGCCGGAGATCGGCCCCTATCGTCAGCCAAGATACGTTTTCGCAAACCACTACTCCCTGCGTGTCCGGTTGATGTGGCGTTGTCAACGGACGGCGCGAACGTCACTGTGACCCTTTCCGACGTTGATGTCGAGTACATCAGCGCCCGAATCGAGCTCGCCGATGGGTAACCCTCACGACCCTCGAAAGGTCGAAGATCAACAGGAAAAAGAGCTCATCGCCCGGGCTCAGAACGGCGATAAGGCCGCCTTTGCCGCCCTGGTCAGGGTCCATCAAAACGAGGTCTACACATTGGCGCGACGACTTGTAGGTGATCCCCACCTGGCATCGGATGTGACCCAGGAGGCACTTATCCGCGCCTGGCGGGCCCTACCGCGATTCCGGGGTGATGCCCAGTTGTCCACATGGCTCCACCGTATAACTGTCAACACTGCGTGGACCCACAAGAAGCGAGCGAAACGTCACGCCGGTCCATCCATCGACGATCTCACGGAACTGCCTGCTCCACTCGGGCCAGATCATCCAGAAGTGGCAGGGGAGATTCTCGAATTGCGGGGAAAGCTGCGGACTGCGCTCGATCGTCTGCCGGAAGGGCAGCGTCAGGTCGTCATCATGAAAGACGTCTACGGATGGTCTCATGCTGAGATCGCAGAAACGATGGAAATCTCGGTGACCGCAGCGAAGGTGCGTCTCCATCGGGCTAGGGCACGTCTTGCGAAAGACATGGAGGAGGCATCGTGAGTCTCATCTGTGAGGTGGCTGCCCCGTTCGTAGCCAACAGTGCTGTTGACCAAACCGAAGTTGTTCGACCGTTTCGATTCCACACGTCCAGTTGTCTCAAGTGCCAGGCCCGTCACGCCGCCATGGGCAAGACCGCACGGGCGCTACAGGCCATGTCGGACGAACTGTCGCCAGCTCCCGCCGACATGGAGTGGCGCGTTCTTTCTTCCCTCGAAGGCGACTTGGCGTTAGCCCGCTCTTGGCGGACACCGGTTGCCCTTGTCGCTGCGGTGGTCTCGATGGGAGCGGCGGTCCTGATCTGGCGGTTGAGGCCTCGGACCAGTTAGCGAGATCGGCGACCCTACGGTTAGCTTCTCGTTCAATTGCCCGCCGGGCGAAGCTCCGGAAGCCGTCCGCCTCCTCCTCTCTCGCCATGACCTTTGAGCACACCGGATGACATCAGATTGATAAAGGCAATCCCCGCAGACGACGATGCCTTCTCAGACGATGAAAGCCCACAAACGATGCATTCGCCCATTAGCCGTTGTCGCAGCCACCGCGATCACCGGCATACTCACCGGTGCATGCACGTCGATTCCTTCAATGGATTCGACTGAGCAGACCACCGTATCCACGGTGGTCGTCTTGACGACTCAGAC
The DNA here is from genome assembly GCA_964195235.1 of uncultured Acidimicrobiia bacterium. Classification (GTDB taxonomy): domain Bacteria; phylum Actinomycetota; class Acidimicrobiia; order Spongiisociales; family ZC4RG35; genus CAXMPK01. The sequence continues at coordinate 3,620 of CAXMOW010000061.1, read as the reverse complement.
CGCCCAAGGGGCAACGAATCCAACCACCGCCGTTGAAGTCGTCGCCCACGGCGTCGATGCTCTCGTCGAAGCAGCGAGCTACACATTCGAAGCGACGATCTCGCTCTCCACAAAAGGAGAACAAACCGAGGTCGAACTCGAAGGATGGGTTGATGGCTCGGACCGTGAGCTCGTGATGACAATCGACCGTCAATCCGTTACGACACGGGTCATAGCGGGCATCGCCACAGTAGAGCGAGACGGCGAGACAGTTGAGATTCCGCTCAAAGAAGCCGGTGACGCTCCCTCGATTCTGATTCTCAAGTCGATCCAGGACCCAACGTTCGCCACAGATGCCACAATCACAGGCAAGCTCAATGCTTCCGCCCTTGCCAACACCGACTACGAAGTGAACGGGTCGGCTCAAATCGCGGTCATGGTGGATTCAGATGGCAACCTCGTCGGCTATGTGATCCGTTCCAACAATGAATCATGGAGCGTCGATGTGAAGTTCAGCGAAATCGGAAAAGACCCAAACCCCTGAACCGATTCTTGCAGCTGGCGATATGGGATTCGCCGGTAGGGGATCAACCGCACAGCTGTGCCGTTATGTTCGGTTTGGTGTGTCGATAGGCTCTGGCCATGGGAGATCGTTTGCCTTTTGAACCGCCACGAACTCGATATGCAAAGGCTGGGGATCTCCATATCGCGTATCAGGTTCTTGGGGAAGGGCCGATAGATGTCATGTTCGTTCCTGGATTGGTATCGAATGTAGAGCTGGCGTGGGAGGAGCCTCGACAGGCGTCATTCCTTCGAGGTTTGGCTTCGTTCTCACGTTTGATCCTCTTCGATAAGAGAGGTACTGGTCTTTCTGATCCGGTGCCGGTGGAACGTCCACCAACTCTCGAGGATCGGATGGCCGACATTGATGCGGTTCTGGATGCTGTGTCTTCCGAGCAGGTGTCGCTGTTTAGTTTCTCTGAGGGCGGCTCAACAAGCGCCCTGTTTGGAGCAACTCATCCGGGTCGGACCGCATCTCTGGTTCTCTGGGGTGCTACCCCACGGATTTCGTGGGCGGAGGATTGGCCGTGGGGCGTCACGCGGGAGCAGGGAATCTCGCAGTTGAAGTCGCTCGAGTCTGGCGATTTTGGCGAGTACTTTGGCGTCGATTTCTTCGTTCCAAGTGCGGTAGGGGATGCCGAGTTTGAACGCTGGTGGAGTCGTGCCGGTCGGCTAAGTGCAAGTCCCGCGATGTGGATTTCGCTCATAAAAACCAATGGGGCGACAGATGTGAGAGACGTTTTGCCGACCATCGGCGTGCCCACGTTGGTTATCCATCGAGAGGATGATCGTGTCATTGATGTGCGGTCTAGCCGGTACATGGCGGCCCAGATTCCCGGAGCCAAACTTGTGGTTCTTCCAGGGAGCGACCATTGGCCTTGGGTGGGAGATGCGGACGCGGCGTTGGCCGAAGTTCAACAGTTCCTGGTCGGGACGCGACCCAAGGCTCGAGTGGATCGATTTCTGACAACTGTCCTTTTCACCGACATCGTCGACTCGACGGTGAAAGCCGGTAATCTTGGTGACAGAGCCTGGTCAAAGCTTCTCAACGCCCACGATGAGTTCTCTAAGGACGAATTGAGCCACTTTGGTGGGGAATGGATCAAGAGCACCGGCGATGGAATGTTGGCGATCTTCGATGGTCCCGGACGCGCGATCATGTGTGCAAAGAGTCTGATGAGCCGGGCTAAGGAATCCGACATACAATTACGGGCCGGCATCCACACCGGTGAGGCCGAACGACGAGGACAGGATGTAGCTGGCATGGCCGTCCACATCGCAGCCCGTGTGTCAGCTCTTGCGATGCCTAACGAGGTTGTTGTTACCAGCACCGTCCGTGATCTTGTAGCTGGCTCAGGCATCAGATTCCAAGAGAGAGCGAAGACCAACCTCAAAGGTGTGCCGGGCGAATGGCAGCTACTCAGTTTCGTCAACTAAATCCAATCTTCGTCACAACACGCGCTCAATACCGCCAAATATGCCGCCGGACAACCAGGTGGATGTGCTCGGAATGCCAGAAACCGCTGACGGTTCTCGGCTGCGGTCAATCTCTGAGAGAGGACTCCACAACACCGAGAATCTCATCTAGCGGAACACCCTTATTCGACAACCCTCGGCGACACGACACCATTAGAAAAACTCGCCATGAAGTGTTGCAATGACCCTCTGAACTCGCAGCCGTTATGTGCGCGGTGTCATAAAACGTCAGTGATCGAGAGGAAGAGGATTCGCGCCCAAACAGACGACCGACGATTATTCGATTCGCATGGACCCGAAAGGTGCTTTGCACGGAGTAGCGACCATCATGGTTTCGAGCTGACGAAGGGATCGAATGGGCAACTACAACGGTCGTGCCGAACTCTTGGATGCGTCCGGCCATGTGGTCGACACCGTCGAAGTAACTCTGGAGTCCAGTTTGGCGGGAAACAAGAAGCCCAGAGAGTGGAGCGGGACTATCGACAAGGCAGCGGCGACCGGCCCGGTTTGGAAGGATGTGGCTCGCATTCGTTTGAACGGCGGACGTGAGGGTCAAGTCAAGATCGCTGGTGACTACATCGGTTCTGGTTCACGATTCGGGCTAATCAGAGGAATCGGGCGCGTTCCGTTCTAGAACCAACGCCCCCGCCCAGAACCGCATTATTTGCGGTTCCTGGCACCCGACTAGGCCTACCTAAGTGGCTAATTCTCATCGTTAGACGTCCCCGTCCTTGAGACTCCGCAGGTAGTCGAATGAGAAGATCCCCGTTCGGTGTCCGTCGGGCCGGAACGTCAAGTTGATCCCATAACCGACCAACTCTGCGTCGCCAATCGCCACTTCGATCGGTCTCTTCAGAAGGACTACAAGGCGCCGCGCACCTTCTGGTTCACCACACGCTGCGCAGGGGCAGGCTGCTCGCAGTTCTCGGGCGCCGAATCGTTGCTCAGTGCCGTTGTCCCACACGAGAAGCATCTGAGTTCCGCCCTCTATCTCGATGCGCGTTGGCGGGTCCACGGTGCCGAAGGGTAACTCGCTTGGCGAGAACGGAAACCAAAGGGACAGGATCCACAACTGGAATTATGTACGGTCCGTGACGCCGACTTAGCCGTACATAAGTGTCGTTGTGTGTGGGTGGCTAGAGGTTTGGTGCTGGGGCTTTTTGGCTAGCTATTTGTTCGTGTGAGACGAATCAGCGGCAGTTCGCGTCCTGCTTTCTCCTGATAGTCATCGAACATCGGCATCTGAGCGGTGAGATTGTCCCAGAACACTTGGCGTTGTTCAGACGGGAGTACCGAGGCTTCAGCCTCATAGAAATCATCCTGTTTCCGAACCCACACTCCGGGATTGGCGACAAGATTCAAATACCACTCCGGCTCGTTTCGGCGACCAGCGTTGGACCCGATGACCACCAAGTTCTCACCGTCGGGGAAAGATCCCAAAGGAACCCGCCTGATCTCGTCTGATGTCCGGCCTGTGGTGTAGAGAAGGATCAGACGATCCTGAAACTGCAACAGGATTGGATCTTGAAGTTAACTATGTTGACTTTAGAGATGCATCTGGTGAAATCATCGAAGTCGGTGACAGCGCAGGAATTCGCGCAAAC
>CAXMOW010000060.1:5898-6236 GCA_964195235.1 uncultured Acidimicrobiia bacterium | reverse complement strand
AACCAACCCCCCAAGCCATAGCGGCAATCGCCCAGCCGGTACCGGACGCAGACGCCACGATTGGGAAGACGAGTGAGGCGACGCCGTAGGCCGCCGCCGATATCCCGGCCAGCCACGCCGTCACTCTCCATCCAGTCCGGTCTGTAGAACCGATCAGTCCCCACAAGACGACGACGGTGACGAACACTGCCATGCTCGACCAGTGGGCAAACTCGGCATGGACGTCATCCGGAATGTCGAGACGCTGTAGAGCGATATGGTCGAGGATGAAAAATGTCCCAGGTATTACGGCCAGGCTGGAGAGCCCAGTCATGGCGGCGTCCGGCGGGCTGAATCGA
>CAXMOW010000060.1:0-5888 GCA_964195235.1 uncultured Acidimicrobiia bacterium | reverse complement strand
ATGGGAATCGCCTGGCCATCGAAGGACCCGCTGACCAGATCGATGACGAGGAAAGCAGCGACCACTGCCACGGCCTGGAGCAGTGGTGCCGCTCGCTTCACCGGCTTCCAAAGCTGAAGACCGACGCCAATGGTCAGGCCCCAGAAGATCAGCGAGAAAGACAGCTCATGGATCCGGTGGACTGCGTCGCCGGCGTTGATGTCCTCACCCGAAAAGAGGGCCTGCCATGTGTCGATCGGTAGCCAAGCGAGCACGACAAACGCCAGCAACGGCCACAACAGCCCGAGGATCATCGCCAGCAAAAGGGCGGCGATGACATAGAACGTGATCTTGCGCCATCTCGGCACGGCTATCGAAGTGTCCATGTCTCACAACATCATCTGACACGGTCAGCTTCTCAATAGTGCAGCCACGAATCTCGAGGTACGGATAACCCGCCTCACGCAGGTTTGTTGGCACCGCCCACCGCTCGAAACGCCTGAATATCCGGGTGAGTTCTTATTCCGGACCGGCGAGCAGCCAAGAGGCGTATGCCTTCGGCCATGACATTTCGGGGTCTTCCTCCCGGTATCTCCGGTCTGCCTCGATCAGCCACGCTGCCAGCTCTTCAACACTCATGTCTGCGTCGAGAACTCGGTTCACATCGCCGATGAGGTGTTCGGCGTACCACCCGGCCCATTGAGGATTCACGCCTCCCGTGGCCTCGTGATGCGCGTCAGCCGTCGTGATTAGGTAACCCATTAGCTCATGTCGAGCCTCGGTATCGGACGTCACCAACACCAAGCTACCGACCCCGACTGCCTGGGCCTACGTCGGTGATGTCAAGTCCCGTTTGGGCGCCCACAATCCGTCGTTTCGCTACCTCAATCATTGAGTCTCTTGCCAGCCATAAGTTGCGATATGCCTTGCCTTTGCCATGGGTCTGCGCGCTACCGGACTTCGCGCGGCTGACACTTCAGTACGATTCTGCGTTGATAGAGAGGCGTGCCTATGACCATAGATTTCAAACCATCCCCGGACCTGTACCCGTTCGAATCCAAGTGGTTTGAGTCCTCTGTAGGACGGGTCCATTACATCGACGAGGGCGAGGGACGTCCGATTGTCTTTTGTCACGGTGAACCGATGTGGAGTTTTCTCTATCGACACATTGTGATCGGCCTGCGCGACCGATTTCGCTGCGTAGTCATCGACTATCCAGGTTTTGGGTTGTCGGTCCGTCCCGATGGCTATAGGTACACGCCCAAGGAGCACGCCGAGATCGTGGGAGAAGTGGTGGACGACTTGGGTCTGGATGACATGATCGTGATGGGTCAAGATTGGGGCGGGCCGATCAGCATGAGCATGGCGGCAACCAGAGCTGATCGTGTGTCCGGGATCGTCCTCGGCAACACCTGGTTTTGGAGGGATGAGAGCGGGATGCTCCGCTTCTTCAGCAAACTGATGTCCACAGGGTTCATGCAACGCCGCATTGTGGAAAACAACCTCTTTGTCGAACGTCTTGTCCCGTTCGGTGCAGCGACGAAACTCTCTGACGAAGTCATGGAGCACTACCGGGCGGTCCAACCCACTCCGGAGATGCGTGAGGGCGTGGCCCAATTCCCCAGGGAGATCTTGGCGTCCGGAGAGTGGCTCGGTGAACTCGATACTCAGGTGAAGGCGAACCTCGCTTCGAAACCGGTCCTGTTGGTCTGGGGAATGAAGGACATGGCTTTTCGTGCCAAGTTCCTCACTCGAATGAAAGGGGCCTTCCCCGACCGAGTGGTTGTCGAGCTACCCAACGCCAAGCACTTCATCCAAGAGGACGCTCCCAAGGAAATCGTCGCGGCCATCATCGACCGATTCGGATGACAGTCATACTGCCGACAAGCCTCATCTAGCAATCGCTGGCGGCCCGCATCGGCCAAGGCGAGCCGTAAGTGCCATGCGGTGGCCTGGATTGTCCCGCGATCGGTAGTTTCGCCGGGGTGTCTGGTCCCGATACAGATATGAGCAGTCAACTCACCATGAATGGTGTGCTCCGCCGGGTCGCTCTTCTCGGAGTCGCCAGTGTGATCAGCGGAGTTCTGGTTGGCGGTGTTCTCGGTCGGATCGTCATGCGCATTTCCGCAGTGGCCGCCGGACCCGAAATGGTGGGAAGGCTCACCGAGAACGGCAACCGGATCGGCGAGTTCACCATCGGTGGGACCCTTGCTTTGATCGTATTCGTCGGTGGGTTCAAGGGTGTGGCAGGGAGCGTTGTTGTTGTCGGTTCGGACCCGTGGCTGAAATGGTTGGGTCCTGTTCAGGGTGTGGGGTTTGGGTTGGTCGCCCTCGCCGCAGCGGGAACATCGAGTGCTTTCGAATCGGTCGACTTCTTCATCCTCGACCCTGCGGCTTTGAACGTTGCCATGTTTGTAGGCCTCCACTTCGCCTTCGGGCTTTTCGTTTCCGGTCTCTATTGGCTACTAGATCGGAGACTGCCGCCAGCCGAAGACCGTGAGCAGGTCGGATACCTGATCGTCACGTCACTCGGCACCATGGCTCTCTTGCTTGTGATCGCCTTGTTCACGGTGCCCAGCTTCTGTGGATGCGAACCCGACTATGGATTCTTGGCGATCATCCTCCTCATGGTCGCCTCCGCCGGCGTCCGCCACGCCTCTACGTTCCTCAAGGTGATTCCGACGTGGGTGGTGCGCACAGTAACTGTCATCGGATACGGCTCACTGGCGCTCCTGCTCGCAATAGGACTCACCGCCACCGTCAACCAGATCCAGAAGATCCTCTAGACAAAGCAATCCGGCCCGGCCACAACCGGCATTCTTGTGCCCCAAATCAGCCGCAGCCCACCGAAACCCCTATGAGCGGGTCAATTCCCTGACTGGCTTGCTGCGACTCGCTCGAACTGCCCCGAGGATTCCGGCAATAAGGAGAAGGACCACACCCAATGTGAACGAACCCCACGCCAAGGCACGTGCCGGATCGCCATAGGCCCGCGACGTGAAGAACCAGAATTCGGCGACATTCCCTGCCAAAACAAGAAGACTCCCGGCTAAGCCAAGGAGCCATGAAACCCAACCGAGCACTGTCAGGCTCCTAATAGAACGGAGTCCAGTCGCAAACACCCCGACCACGAGGAGAGCAGCCGGGAGGGCGACCAGACGATTCATCATCTGATATGAGGTATATGCCTCTGTTCCAGGCGGCCCCCACTCGCCCGACCCAGCCACCAGAAACATGACCACCAGTCCCGCCCCACCAACAGCCGCGACCACTGACGGCCACGGTGGTCTCGTCTCATCAGCACGGCTAGCTGCGCGACTCACATCAATACAGACGAACAGCGCCTGAGACCAGGTGACACCCGCCCGTAGGTGGCCGTATGCATGGCTTGCATATCTGACTATTCGGGAAGGCCCGCCTCCAGCAGGCCTTCGACAATGTGGTCGCGGTCCTCGTCTCGTGAATAGATGATGTGTGAGGGGTAGCGCGCAAGGCTGAAATCCGGTCGAGCACCATAGATCGCCTCAGCAGACCCTCGACGGGATGACACCATCAGACAAGCTCGCCGAAACGTTGCAATGACCAACTGAACTCGCACCCGTCCTCTGCGGGATGGCCGCAGAAAAACCAGGTTGGCGTCAACCACCTTCCAGCGGCTTCGAGGCTCCTCCCGGCGGCATAACCGAGTAGAGCTGCCAGTCGCCTTCTATGCCTTTGAGCGTGTGGTTTCCACGGTCTTGAAAGGCGATGTCCGAGCCCACGACCAGGTCGCGCACGGTTCGTGAGACCAGGATCTCGCCAGCTCCTGCTTCGGCCATGATCCGTGCGGCCAGATGTACCGCGATTCCCCCGATCTCAATTCCTCTTACCTCGATTTCTCCAGCATGGATTCCGATCCGAAGACGGAGGTTGGCTTTAGAGAGTTCATATTGGAGTTCGGTCGCTCCTCGGATCGCTCGGCCCGGGCCATCAAAAGTGGCAACGATGCCGTCGCCGGTCGTTTTCACGAAGTGGCCTGCATGGTCCGCGATGAGAGCTCTGGCGGTGTCGTCGTGGAGATCGATCAGCACACGCCACCGGCGATCTCCAAGGGCCCCGGCGGTGCGTGTCGAGTCAACGATGTCGGTGAACAGAATTGTGGCCAGCTGCCGGTTCTTGGGTGCCTCTCCGCGAGTTCCGGTCAAGAACTCTTCGAAGGTGTCCAGAAATAGATCCGGTTGGTCCCAGTAGGGGGCAATATCACCGCCGGGATGCTCGACGAGGAGTGCACCGTCGATCTTGGAGGCTAGGTACCTTCCCCACTCTGGCGGGTAGAACTCGTTTTCGGTGCGATGGATCACCAGAGTCGGCACCTTGACCGCCGACAGCAGATCACGGGCGTCCGTTGTCGATTCGGCCTCCATGTACTTCCGGATGGCGCTTGGGCTACTTATCGATCTCTGGACCTTGCTGTACCAACTCCGGAATCGATCGTCCCCCGCTCGGCTCGGAAAAAGGAGGTCAATCACGTCGCCTGTTCCCCATCCTTCCCTAAACCGCCTCTCATAGTCGTCCCTCACCTCTTCGGAATATCCAATCGGGTAGTCGTCATCCTCCAGGTATCGAGCAGTCGTCTGATACAAGACGAGCGCCTGTACCCGATGGGGACGGGTGGCGGCAAACAGCATGCCGGCGGGACCAGCCCCAGCGGCAGCAACGATGGCTGCTCTTTCGGAGCCGACAGCATCCATCACACACTCGATCTCCTCTGCAAACGATTCCAACGGCGGCAAAGCATCAAGTGGGATCGAGTCCGACGCTCCAGTACCCCTCCGATCAAAACGAATGACCCGTGAGTAAGTGGCCATCTGTTGATAGAAGGCTCGGATCGCGGTGTCCTCCCACTCGATATCGAAGGAACCCCACCACCCAACAGTGAGAACAACATCGATGGGCCCCTCTCCAATGACCTGATACGCGATCCGATCGTCCCCAAGCTGGGCGTACCCGGTAGTGATATCCATCCATTCTCACCCTACAGAGCGGCTCGATGATCCCCTTGCTGGGTCTCGCTATTGATGCTTACTCGGTAACTTGACGCTCTCTCAGCGCCCCGAAGTACACCCCCACCAACACGAGAGCACCACCACCGATCAGCCCGAATGTGAGCTGCTCGTCGAGAAGCCTGCGGTGTTGGCGGGGGTCTACTTCGGGGCGCTGAGACAACGCAACGCAACCGAGGAACCATCAACAACGTCTCGTAGAGACAGCCGGCAAACCGCGAAAGGACAGCGCGAGAATGGCCGAGGCTTTCGCTCAGATGTCCGCCGAACTGTGGAAGCCGAGCATTGGAGCCCTCGACTACTAGCCGCACATAATGCCGGTTATGGGCGGTGGGTTATTGGTCGTATTCGGGAAAAGTGGATTTGTAGCCGCGCAGTCGTCCCAGCGCAGCCAAGGGTGGCATGAGCAGCCCGGCGATTCCGGGGAATTTCACTGCTTCGGGATGGGCTTCGGCAATAACGGCAAATTGCAGCATCGGTGGGTACCCGGTCCGACGACTGACCTTTCCGTCTCTTGCTAACCCGTCCATTACCACTCCGATGGCCATCAGGTCTGCTTCTGGTCGTGGACCTGGAGGGGTGAACACCATGTCGACATCGAGGACTAGTGGCTCGTCGCCGGTGTTCTTGAACCCATGCACCATCCCGGGTGGCACCTCCAACCGATTGCCGGGGCCCAATTGGCTGATATCTCGACCAAGCCGTGCCGTCATGGTTCCCGAAACGCATTGGAAGATCTCCGCCAGGCCTGTGTGGATGTGAGCACCAAAAACTCTGATCCCTGGCCCACCTCCAGGATCGACCGTAGCTCGGACCCGGTACCGGTCTCCTGTTTCTTCGGGCGTCGCCAGAACCTCGATCCTTTCG
>CAXMOW010000059.1:0-6952 GCA_964195235.1 uncultured Acidimicrobiia bacterium | reverse complement strand
TACGTATTCGAGACGCTGCCGGATGCGGTCCATTAGTACGCCGGGATCGGCGTCGTAGTTGCTCCCGAGATGGGCCACGATCACAGAAGCCCCTAACCACTTGCCCAATTTCATCGTGTGCTCCATCGCAGCCAGCGACTGTTTTCCCCGATCCTCATCGGGGATTGTCAACCCGGCGAAGTAGGGAGCGTGTACCGACAGTCGGAGGTCGCGTTCGGCGGCCAGCGCCGCGAACTCCTGACACTGCTTTTCTTTCCAAGGAAATCCCCGGGTAAAGGGGAGTTCCAATGCCCGATGACCCTGGCTGACCAAGCCGTCGAGGAATTCGGCGTGGTTACCGTCATCAGGTGGGAGGTGGGAGATCCCAAAACGGATCGTGCTCATTGTGGCTCAGGTTATGACACATGGACGGACGATTCCGGACTGTGGATGTCCCGTTTGCGCTTGTACCCTTTTCGTCCAACGGGTCCCTAGCTCAATTGGCAGAGCAGCGGGCTTTTAACCCGAAGGTTGAGGGTTCGATTCCCTCGGGACCCACTACGAAGTGCCTGGTCAGGCTCTTTCATCTATGAAGCCAGGGCGGCCCATTGCTGCTTTGGTCCACGTATGGTCCAATCTGAGATCAGGCTGCGTTTCGATATACCTGGTCAAGTCGTAGAGCAAGCTCCTCCAGGTCCTCTGTGAACAAGTGCGAATAGCGATCGAGCGTCATCGAGGCGTTCTTATGTCCCAGCATCCTTTGGACCGCTTTGATATTGGCGTTCGATGAGATCGCAAAGCTCGCTGCCGTGTGTCGAAGGTCGTGAATTCGAAGACGCTTGAGATGAGGATGATTGAGTACCAACGCTTCGATAGCAGGGAGCCACACTCTCTTTCGATAGTTCGAGTTTCGGAGTGGCCCACCCCCAGGAGCTGTGAAGACCAAGTCGCCGGTCGAAGCCACGGCAAGCCGGTCATCGAGCAGTCGGATCACAGATTTTGGAATGATCACTACCCGTTGCCGATGGTTCTTTGGAGTCCCGAATACGAGACGACCACCGACTTCGGTTGCCGCTTCCTTCACTTCGATTCGTCCGTTAAGGAGATCCACTGATTTCAGCTTCAGAGCCACCAGTTCGCTCCATCTGAGACCGCTGTAACCAAGAAACGTGATGAGAGTTCCCTCGCCCTGACTGATGGAGTCTGCATGTCGAGCCAAATCCCGTAGCTGCTCGGGAGTCAAGAACAACATCTCCCTGGCTTGTTCTCTGGGCAACGAGATGCCCACTGCTGGGTTGCTTGCGATAAGACCATCCCCGACTGCCTGACTCAAGATTGACCGGAGTACCTGGTGAGAATGTCGAATTCTCGCTGGAGACAGGCCATCCTCGATCATTGCTGTCACCCAAGCTCGGATGCTCGCCGCATCTATCTGGCGGAGTTGGTAGTCGCCAAACACGGGGAGAATCCGTGACCGGAGAATCCCCTCGTACCACTCCTTGGTCTTCTCTTTCACCCTCACTCGCCCGTCCAGCCATCTGGGTGCGTTCTCACCGAGAAGCTGTTTCCCTCCTGCGGGGTCCATCCAATCACCACGGTCCAGCTTCCCAATTTCGCCTCGTAGCCACCGTTGCGCCTCGACCTTGGTCCTCCAACTCTTCGAGTGCTGCCGCCCGTCGGGACCCGTGTATCTGGCTCGCCATTGTTTCCGCCGATCTGGCCGTTGGTCGATACTTCCGTTCATTTTTCGATTCCTCCTTCTATCTTTTTGGGTCTGTTCATTCGTCGAAGGATCTCCCTGGCCTTAGCTGTGAGGTGTCCCCCACGTATGCCCTTTGCTGGAGCCGGGGTGAGAAACCCACGCTCTCGACATTTCGAGATCACTTGGCTGATCCGAGCAGGGTTGGGATCTTCGAGGGCGGAGGCGACGTACCGGATCGCAGACTTGGCATGCTCTCTGATTGCCTCGTCGTAGTAATAGGCGGCCTTGGCTAATTCTTCGTCTCGGAGGGGAGGTCGGCCCCGCCGTGCCGTCCCAGACTCGGGTGTGACTTGCTCCGGGTCAAACCCGCCTGATCTGAGTAGGTCATCCCAGTCGAGAGAACCTTCTTCCGAGAAGGACGTCGGTATCACGAGGCCGAGTACGGCCTCCTCCTTGAAGGTGCCGTATCTAAAATTGCGTACAACGGATGCCGTTACGCCATTGGAGGGAATGGGTTTGGTGACATCTGACGAGGGCTGGTCATTGAAGGTGGTGGAACCAGATGGGAACACTCGGAACTCTTGGATGACGAATTGCGGCCCTTCCTGGCGGAGGAGGACGGCGAAGGTCCAGCCTGACTTTTCCGTCTTGGCCCACATCGCCTCCCCCCAGTGTTGCCGGAGTTTATCTCGACCCTGAGGCGGCTCCATTGGTGGTATCGACGGTTCGTATTCAATGTCCATGGTTCGACCCTAAGTCACACTCTTCAATATAGCAATAGACTGAGACCATCTCTTTAATCCCCAGACATATACGTCTGGCAACGACTGCATCCAGAACGCATGATTGAGGTATGGCCCAACGTTCGAACACGGAACACCCGCCAGCAATAACAGTTCACGATGCTGCCTGCATCCTCCAAGTCACCCCCGCCACCGCATACTCGTGGGTTCGGAACGGGGAACTGCCGAGTATCCGGCTGGGTGGCCGCATCAGAATCCCGACTGCTCGGTTGGCCGATCTGCTCGGCGTGACCGTCGAGGAACTCGCATCATCGAAACCATCGCCCAGGGTCACGGCGACCTGATCTCCTCAAGGATGAACCCGTGGCGAACGCTTCGACCACCCCCTCCAGCAACGTCGTCAGATCTGACGATGATTCTGCGAATAGTGCGAATAGTGCGAGTGGGGCGTGGGACCCGCCGATACCGCTCTACGACTTCGACCCTCCCCCCTTCCCGACACATGTGTTGCCGGATTGGCTAAGAGTCTTCGTCGAAGCGGAAGCAGTGGCCACCCAGACACCTCCCGACCTTGCCGCCATGCTCGCTTTGGCCGTTGTGGCGGCTTGCACAGCCCGGCGTATCGAAGTGGAGCCGAAGGAGGGATGGCGAGAGCCGCTCAACCTCTACCCGCTCACGGTCCTCCCATCCGGCAGCCGGAAGTCCCAAGTGTTCAGAGATGTGGTCCGTCCCGTCGAAGTCGAAGAGCAGAGGGCAGGTTTGGCGGCACGAAGTGAGATCGCCGTCGCCGCAGAGGACCGACAATTTGTAGAACGGAAGTTGAAAAAGGCCCGCAAGGACCTTGACAACGGTATTGCCACCCCCGAAGAGGTAAAGAAGATTGCAGCCGAACTTGCCCTGTTGAAGGTTCCTGTGGTTCCTCGGCTGCTCGCCGACGACGTCACCGCTGAGAAGCTGGAAATGCTCCTGGCCGAGCAGGGTGGTCGGATGGCAGTGTTCGCTCCTGAGGGCAACATCTTCGACATCATGTTGGGCCGCTACTCAGCCTCAGGTATCAGCAACCTCACCGTTTTTCTCAAGGGCCACGCCGGTGACTCGATTCGAGTGGACCGAGTGGGACGAGGAGGCGTGACCGTAAGTAATCCGGCCCTCACGATCGGTCTTGCCGTCCAGCCAGATGTCGTCGAGGGACTTGCCGCAAAGAGGGAGTTTCGGGGCAAAGGTCTAACACCCAGGTTCCTCTACTCCCTGCCTGTGTCGAACGTGGGCCGACGAGACGTGGACCCGCCACCGATGCCTGAGGCAATCAGATCCGCCTATGAAGCCAATATCACCAAGCTCCTCGAACTCCGACCGGCCGAAGAGGGCGACGACTACCAGCCTCATATTCTTTACTTCGACGACGACGCCAGATCTGAACTCCTTGAGTTCGCCGGTGAGATCGAGACGGAGCTGGCACCTACGGGAGAGTTCGGTGCCATCGTCGAGTGGGCCAGCAAGCTGGTTGGTGCCGTTGCCCGGATCGCTGGGAACCTCCATCTCGCCGAGAGTGCCTCCAAAGACGAACCATGGAAGAAACCGGTGACCAGAGACATGATCGAGCGGGCCATCGAGATTGGGCGGTATCTCATTCCCCACGCTATAGCTGCATTCGCTCTCATGGGTGCCGACCCCACCGTTGCAGACGCCAACCACATCCTCAACTGGATCAAAGGCAAGAACAAAACCGAGTTCACCAAGAGGGACCTATTCGAAGGTGTGAAGGGACGGTTCAAGAAGGTGGCCAACCTCGAACCCGGCCTGGACCTTCTCGTAGACCACGAATACTTGCGCCATCGGGTGATTGCACCACAGCGTTCAGGACCTGGACGACGACCAAGCCCGATCTATGACGTGAACCCAGCCGTGTATTCGCACAATTCGCACGATTCGCACAATTCGAAGCATGAAGATTCATGAGTCCCCAAACCCCACCCCCCACCCCAGATTCAGAGGTGGCCTCGGCCTTCGGCCTCGTCCACAGGTTTTCGGAATCGGCCTGCGGCCTCCACCACACCAACATCATCAGGTGCCCACAACTCTGCATAACCACACATGACAGACGTACACCTCATGCGTGAGGACCTCCAGAGCCATGGAGACCACGACCCATGGAAACCAGGTCGTTTTCTTGCACCCGAACTCGCCGAAGCGATCAAGGAAGCTAAACTGGCAACGGGAGCGTCGTGGAGGAACGTGGCGAAGCATGCGGGCTTCTCCCATGCCTATCTGGTCGAATTGTCGAACGGCCACCGTGTCCCGTCTATCCGCACAGTCGAGATTCTCGCCGGTGTGCTACCAATCGAGGAGTGGGCGGTGGAGGAGCTTCGAAGCGTGGCCATTAGGGGTCATGGGAGAGACCGACCGGCATAATCCGATAGTCGCTCAGCACGCCAAATCCTTGCCGTTTTCCTGCGCCACCGATGCTGATACTGGTAACCAAGACGGTGCGCCCATAACCACTCTTATGTAAAGCTGCGTGTGAAGTGCCTGGTCAGAGACCTGTGCAGGCGATCCCGCAACCCTAAGTGGTCGATCTGAGTGTCAGTCGAGTCGTCTATCCCACTGTCCGTGACGAATTCGACGGTCACCGAGGCGTATTGCAGAAATTACCGGAAGGGATCGACCCGGCGGGGTCACTGTCGACCTTCGCCTCTGCACCAAACAAAAAAGGAGAGACACTCAGCGGCCTGGCGTGATAGTGAGCCTGCACGACGATCTGTCCGTGATGTCCGGTATACGGGTGACGGGTCTCAGCCACTTTGAACATGGCTGGGGGACAGAAGCTGTAGCCAGGCTTTGTTGGGAACCGGCGGACATTGGCGGACAGGCGACCGTTCGGTCACGGGAGCGAAGAAACCCGGCCTTGTGGTGGCCAACAGTCTGTCGGTCACGTGTTTCCAGCCAACTCATCCCGCTATGGGGAAGGGTCGGGGCCTCAGCGCACTTCTTGTGTCGTACAGGGGATGTTGAGGACAAGACTTCGGTTCAGAAATCCGAAGTGAGAGGGCACATCATTGTTATACCAACTGGGGATGGTGTACCGGACGATGACGGAAGCAGTCAGCGGACTCTCGGGGGAAGAATCGTGTCCGGGCAAGCGAGCGAATATCAGTCCGGGAATGGCGTCGGAGTGGCTTGCCTCAAGCATGTCACCCAACGTCCAAGTCTCGGTTTCATGAGTGTTGGGCGTATGCATAGCGCCGTCGTCTGTGAAATAGGTGATCTCCACATCTGTCCACGAGCCGAAGTTGTTCCACTCGAAAGTGAGTTCATACTCCCCTGGTCCGAGTTCTTGGTGCCACTCGTACGAGCGAACAGTCACGTCACACCACGGTGACGGAGGATTCGTGGTCCCCGTTATCCCATGCCACTGCACGGAGGATTCGTCTGAGCACGTCATCGAATAGGTTCCTGGTGGGTCCTCATTTACGGTGCATGGATCTCCGGGGTCGCCTTTGGGTCCTTGCAGACCATCAAGACCGTCTGAACCATCATCCCCATCCGTTCCGTTTTGCCCATCGACGCCGTCCTGACCGTCCGCTCCGTTGACACCGGTGAGTCCTTGCGGACCCTCTGAGTTCCATGCAGCTTGGACTTCTTTGCCTTCTTTGCATGGCTCGACGGGTTGGTCGCCTTCGGCGATCTTTGTGAGGTCGCCTTTGTCGGTGAGACAACCGGTGTACTGGACTGCGTCTGGATTGGCGGCTGCAAGTCCGACGAACAGCCCCCCGAACACGGCTACTGCTGTGACTAATCCAAGAACTCGACGAACCATCCTTCACTCCTCTACTCGTATTGAGAGTAGAATCTACTCACATCAGGAGTAGTAGTCAATCAGCGGGTAATGAGAGTGGAATGTCTTGTTCGGATGGTTTCGAGTCGTTGCCGTGTGTTGGCGATCAGTTCAGGGTCAGTAGCGGTAGCCCAGCTCTCGGTTTCTTGGGCGGTTTCAGCGAAGAAGTCGTCGACTTCGCCGAGGAGGCGGGTGGTGATGTCGAGTACCAGTGATATGACATGGAGTCGTTCCGGGTATTGAGGTCTCCCGTTGTATTCGAGTCTTTCTTGACCCGGTCCTCCGATACCGGCTTCGAGCATGGAGAGGGGTCCACCCTCGCCCAGATAGTCGTTGGCGATGGTGGTCATCTCGGTCAGCATTGTTCGAGCCGATCTCGCTGTGGCCTCCATGGAGGCGGTCAGATCTTCGACACCGCCTTGGTCGCCGTAGAAGAGTCGAAGAACGCCTTCGATCTCGAAGTGTGGCTCTCCCGGTTCAGTGGCCAGCCAAGCCGAGAGCGCTTCACGGCCTTCGGGGGTGATGGTGTAACGCTTTCGGGTTCGCTCCCCGGCTGATTCGTCCTCCACGGTCGCCCACCCAAGATCAACAAGGTGAGCCTGTTCCCGATACAAGTGGCCTTCTGACGCTGACCAGACGTATCGGAGGCTGCGCTGTAACTGTTGGGTCAACTCGTAACCGGTCCAGGATCTA
>CAXMOW010000058.1:0-7358 GCA_964195235.1 uncultured Acidimicrobiia bacterium | reverse complement strand
TTCGAAGATCTTGTCCATGCCAATCGAGTCGAGGTAGTCAATGGCCGCATGCAGTCCGACCGCCTCGATGATTGGGGGAGTGCCCGCCTCGAAGCGGTGGGGGATGGCCGCCCAGGTGGCATCGTGGAGGGTGACGTCGGAAATCATCTCGCCGCCACCTTCGATCGGCTCGGTCTCCTCTAGAGCGTCCATCCGCCCCCAGAGAACACCAATGCCGGTTGGGCCGAGCATCTTGTGCGACGAGAAGGCGACGAAGTCGGCGCCCATCTCTTGAACGTTGACAGATGAGTGAGGGACCAGTTGGGCCGCATCTACCACCACCCTGGCTCCGTGGCGATGTGCCATTTCCGCGATCCGGGGTATATCAGGCATCGTCCCGAGAACATTGGACATGCCGGTGACAGCAACCACCTTGACGTCAGGTCCCAGCTTTTCCTCGTAGGCGTCCATGTCAAGCCGGTAGTCGTCGGTGATCGGGATGTGGTCGAGGGTGGCTCCTGTCCGTTTACAGACCATTTGCCAGGGGACCAGGTTGGCGTGGTGCTCCATCTCGGTGGAGAGGACACGATCGCCAACCGACAGGTTCTCTACACCCCATCCAAAGGCGACCATGTTGAGTGATGTGGTCGCCCCCCGAGTGAAAATGACCTCGTCGTCGGTGGCGGCACCGATGAACTGGGCCACACGATGTCGGGCAGCTTCGTAAGCGTCTGTAGAGGCGACGGACAGTTTGTAGGCGCCACGGTGGACATTGGCGTAAGAAGTCCTGGCGAAGTGATCCATCGCTTCGAGGACCGGGATCGGCTTTTGGGACGACGCGCCCGAATCGAGGAAATGAACCCCGTTGTCAAGGATTGGGAAGTCGGCTTTTAGATAAGAGAGATCGGTCACGTTTCTGTCAACGCTGGATGGAACGATTCGTATCCCTTTTCTTCCAAAGTCGTCGCGAGCTCTGGTCCGCCGCTTTCGATAATCCTGCCGTCAATGAAGATGTGGACGTGGTCCGGCGTGATGTAGTCGAGGAGACGCTGATAGTGAGTGATGATCAGGAACCCGCGGTCGGGCCCCGTGAGTTTGTTGACTCCGTCGGCGACCGTGCGAAGGGCGTCGATGTCAAGACCTGAATCAGTTTCGTCCATGATGGCCAGTTCGGGCTGGAGAACTGCCATTTGCAACACCTCGTTGCGTTTGCGTTCCCCGCCGGAGAACCCCTCGTTGAGGTAGCGGTCGGCGAAGGAAGACTCCATGTCGAGCTCCTTCATGGCGTCCATCACTTTGAGTCGAAGCTCGAGGACTGTGAGATCGACGCCGGTGCGGTTGGACAGGGCTTGGCGGAGGAATTGGATCACCGACACTCCGGGTATGGCCTCAGGGTGCTGAAAGGCCAGGAACATGCCGGCGACGCCTCGATCAGTGGGTTGTGCAGCCGTGACGTCCTCACCTTTGTAGAGGATGCGACCTTTGGTAACCCGGTAGACAGGACTACCCATCAATACTGATGCGAGAGTTGATTTTCCTGATCCGTTGGGACCCATCAGGGCATGAATCTCTCCATGGTTGACGGTCAGGTTCACTCCTTTGAGGATCTCGATGTCGCCTGCCGAGGCATGTAGGTTCTCGATCTGAAGAAGGGGAGTGGAGTCGGTCACGAGGCCATGGTATTTCCACTACCCCGATAGGGGAAATGTGACATCGGCCCAGGATGGCTGTGCCAGCGCATCCAAGTCGCCAATTGAGATTGGGAACACAGTGGTTGGTGTTCCGCCAGCAGCCCACACCGGATCGTTTCGTTTCAATTGATGGTCGGCAAACACTCGCAGCCGCTGACGATGACCAAACGGAGGTGTGCCGCCGGCGGCATAGCCGGTGGCCTCTTTGACCTCATCGAGAGAGGCCCGCCGTGATGTGAGTGCACCAGCGACTCTTGCCAGCTTGTCGGTGTCGAGTCGGAGGTCACCGGGAACAAGGGCAACTACTGGCTTCTCCGAGGTGTCTTCTTGAACCACGAATACCAACGATTTGACGATGGCAGACAGTGGGCAACCGATCGCTTCGGCGGCGTCGTCAGCAGTTTTTGTTCCCTCAGGGAAGAAGCGGATTTCCGTGTCGAGGTTCGGGACCGCCCTCAGGAGCCTTCGGCTGGCTTCGGGAAGCTCAGACGCCACGGACGATGTTTACCGTTTCGACCATTCCGTCGTAATCATCGAAGTCGAGCCACTGAACATAGATCCGCTCGACACCGGCGTCTTCGAGATCGGCGACCGTCTCTGCAACCCGGTCCGGTGTTCCTATCGGAAACCCATTGTTGGCGTACCGCTGTTCGAGTTCTTTGGGGGTGATGCCCCGGTTCTCGGCGGTCCTCCCCAGACGCTCCTGAAACTCGGCTTCGGTGCGACCGACCAGGGCTCCGCCCATAACCGTGGCTTCAACCTGACGATCGCCTGCTGCATCACGCATGACCTCGATCTTCTGGCGTGCCTCCTCTGGGGGCGAGATGAAAAAGTTGTACTCATCGGCGCGAGTTCCGGCGAGGGTGGGGGTCCGGGTCGGTCCGCTTCCGCCAATCGCCAATCTCATTCCTTGTGGCTTTGGCCTCACGTCGGCGTCGAGGGTGTAGTGCTTGCCGTCGTGTTTGCCGTGACCCTCGCCAAACGCAGCATCGAAGTAGTCGAGTGATTCTTCGAAGCGCTCCCAGCGTTCCGACCATTCGGGGAATGGAATCCCGAGGTTGACGTGTTCCAGTTCCATCCAACCCGTGCCGACACCGAGATCGAAACGGCCACCCGACATCTGGTCAATTGTGGCGGCGTTTTTGGCAATGATCGCCGGGTGGCGAAAGGTGATCGGCGAGACCAACACACAAAGCCTGATGTCCGACGTTTCGCGGGCTAGTCCGGCGAGAACGGCAAAAGCGTCGGTTGCGTCGGGGGTTGGATCACCTCCTGAAAGCAGGTGGTCACATCTGGCAAATGAGACAAGACCCGCTGACTCGCACCATTTGGCAGCCGCCAGTTGCTGGTCGTAGGTGCCCCCAAGATGGGGCTCGGTCATCAGCGAGAACTTCAAGGTTCCTCCTGGGAGTCAGAGCCAGCGAGGCTAGCCCTGATAGGCATCGAAGATGATGTCAAAGTCTCGTGGGTCGTCTTCATTGAGGAAGACTTGTGGGTAATACATCTGACACCCCGCCTCTTCGAGAGCGGCGATCATGTCGGCAGCCTTGGCCCCAGGGCCATGGGGGATCTGTCGTTCTTCGTAAACCTCTTCGATCCGCTCTGGTGATTTGCCTGTCGTCTCCGCCAGTTGATCGAGGAGACGGCGGTAATCGGCATCTTTCTTGGCAGCGATGCCTGGGCCCGCTGACGACCACAAGAGTTCATCAGGGTCGCGTCCCGCTTCCACCGCTTCTTGACGAGTCAGTTCCCTGATTTCGCGGAACTCCTCCGGACCGGTGCCATACAGGTTGTATTCGTCTCCGTACAGCGCGGCGATTCGACGCGCTTTGGGCTTACCGGCTCCTCCGCCCATAAGTCTGAGATTCTTGGGGACAGGTTGTGGGCTGAATTCGGCGAGTTGATAGTGCTTCCCTTTGAATCCAGCTCCGTTGATTGCGGCCCGGATGTACGCCATTGCCTCCTCATACATTTCCATCCGGGTTGCTAATTCGGGGTAAGGAAGACCGAATACCTCGAATTCCTCATCGAGCCATCCAGCACCCAGGCCGAGGACAAATCTTCCATCTGAGATCTCGTCGAGGGTGACACCCATCTTGTACAAGACCCCCGGGTGGCGAAAGGTGACTGGAGAAACCAGGCACACCAGATCGAGGATCTTGGTCTCACGTGCCAGACCCGCAAGGTGGACCAGGTGATCCCACGCCGGTTTTTCTAACTCGTCACCTCGTTGCAGATAATGATCGGGCAGTGCGAGTGCTCTCAATCCTCTCGCCTCGGCCCACCGCGCGGTGGTCAGGACATACTCCCAGTCGCCGCGGGTATGGATACCAAAATCCATCAGATTGGGGTCAGGGTCATGTGCACCAGGGCTCTGGCGTGGAGAGCGACATCGAAGTCTGGATCGAGAACGCGATGGACCGCAATCCCGTTTAGTGACGACACCAAAGTCTCGGCACGCTGGGTCGCGTGTTCATCCGTCAATTCTGGGTGCTCCCTAGCGATGGCTTGAGCGAAGCGGCTGACTCGACCCTCATGGTGGCGGAGCATCCGTCCTCGCAGGTCAGAGTTGTCTCTGGTTCCGGACACCGCGATACGGACGTAGACCCGGGCCAGGTCACTCTGCTCGACGGTGAATCTGATGTACGCGTCGACCAAATCGGCCAGGGTGTCAGTTCCCAAATGCTGCGGGTCGGGATCCACCGCCTCGATCGCCTCGCGGACAACGGTGATTATTGCCTGCTCTTTGGAGTCGAAGAGGTTGTAGAAGCTGCCTGGCCGCACCCCGGCGCTCTCGCAGATGGCCTTGATCGTGGTCCCTTCCAGTCCCAGCTCCGCGATGAGTGAGCGGGTGGCCTGGAGGATCTTGCTTCTTGTCTCCAGACCGGCCTTGTAACGCATGGAAGAAGAACTTAATGAGAATTGGGAAGTTTCGGATTTCACTGATGGTTGATTCAAATTAGAGTGAGTACTCAAATAGTGAGATAAAGGGTCCTCATGAGTCACTACAAGTCGAATCTCCGGGATATCGAGTTCAACCTCTTCGAGGTCAATCGGGTTCAGGAATATCTAGGCAAAGGCGACTGGGCAGATCTCGATGAGGACACCGTCCGAGATCTTCTCACCGAAATCGAACGTCTTGCTCGTGAGGACTTTGCCGCCTCATACGAGGATCAAGATCGCATCCCCCTTGAATTGGTTGACGGCGAAGTTGAACTTCAGGAGAGCATGAAAGCCTCCATTCGCGCATACAAAGAAGGGGGTTGGGGTCTCATCGGACTCCCTTCCGAGATGGGTGGAAATCCGGTACCGCCTTCGGTCTTATGGGCCGGCGAGGAAATGTTGCTTGCTGCCAACACCACCGCCCTCTTCTACGCCGGTGGTGAGTCTTTCGCACGAATCCTGTACGAAGAAGGGACTGACGAACAGAAAGAGTTCGCCAAGCTCTGGATCGAAAGGGAATGGGCAGGCTCGATGATCCTCACCGAGCCCGACGCCGGTTCTGATGTAGGTGCAGCGACGACCAAGGCGACCCCCCAGGAAGACGGCACCTGGCACATCGAAGGTGTGAAACGGTTTATCACCGGTGGTGAGCACGACGTCTCGGAAAACATCATTCATCTCGTTTTGGCCCGGCCCGAAGGAGCCGTGCCCGGCACAAAAGGTCTTTCTCTATTTGTTGTTCCCAAATATCTGGTCAACGACGATGGGTCGTTGGGGCTTCGCAACGGTGTCTATGCCACCAACATCGAGATGAAGATGGGGCTGAAGGGCTCGACGACCTGTGAGATGACCTTCGGTGTGGATGATCCTGCGGTTGGTTATCTGGTCGGCGACAAACACGACGGGATTCGTCAGATGTTTCGGGTCATCGAAAACGCCCGCATGATGATTGGCACGAAGGCGATGGGAACCCTTTCAACCGGCTATCTGAACGCTCTCGAATATGCCAAGGAGCGTCGTCAGGGCGCCGATCTGCTCGAAGCAGCCGACAAGACCGCTCCCCGTGTCCCGATCATCGATCACCCCAACGTGCGTCGGATGCTGATGCAACAGAAGGCCTACGCCGAGGGCTTGCGGGCACTTGTCTTGTACACGGCCTGGCTTCAGGACCAGGCTCGTCTTCATCCTGATGACGACAGGTGGGAACGTCGCAACAACCTCTTCCTCCCCCTGGTCAAGGGGTATTCGTCGGAGCGGGCTTACGAGCTGTTGGCGACGTCATTGCAGGTGTTTGGCGGGTCCGGATATACCCAGGACTATCCAATCGAGCAGTACATCCGCGACGCAAAGATCGACACGATCTACGAGGGCACGACGGGGATACAGGCTCTTGATCTCTTCTTCCGCAAGATCGCTCGCGATCAGGGCGAAACGCTGGCGGCTCTGGCTGCCGAGATTGTCGAGTTCGTCAAAGGTGGGATCGATAACGATCCGCTCGCTTCCGAGAGGGAACAACTCGGTGTGCTTCTTGATGACACACAAACCCAGCTTGGGTCGATGGTCGAAGACCTGATGGCATCGCTTGCCGGTGAAAAGGATCGCCTCTACGAGGTGGGGCTCCACACGAATGCGATGCTGGAGTCGGTGGCTGAGGTTGTGATCGCCTGGCAAATGCTGCGTCAGGCGGAAGTCGCCATCAGCAAAGTCGACGAGGACGCGTTCTACCGGGGCAAGGTCGAGTCGGCCCGCTGGTTCATCAAGGACGTCGCACCGAAGATTGCTGCCCGTCGAGATGCCGCAGCTGCCGAAGATGGCGCGCTTATGGACTTACCCATCGAGGCCTTTTAGCTGTACTGGTGGGGCTGGTTTACGTTTAAGAAGTGTCGCCCGCCGCCATTGTTGCGTTTGTCGCCCTGCTGGTCGGGGTCTTCCTGGTCATCGTCGCTCTGTTCGTCTGGCAGGAAGCGAAGCGCCGCCCCTCATATGAACCATTGGAGTATGTGGTCGAAGATGCGGTCAAACATGTTGACGCAGGTATGTCTGGCAACTCGAGGTTGTCCAAAGCCGACATCAGAAGGGTTCTCGAGTACGAAGTGTTCTACCTTCAGGGCCTCGCCCAGGATGATCGTAGGAACCCCGTTGAGACTGTCGCCGGCGGACACGAAGCATCAATCGAGTACATAGCTGGCCAGATCGAGGCAAAACACGGAGTCGCCTACTCTCATACCGACATAGAAGACGTGCTCCGTCTCGAGGCCGACTACCTGATGGCAATTGGGGCAGTAGGAGAGCCGGTAGAAGTAGGAGAAGAGGAATGAAGGTTCGCTGCGGCTCGTGTCGCAACCAATTCGAAGTACCCGGTGCAGGCAGGTATGCCTGTCCGGTTTGCGGTTCGGTCAATGCAGTTCGTGACACCAATGGTTCTGAGGATCCCGTTGAGCCATCGGTAGGTGGTTATCAGGCAGCACCTGGTGTTGTTCCAGGTGGCGGTGTTGTTCCAGGTGGCGGTGCACCACCACCTCCGCCGCCACAGCCCGACCCCCCGATGCCCAAAATCGAGTGTCCCGAGTGTGGTTTCACCTTCATCGTGGGGATGATCGCCACGGCCACGTGTCCCAACTGCAGCGCCGAAGTGTCCACCGGCATTGAAGAAGAGGCCGTCGCCGAGTGAGCCGACTCAGTCGGTTCGATGACTACCGATTCGTGGGCATCCGTGACACGATGATCGTCTACGACTGTGATGAT
>CAXMOW010000057.1:0-8006 GCA_964195235.1 uncultured Acidimicrobiia bacterium | reverse complement strand
AATCTGGCAAAAGATGTTTGCCGAAGGGAGTTCGGTGCTCGACACGGGACGAGCAGTCCTTGGCAAGATTCCCGCTGACACCCGATGCATGTTTTGCCACGGCCCTTTTGACGGTCCTGGGGGTCGTGTGATGTCGATGATCGGGAGAGGCCAGGCGCGTGAATATCCGCTTGTCTGCAACCAGTGTGTCAAACAAGGTGACAAACATCCGGGAGGCGCTCACGTCGATATTGCGACCCTTTTCGCTGATATGAGAGGGTCCACGCCAACTGCGGAACGCATTGGTGACCGCGCTTTCTCAGAGTTGATTAATCGTTTCTTTCGGACTTCTCAGGACGTTTTGCTGGGAGCGAATGCTCTTCTCGGTCGGTTGGCCGGGGATGAAGCCATTGGGTATTTCGTTCCTGGTCTCGCCGGACCTGACTATGCCCAGGCTGCTCTGGACAGCGCAGTCGAACTGCTGCGGGCCACTGGACATACCGACGAGGATGGGCCGTGGATCCCGCTCGGTGTGGGTGTACACGCAGGTAACGCCTACGTCGGGTTGCTGGGTGAGCAGGGCAGCACCAAGGAATTGACGGCTCTCGGCGACGACATCAACATTGGGGCACGATTGGCCGACTCCGCCCGGGTGGGTGAGATACTCGCAAGCTTGGAACTCACTCAGATGATCGACCTGGACACAGCGCATCTCGAACATCGGAAGCTGAACCTAAAAGGCAAGACAGAACCTTTCGAAGTCGCAGTGATCACGCCAACCTGACGACAGAAGGGCGATCTCAATCAATCGACCCGCTCCATCACCGGCTGGGAGTGATGATTGTGGCTGGTGTGGCTTCCACCGGTCATTATGTACGGTCCGTGACGCCCGGCTGGGCGTACATAAGTGCCGTTATGTGAGGCTCACTAGATGGGGGCCGGACCTGCCCGACCCCCTTCCAGTTGTTTCGCATGTGGTCAGCAGCCGTCTAGGTAGGTGCAGCCGTTTTCGGTGAGGTAGGTGGCCCATTCGGCTGCGTATTGGGCAGTGAGCAGACCGTTCGCTTTTGCTTCTTCGACGGTGGCCCAGTTGCCGAATCCGATGTCTTCCAAGTAAGAGGAATGGTTGACGCCCATCCAAGCCGTAAAGGGATCACCAACATGGTTGAAGTCGAGTGAGCCGTATCTGAATGTCATTTCACTGATCCCGTCGGCAGTGACTACCGCGATCAGGTCGGTCGGAACCGGAGGAGAGTCCACAGTCTGAGTTGCAGCGTCTCGATGACCTGTGGAACATATCACTCTGAACACACCCGGATCTATCTCAACGGCTCGACATTCCTGCGGTGTGTAGATCGAACCTTGGGCAGTGTTCCACGCAAGGAGCATCGTCCATACCCGGCTACGTTCACAAGGACAACGAAACGGCTCGCCATCGAGGCGGGTGTCTCACCGTTGACACCACATAGTGCCCGGCATACCTGGGCAACGTTGGCGCTCTCGAGCGGCGTACACCCGAAGGTGGTTCAAGAGCGGCTGGGGCATTCGTCAATCTCGATCACTTTGGACCGGTACAGCCACGTCACCGAAGGAATGGACCGTGATGCAGCAGAGACAGTCGCTGCGCTGATCCGGTAGAAATGGTTGCAAAATGGTTGCAACCAGGAACTCGGCGCTGATTCGGGCTCATTCGGAAGTCCCAGCGGATAAGGGGCTGACCTGGGCTTCTTACCAGTGGGCGAGGGGGGACTTGAACCCCCACGATCTTGCGATCACAGGAACCTGAATCCTGCGCGTCTGCCAATTCCGCCACTCGCCCTGAGTGTGTCCAAATCGTAATGCTGGCCCCCCTCTTCCGGTAGTTCGCGCACGGAGAGGGCAGTTCCTCCAGCCTGGTCTTAGGCTCCGCCGTCGTGAGCGTGGTCAGAGGTCTGGAGCGACGGTTAGAGAAACTCCTCGAGGGGGTCGCTGGGCGTGTGTTTTCAGGACGGGTTCATCCGTCGGAGATTGCCGGCAAACTGGCCCGTGAGGCCGACTTTGCGCGCTTCGAACACGAAACCGGCCCCGCGACTGCGAACGCGTTCACCATCCTGGTCCACCCACGAGACCTGGGGGTCGACCCCGATGGCGTCGAGCAAACCCTCGCCGACGAGATGACCCGATACACCACGGAGGAGGGCCTCCGCCTCGAAGGTCCGGTAAAAGTGTCTATCGAGGCCTCGGACGAAGTCTCAGCGGGCAACGTTGTTTGTCACGTCGAAGTGGCACCCGGTCAGCTCGTCGTCTGGGCACGTCTAGTCGCCGAGACGGAAACGCTCGACGTTGGAAGAAACCGCGTCCTGGTGGGACGGGCCCCCGAATGTGATGTAGTCGTCACCGGCGAGACCGTAAGTAGAAAACATGCGTTGCTCTGGAGAGAGGGTGGGACCACTCATATCAGCGACCTGTCGTCCTCAAATGGGACCCATGTCGACGGTATGCGAATCGAAAAGGAGCCAGTGGAGCTGCGTTCGGGATCCATGATCGGATTCGGGGATCGCCGGTACCGTCTCTTGGACACCTGATGCCTGATGTAATCCTCGCCCTCCTACGAATCATCTTTCTCGGGCTGGTCTATCTATTTGTCTGGCAAGTCGCACGCGCCATCGGGTCGCACCTGGGCATTTCAGTGAGGCGGAAACGCCGCGAGGGGAGCAAAGTCCTTTTCGTGAGGTCTGAAAGTCAGCAGGGAATCGAACTCGCCGTCACCGATGTGACCGTCTTGGGGCGGTCGTCCGAAGCAGATGTTGTCCTCGACGACCCCTACGCTTCCGAATTCCACATGCGGCTTGTGGCACAGGACGGCGGCATCATGCTCCATGATTTGGGAAGCACCAACGGAACGTATGTGAATGGGAGACGTGTGACGGCACCGACTCAACTGCGACGCGGTGACACCATCCAAGTGGGGAAGACAGTCATGGAAGTCCGATGAAATACACTTGGGCGACAGCCACTCATCAGGGGATGGTTCGTCAGAACAACGAAGACAGCCTCTTCCCGACCAGCTCGGGCGAATCGGACGGCCCCGCAATCCTCATGGTCGCCGACGGAATGGGAGGTCATGTAGCAGGTGAGGTCGCGTCGCGTCTGGCAGTCAACGCCGCGTCATCGATCGAAGTCGACGCCACAGATCGTGTCGCCGCCGGCAATCGTGCGATCCGCGAGGAGGTGGCTCGTGACATGGAGCTGGAGGGCATGGGAACCACGTTGACACTGGTCTCTCTCGCTTCGGATGGGATTGCGACCTTCGGCCACGTTGGGGATAGTCGGGCATACCTTCTACGGGGAACCGATCTTCGCCAGTTAACCGAAGATCACACCGTGGCTGCGGAGTATGTCGCCTCGGGCCAGATCAGCGCCGAAGAAGCAACAAGCCACCCCCAGCGCCACATGCTCACCAGAACCCTGGGCCTCACAAGGTTTGTGAATATCGATGAGTTCGATATTCCGCTCGAGCCGGGGGACCGTCTTCTTCTCTGCTCTGACGGTCTCAACGAGATGGTCAGTGATGGTGAGATTCGCAACGCGCTGGGCGACGGCACCACCGACGAGGTCTCCTGGCGTCTCGTAGAGATGGCCAACGAGGCAGGCGGGGTCGACAACACCACCGTGATCGTCGTCGACGTCTCTGCTTGAAACCATGACTCGCAACGCCGAAGGCGTAACCATATTCGCGGCTTCGGTTGTCGCTGCGTTCGGAGTCACACTCGTCAACTTCGCCCGGGGCGGTGGAGTCGATGTCCAGACTGGTCTGACGGTTCTGGTCTTCCTGATCGCGTTCGGGGGGATATACCTCGCAGTCCGAACCTGGGCGCCTAAGGCAACACCCCTTTTGCTCGCCCCTGTCGTGGCCATTACGGCCATTGGATTTTTCGAGGTCTATCGACTGGACACCGTCCGAGCGGGTCTGCAGCGCTGGTGGTTGTTGATTGGAGCCGGACTGGCATCACTGGTACTCGCCCTTCTCGCAAAACAAGGAACGTCCGTGTTGAGGAGATATCGCAACCTGATCCTGCTGGTCTCCATAGCCCTCCTGTTGCTCCCCAACCTTCCTTCCGATTGGGCCCTACCGATAAGAGGCCTCGAAGTCAACGGATCCCGACTTTGGGTGGTGCTCGATCTCGGCTTCACCCAAATGCAGTTCCAGCCAGCGGAGTTGGCCAAGCTTGGGCTTGTCACGTTCGTCGCCGCCTATCTGACAGACCACCAACGGGCGCTTCAGGAGGCGCATCGACAAGTCGGCCCGCTCAAATTCCCGGAGCCGCGCCAACTCATCCCACTACTCATCGCTTGGGGAGGGAGTGTCCTGATTCTCGTCTGGCAACGGGACCTCGGGGCTTCCCTCCTCCTCTTCACTGCATTTGTCCTCCTGCTCTATGCGGCGACCGGGGCCAGCGGTTACCTCGCGGCCGGAGGTCTCTTGGCGCTTGTTGCAGGCATCAGCTCATATGTGGCGTTCGACCATGTTCAGCGTCGGGTCATCGCCTGGCTTGCCCCCTTTGAGCATTACCAAGACGAGGGCTATCAAATCGCCCAGGGGCTATTCGCTTTGGGCTCGGGAAGTCTCTCCGGAGCGGGACCGGGGCTGGGGCGCCCTGATCTCATCCCCAACGCCTCGACTGACTTCATCTTCGCGGCTGTGGGTGAGGAACTCGGCTTCGCTGGCTCGGTGGCAGTTCTTGCCTTGTTCGCCCTCGTCGTTGCGGTCGGGCTTGGAATTGCCTTCCGAAGCAGGGACACGTTTCGAAAGCTTCTCGCGGCTGGGCTCACTTTTGTCTTCGCGGTTCAGGTCTTCTTGATAATCGGGGGGATCCTTCGACTGGTACCTCTCACCGGTATCACCTTGCCCTTCATGTCATACGGGGGATCAGCTTTGGTCGGCAACCTGATCCTGGTCGTCCTACTGCTCCGAATCAGTCACGAGGAAGCATCATGAACGGACCAATCCGACGCCTCGCTATTGGTGTCTTTGGCGCCATGGCTGCACTGTTGGTGGCTGTCAGCTGGTTCCAGGTAGTCAGAGCCGATGACCTGAAGACGGATCCCCGCAATCCACGGCCCGCTCTCAGCGAGCGAGGAAAAGAACGAGGGCTCATTGTGACCATCGACGGCACGGTGGTGGCGCTATCTGTGCAAGAAGAAGGGGCACGGGACTTCATGCGTGAATACCCACTGGGCCCCGACTTTGCCCACGTCGTTGGCTACTCATCTTTCCTGGTCGGAGATACGGCGTTGGAGGCTGCCTACTCGTCCGAGCTGCGCTCACGACGGGACCTGACCATCAGCGACCTGGTGTCCGCGATCCTCGGTCGAGACCTCCGACCCAAGAATCTGGAGATAACGATCGACACCCAACTCCAGAGCACCGCTCTGGCAGCCCTCGGCGACAACAGAGGGGCGGTGATTGCCATTGACCCCCGGACCGGTGCTGTATTGGCAGCTGTTTCCAATCCTTCCTTCGACCCCTCGATCCTCCTCGGAGATGACGCAGCGCAACAGTGGGAGACACTGCTCATAGATCCGACTGGACCGCTTAGAGATCGGGGCACCCGCGAGTTGTATGCGCCGGGCTCATCGTTCAAGACGGTTGTCACCGCGACCGGGCTGGACACTGGACAAGTCGAGCCGGGGACCATTTTCCCCGATCCGATCGAGTTCGAGTTGCCCGGCTCAACGGCAACGATCACCAACTTCGGTGGTCGTCCGTGCAACGACGGAGAATCGGTAACGCTCCTCGAGGCTTTCGTTCGCAGCTGCAATACGACGTTTGCCGATTTGTCGGTCAGACTCGGAGCGGTCGACATCGGAATCACGGCTGACGCCCTCGGCTTCAACCGAGACATTGGTTATGAGTGGGCCGTTCCTGAAGCAGTCTGGCTCACTGAACAGCTTGTGAGTGACGACGCAGCGTTGGCGCAGAGCGGAATCGGGGAACGCGACGTACGCGCCACGCCGTTGCATATGGCGATGGTTGCCGCAGCAGTTGCAAACAACGGCGTCGTTGCCCGCCCCTACCTGGTGGAACGGATATTCGACGCCGACGGCCGAACCGTGGAACAGACCGAGTTCTCCGAGATCGGCCGTGCCATGGCGCCCGAAACAGCTTCGGTACTCGCTCAGATGATGGAACGGGTGGTCACCGAGGGGACGGGACGACGTGCCGCGGTGCCCGGCGTCAGGGTTGCTGGAAAGACTGGCACCGCCACCGGTAGCGGAGGCTTTTCGAACCCGTGGTTCATCGGTTTCGCCCCAGTGGACAACCCCACAATCGCACTCGCGGTGTTCATCGAAGGCAGCCCCGCTTCAGGCGAATCCGCCACCGGAGGAACCACCGCTGCACCAATTGCGTCTCAACTGATCGAGAGTTGGCTTGCGAGCCGGTCATGAGTTGGCTCCCACCCCTCCCTAATATTCAGTAGCTCCATGGACCTCCCCAACGAACTCACCGAGCGCTATCACGTGACTGCCCACCTCGCCCGGGGCGGGATGGCTGACGTGTACGACGGTAAGGACACACTGCTCAACCGCAGGGTGGCGATCAAAGTGTTGCACTCCCAATACTCCTCGGACGAGGCGTTTGTTAAGAGGTTTCGACGGGAGGCCCAGGCGGCCGCCAATCTCAGCCACCCCAACATCGTCGGCATATACGACTGGGGACAGGCCGAGGGGACCTACTTCATCGTCATGGAGCTCATCGACGGGCGGTCGCTGCGCGACGTCCTCAAGTCGGAGGGTGCTCTACTCCCAAGACGTGCAATAGAGATTTCAGCTGAGACCGCTGCAGCACTGTCGGTGGCTCACCAGGCAGGTCTTGTTCATCGCGACGTGAAACCCGGCAACATCCTCCTTGCCAAAGACGGCACGGTGAAGGTGACCGACTTCGGTATCGCCCGCGCTTGGGATGACAGTCAGGAACTCACACGCACTGGTGCGGTGATCGGCACCGCCACCTACTTCAGCCCGGAACAGGCGCAAGGTGCGGTCGCCGATGCCCGTAGTGACGTCTACTCACTCGGTGTTGTTCTGTACGAGACGTTGACCGGACGCCCGCCTTTCACCGGCGACAGTCCGATGTCGGTGGCCTTCCAGCACGTATCGGCCGAAGCCCCAGCACCATCGTCGCTGAACCCTGACGTTCCCGAGTCGCTCGACGCGGTGGTCATGAAAGCGTTGCGCAAAGACCCGGCCGGTCGATATCAGTCGGCAGAGGAAATGCGTCAGGACCTGCTCGCCGTTCTCAAAGGCGACCCGGTGGTGGTGGCTCCGATCTTGGCCGCAGGTGCAGTAGCTGCCGGAGCCGAACCAACGCAGGTGATTTCACAGGTGCCGCCCCCCACGGTGCCACCCGACGAGATCTACCGCCAGATCGAAGAAGAACCGGCCTCACAGATGCCATTCATCATCACCGCTTTTGGCCTGCTTGTGGCCCTGGCCATCTTGCTGTTCTTCTTATTCCAATTGGCCGGTGGTGACAATCCCGACACGGAAACTGTCACCGTCCCCAACGTGACCAACCGACAGCTCGACGATGCTGCACTGCTTCTCCAGTCGGCAGGCTTTGTTGTCACACCCACGTTCGAAACGTCGGACACGGTCGAGCCCGGAGCGGTAATCCGCACTGATCCACCTGCCGGTACCGAAGCCGAGAGTGGATCGACAGTTGAGATCTTTGTCTCGTCGGGCACCGCGGAGGTTGCAGTCCCACCCGTCGTTGGTCAGGACCTCGCCGACGCTATCGCCGACCTCGAGGCTGCTGAACTGACAGTGGGCACAATCGAACCTCGCCCCGATGCCGACTTCGATGTCGACGTCGTGATGGAACAGAACCCCGGGGCCGGGGTCGAAGTTGGAATTGGGACACCAGTGAACCTGGTTGTGTCAACGGGCCCGGAAGTAATCGTCTTGCCCGACCTCACCGATATGAGCGAGCGGGATGCCGTAGCCGCACTGACCGACCTCGGTCTCAAATTCAGTGTCAACGAGGA
>CAXMOW010000056.1:0-8244 GCA_964195235.1 uncultured Acidimicrobiia bacterium | reverse complement strand
AGTACGACGAGGCCAACCCGACCACCGGGAATCTCACCAGCTATCTCATCCCCACAGCAGCCTCGCTGCCATCGTTCGAGGTGGACCACACCGAGACCGCAACACCGGAAAACCCTCTCGGTGCCAAAGGCATCGGCGAAGCCGGAACCATCGGATCTACCCCCGCCATCGTCAATGCCGTCATCGACGCCCTGGCCCCGTTCGGGATCAACCATCTCGACATGCCTCTGACACCCTCCAAGATCTGGGCGGCCATCGACGCAACGCTCTGATCTGATAGCCAACAGCGGACCACTAGACCCTCGCCAGCCAGCGTGAGAGTCGAATGTGTAGGTTACGAGCGGGTGCACGCTTGGTATATATGAAGACTCTCCAACATGATGTGTTGATTGTCGGGGGAGGAGGAGCTGGGCTTCGAGCGGCCATCGCCGTAGCTCAGGATCATCCCAACTCGACAGTCGGTCTGATCTCAAAGGTCTATCCAATGAGGAGCCACACCGTCTCGGCAGAAGGGGGTGCGGCTGCGGTCATCTCACCGACCGACTCACTCGACGACCACGCCTATGACACGATTTCTGGATCCGATTGGCTGGCCGATCAGGACGCCGTCGAAGTTCTCGTCGAAGACGCCACCAAGGAAATGCTCCAATTGGAGCACTGGGGATGTCCATGGAGTCGTGAGACCGATGGCCATATATCTGTCCGCCCATTCGGTGGCATGAAACTGGAGCGGACCTGGTTCGCCGCGGACAAAACTGGTTTTCACCTCCTTCACACCCTCTTCCAGACGTCACTCAAGTACGACAAGATCAACCGCTATGACGAATGGTTCGTCACCAGTCTCATTGTTGAAAACGGACGCTGTCAGGGCGTCACCGCAATCGAGATCCGCACCGGGGAGATGCGATCGATTGGTGCCAGGTCAGTCATCCTCTGCACGGGCGGAGCCGGCAGGGTGTACCCGTTCACCACAAACGGAAACATAAAGACGGGTGATGGCATGGCCCTGGCCTACCAGGCCGGGGTGGCTTTGAAGGACATGGAGTTCGTCCAGTATCACCCGACGGGACTTCCCGGAACCGGGATCCTCATCACTGAGGCGGCAAGGGGTGAGGGCGGGATTCTGGTCAACAACGAAGGCCGACGATATCTCCAAGACTATGACCTGGGTCAACCCCTTGATCTCACCGACTCAAACCACCCTCAGAAACGGACGATGGAGCTCGGCCCGCGGGATCGTCTATCCCAGGCTTTCATCCATGAGCGAACGGCCGGCCGCACCTTCGAGGATGTGGGCGGCGATTATGTACTCCTCGACATACGCCATCTCGGTGAGCGTGAGATCGATCGCAAGATACCAATGGTGCGCGAGCTCGCAGTGCGTTACGTCGGCATCGACCCGGTCCATGAACCAATCCCTGTTCGCACCGTGGTCCACTACATGATGGGCGGGATCGACACTGACATTCATGGGGCGACGTCGCTACCCGGTCTGTTCGCCGCTGGGGAGTGCGCATGTGTCAGTGTCAACGGAGCCAACCGTCTCGGGTCGAACTCCCTAACTGAGATTCTCGTATTCGGTGCCCGAGCCGCGGTGGCCGCAACTGGCTATGCCGATCAAGTGGCGCCTCCTTCGGATCAGCTACTCGATATGTCAGCGAAGTCGGAGCAGAGCCGATTGGAGAAAACATTGCTCCGACCCAACGGTGGAGGTGAAACCGTTGCCGGGATTCGAACTGACCTCCAAGAAGCCCTCGAAGAGGGAGCGGGCATTTTCCGAGACGAATCAACACTGGTGGAACTTTGCTCGACGATTGCGGTCCTGAAGGAGCGCTACGAGAAGTTGGCTCTGGTAGATAGCAGCCGGACCTTCAATACAGAACTCACCTCGGCTCTTGAACTCGGCGCGATGATCGAAGTGGGGGAGGCAATCGCCCATAGCGCCCTCGCCCGAACTGAGTCCCGAGGCTCCCATCAGCGAACTGATCATCCGGACCGCGACGACGACCACTTCCTGAAGCATTCCCTTGCATATCGGGGCGAAAACCGTCCGGCAATCGACTACAAGGATGTCACCATCACCCGTTGGCCACCTGGGGAAAGGGTGTATGGACGTGGCTGAAGCCGTCTTCGAGGTTCACCGCTATCTGCCTGAACAGGAGGCCGAGCCGAGGTTCCAGGAGTATGAGATCACCTATCAGGACAACTGGGTTGTCTTGGACGCGCTCAACTACATCAAAGATGAAATCGATTCAACACTCAGCTTTCGCTGGTCATGTCGGATGGGAATCTGCGGAAGTTGCGGAATGATGGTCAACGGCGAGCCCAAGCTCACCTGTGAGAGCTTCGTAAAGGAGTACGACACCGAAACCATCAAGATCGAGCCTCTTGCCCACTTCCCCGTGATCCGAGACGTCGTGATCAACATGGACGACTTCATGGAGAAGCTGCCGACGGTGTCACCGTGGCTCATCCCAGAAGAGGAGTTGCCGATCGAGGACGGTGAGTTTCTTCAGACCCCGGCACAAGTGGCGCACTACAACCGTTTCTCGATGTGTATCAATTGCATGCTCTGCTATTCGGCTTGTCCGGTATATGGCCTCGATTCGTCTTTTACCGGCCCGGCCGCGCTTGCCCTGGCCGAGCGTTACAACCTCGATTCTCGGGACAGCGGAATGGGAGCGAGAGCCGATGTGATCACCGCTCACGAAGGGATTTGGGAGTGCACCTACGTCGGTGAGTGCACCGAGGTGTGCCCCAAGGGAGTGGATCCGGCAGGAGCCATACAGATGCTCAAGCTCTCCTATGCCCTCGATTGGGCCAAGTCGCTGGTCATGCCGAGAGGCAGCCGCTCGTGACCCCTGAACTGCGTCGCCCCCTGCCTAGGACATGGTGGCTGCGCAAGCAGTCCTACCTGTTTTTCATGATACGGGAGCTGACCAGTCTGGCGGTACTTGCCTATGCCATTCTGATTATCACGGCTATCTGGACTGCAGCCGGTGACGGTTCCTTCACAACTTTCTTCGACTTCCTGAAGAGCACAACAAGCGTCATCACCCATGTCGGCCTGCTGATTCTTGCCCTGGTGCACACGTTCACGTGGATCGCTTTGACTCCGAAAGTGATGGTGCTCTGGCAAGACGACGAGCAAGTTGAGCCCGATGTGATTGCCGGGGCAAACGGGGTCATCTTCCTTTTGATATCTGGTGCAGTCTTATGGGTGGTGCTGGGATGACATCAAAACCGGACCGGACGGCGCCGCTGCTATGGCTCCTATTCGCCGCCGGGGGCACAGCATCGGCGATGCTCTTGCCAGCCTTGGTGTTTCTCACTGGAGTCGCCGTCCCCGCCGGGTGGGTGTCTGAAGATCGGCTTCGGTCCCTGCTGGGTAATCCGTTGACGTTGTTGTTTTTGGTCGGCATCGTCTTTGCCTTCTTGTTCCATTGGGCTCACCGGTTCCGGTATGCGCTTGTCGACCTGGGTTGGAGCGGGCTCGGCAGGCAGGGCTGGGTGTTCTACGGAATCGCTCTGGCGGGAACAACTCTCGCAGCGCTGGCCGCCCTATCTAATCTCGATTGAAAGGAATGTCGTGAGTGAGCAGTTTGAGCTGAAGCCAATCACATCCGATGGGATCGAGGCGGCCATCACCCGGGCTGAGCACTATCGCCTGCTCAATCAGCCGGTCGAGGCGCAAAGCATTTGCCTGGACGTCCTCGCAATCGACCCGGACCGCCAACGCGCTCTGCGGGTGCTGATGCTCGCGATGACAGACGAGTTCAAGAGCGGAACTTCGTCTATCAATGGTGCCAAAGAGTACGCCAATCGTCTGACCGATGAATATGAGCGTCTCTATTACAACGGCATCATCGATGAGCGCCGATCTCGTGCCCTTTTGACCAAGGGTCCGAGTGCCGTGTTCGCCTACGACGGTTTTCGCAACGCGATGGACTGGTTTGAGAAGGCCGCCGAAATACGCCCCGAAGGCAACGACGACACGATCCTCCGTTGGAACGCTTGCGTCCGGACCATCCAGAACCACAACCTTCGTCCCCGTCCCCCGGAAATGGAGCTGGGTCTGGAGTAGCCCTTGATCAGATCTGCGATACTCAACAACCTGGCCAGCTGAGGAGATGGACATGGCCGAACAGGTTGTCGGAACCGTAAGCCACTATTGGGGTGGACTTGGCGTTGCAGGCATCGATCTATCTGGTGACCTCAAGGTCGGTGACACCATTCGCATCCTTGGGCATACCTCAGACTTCACCCAAACAGTGGACTCAATCCAGATCGAGCATGAGACGGTTGAGATGGCAAAAGCGGGTGACCCGATCGGTATCAGGGTGAAAGAACGGGCCCGCGTCCACGACCAGGTTCTGGTTGTGACGCCCGACTGACGGACCGGATAGCCATTGGGCCCTGGTCACCGTCTCCAAAACCGTCTTTGTCGGGACTGTTTGTCTGCGGGCGGCGTCGGCGGCAATTGGCCCTCGATTTCTTCCAGCTCGACCGCTCGGGCCTCGACCGCCAGAAGAAGCTCGTCGTAGCGATCCAGTTCTGGTTGGTCGAGCACAGCTGCATCAATTTTGCGCAGAACCCCCCGGGCCAGAGGGATATCAAGCCTGCCGATGGCCTCGTTGGCAGCATCGAGTTTCCGCTTGGCCTTCTCGTTCTGCGTGACCTGCCAGATTCGGACCGCTTCGAGGTGCACCTCAGCCTGGCGTAGTTCCCGTTGGGGAAGAACTGAGAGAATTTCCTCGGTTTCAGGGTCGAGAGCAATCGTCAGCAGTGACTTGTTGTCATGCGCTCTTGCGTATTGCACGATCTCGCCCGCGAGATCCCTCGCCTGATGGGAGGCGTCTTCATTTGCCATGATGAACAGAATATGGGTGGGTTGCGACTAATTGCCCACAAGTATTGGTAGACGGAACGTGTCGGGTGAGGCTTCACAGGGCGGTATCTAGCGCATGGGCCGGTTCTGAATTACTCCCCACCCTGTTTCGTAGGACGTCTACCTGACCCTCGGGCAGTCCGATGAGATGTCAATCATCGTGAGCCTGCAATCTGTCACGGTGCGATCGGTCCATCGCACCAGGACCCAAGGCTGTGTACCCGCCGTCAACTGCAATGTCTTCACCAGTGATGAACGAGGCCCAATCCGAAGCGAGGAAAACCACCACTCTGGCCACTTCTTCGGGGTCAGCGATTCGGCCAAGGATGTGAAGTTCCCCTCCCACCTCGTCGGCCAACGCTCTGTCCCCGCCAGACATCTTGGCCACCGGATTGCTCCAAACCCAAGCGGGTGACACCGAGTTGACCCGGATCCCGCGTTCCGCAAGCTGGACAGCCTCGCCTCGGGTGACACCCAGGATCGCCGCTTTGGCGGCGGCATAAACAAACGTGAAGGGGGTCGCACGTTTGCCCGACGTCGACGCGAAGTTGATGATGGAGCCGCTACCGCGTCTCTCCATGTGAGGTGCAACCTTGGCGGTGAGGATGGCTCCGGACACGAGATTGACATCAAGGGCCGCCAGCCAGTCGGCACGACTGGTTTCTAGGCCGTCATCGAGGTAGGTGGCTGCTGCGTTGACAAGAATGTCGATTCCACCAAACGAATCGACGCAGAGCTGGACGAGGTCGTCGAGTTGAGGATCCTCGGTCACGTCCGTGGCTGAGAAGACGACTCGACCGCCGTATTCATCCGCCCGGCGCTGCCCCTCCTCACGATTGATATCGGCCGAAACAACTTTGGCGCCGGCTCTAACCAATTCCGCAACCACCGTGTCGCCGATGAGAGTTGCCCCACCTGTCACGATCGCTGCTTTTCCATCCAGATCGAAACTCATGCTGGAACTCTCCGATTGTTCACTCGGCCTCAACATCGATCATGCAAGATACAGGCTCGGCGCCCAGAACGACTTCGACAGAATGGGATTGAGTGAGATGGGCCTAGTCCTGCCGTCCTCCGTCTGGATCGACGAACCCGGTTTCGAAGGCGATACGCGTGAGTTCGTGTCGGCTGGCGACACCGAGCTTTTCGAATATGTGAGCCATATGGGTTTCGAGCGTCTTGACGCTGATACCCAGTTCCTCGGCGATCTCCCGATACCGGAACCCTCGTGCGATAAGTGTCACCACCTCGCGCTCTCTCGGGGTCAGCTCCTCTAGCTCCGAGGTGGTGGCGGCAACGTCGTCGATCTGCAGCGAGTAGTTGGCCACATATCGGGACATGGGTCTCCCACCAGCGAGCGCCAGATCGATCTGCTCTATGAGCTCGAACCCCTCTGTCATCTTGACGACGTATCCGTCGACCCCAGCCTGGAGCATCCGTCGCACGTCGGCGGCCTTCGTAGAAACGGTGAAGGCGAGAAGTTTGATATTCGGGGCCTTCTTCTTGACCGCCTCGGCCACGAGCGCACCCCCGCCCCCCGGAATCCTGACATCCAACAACACCAGGTCGGGTTGACGTTCAAGGATCATTTCGATCGCCGGTTGGACCTCGCTCGCCGACCCGACAACGTCATAGCGTTCCTCCAAATACTTCTGCAGCCCGTAGAGCATCATCGGGTGGTCTTCGACCACGAGAATGCGGGCCTGCGTCTCATCACTCATGGTTTGGCAAATACAGACTCACGTCTGTCCCGGAACCGGGTGTGGACTTGATGCTGGCGCTCCCGCCGACGTCTTCCATGCGTCTGACGATCGAATCGGCCATACCACCTGTTCCAATACTCGATGCATCGAATCCGGCGCCACGATCCCGAATGTTGACCTGGGCTCCTGTCGAAGTCACTTCTGCGTACAGGTCAATGCTGGATGCTCCTGAATGACGGGCAGCGTTCATCATTGCCTCTCCGGCAGCTTCGACCATTGCCGATAGAGCCGGCGTCATCTCTGCGTCGTCACGAATCACCTGCTCGATCGCGACCCGATACCTGTCCTCAACCGAGGCTCTGACATCGAGGAGACGCGCTCGGAAGGAATCGGCGTGCGGCGACTGGTACTCGTTGATCGTGCGTCGCAGGTCGCGTTCTTGCACCCTGGTCAGATACCTGACTTCACTGGGGTCGTCTGCTGAGCTGGATATCAGCTTCAGGGTCTGTAGCACCGAGTCGTGCAGCTCTCTGGCAATCTCAGTCCGCTCTTTCAGCGTTGCCGCGTCCTCCCGCTGTTTGGCCAACTCGGCCTCCGCTTCGGACCTCTCCGCCTCGGCTTGCAGTCTCAATGCCTCTCTCTCACGAAGACTGTCGAACGCCCAGCCGACGATGATTGCGACCACGATGAACTGGATGCTCCCGACAATCCGGACCGGCTCGAGATCCATCACCCAGTGGAGAGCTGCGAACCAAACCGACAACACCAGTGAGAGGACGAACGTCCATGCCAGTGTGGTGGTGAAAGCGACCACGACGATCCAAGACATCGGGTAGCCGCCGGCGAAGAAGTCCTGGGCCCCTGCCAACCAGCCAGCCGCCAGCAAGAAAGCGACGATCAGGCCGTCCAGGGCCATGTACCAGACCTGCCCGAGGAAGCCCTTGGAGACGGCAAGCAGCAAGAGGAGCGAACCAGCGGTTGCGACCACGGCAGCGGTGAACACGATCGCGGTGTCGGCTCCAGTGTCGTTTACGGCCGTGGTAGCCACGAGCAGCATTAGCCAGATCCACCCGAGTAGCCGCATTAGCACTACCACCCGTACGAGCGTCTTCTCCACCGGAGGAACTGACGATCCTCCCTCGAAGGCCTTCATGACCTAAACGCTAGGTGACAGACCACGAAGGATGGGCTTTCCAGCCGTATAGGGGTATACCCCGATTGTGGGAAATGAGGGTAAATCCGATCATGAAACCATTGGATTGGAGCCTTATGACCAACTTTCTCACAACAGCAGAGAATATCGCCGGCAGGACACCTAGGGAGCGAAACCGTGTAGTCGACCTGATGAGAGTTATCTCGATTCTCGTTGTGGTGTTCGGCCACTGGCTCATCGCAGCAGTCACGATCGAAGCCGGATCCGTGGTTCCGGAACACCTTCTCGGTCTCGCAGAATGGACCCATCCACTCACTTGGGTCCTTCAGGTGATGCCGATCTTCTTCTTTGTGGGTGGCTTTTCGAATGCACTCTCGTGGCGGTCTGCTCGCCGCAAGGGCGAGACCTACTCCGGCTGGCTTCGCACGCGGCTTCGTCGTCTGACACTTCCGGTAGTACCGCTTTTGCTCGTATGGGGCGTCGGCGGCTGGCTCGCCTTG